>CALGHE010000155.1 GCA_937915765.1 uncultured Bacteroidales bacterium | reverse complement strand
CCAGACTTGTTTATAATCATCAAGTCATTTTCATCTGTCACGCATTTAAGAGCAACAAGCTTGCCGGTCTTATCAGTCACATTAATAGTTTTGACACCCTTTCCGCCACGATTGGTAACACGATAGTCCTCAATATCAGAACGTTTTCCGTAACCCTGTTCAGAAACCACCATAACAGTCTCCTTTTCCGGGTCATTAACAGTTATCATGCCTATAACCTCGTCATCGCCCTCGTCAAGAGTCATGCCGCGCACACCAGTTGCCGTACGTCCCATTTCGCGCACCTTAGACTCGTTAAACCTGATAGCCCTACCGTTCTTATTAGCAAGAAGCACCTCGCTGTTTCCGTTAGTAAGACAAACCTCGATTACAGCGTCGTCCTCACGTATAGTGATGGCGTTCACACCGTTTGCGCGCGGACGAGAGTAAGCCTCAAGCGAAGTCTTCTTAACCACACCCCGCTTAGTGCAGAACAACAAGCTATGAGATTTGTTAAACTCAGCGTCGTTCAAAGACTTGACCTTTATAAACGCGTTAATACGATCGTCATTATCTATGTTAAGCATATTCTGGATAGCCCTGCCCTTAGCGTTCTTAGCGCCTTCCGGAATTTCATAAACCTTCATCCAGAAACACTTGCCCTTCTGCGTGAAGAACATCATTGTGTTATGCATAGACGCAGGATATATGTACTCAATGAAATCCTCGTCACGCGCATTGCTGCCCTTAGAGCCTACACCGCCCCGGTTCTGAGACTTAAATTCAGTAAGCGGAGTGCGCTTTATGTATCCAAGATGCGAAATAGTTATTACCATTTCATCATCCGCATAAAAATCTTCAGGATTAAACTCTTCGGAAGAGTAAACAATTTCGGAACGACGAGCGTCTCCGTACTTTTCCTTTATTTCAAGAAGCTCAGCCTTAACGATGCTCATCTGCAAATCAACACTTGCAAGCACCTGCTTGTAGTAGTCAATCTTCTTCATCAGCTCTTCATACTCAGCACGAAGCTCCTCAATCGCGAGACCAGTCAGCTGGCGCAGGCGCATTTCCACAATAGCTCTAGCCTGAATTTCAGACAGCTCAAAACGTTCCATCAGACGCTTTATAGACTCGTCCGTAGTTCTAGAAGAGCGTATAATCTGAACCACCTCGTCAATATTGTCACAGGCAATAATCAAGCCCTCCAAGATGTGAGCGCGTTCCTCCGCCTTGCGAAGCTCGTAGCGGGTGCGGTGCACAACCACATCCTGCCTGTGCTCAACAAAATAGAATATAAGCTCGCGCAAGTTAAGCAACCTTGGACGCCCCTTCACAAGCGCAATATTGTTCACGCTGAAAGATGACTGCAAAGCGCTATATTTATACAACTTATTAAGAACCACGTTAGAGTTGGCGTCACGCTTCACATCAATAACGATACGCATACCCTCGCGGTCAGACTCGTCGTTAATATTTGCTATACCTTCGATTTTCTTATCTTCCGCCATATCGGCGATAGCCTTGATAAGCTCCGCCTTGTTTACCTGATAAGGGATTTCGCGAACTATAATCTTGTCTCTTCCGCCCTCGTTCTCAATCTCAACCTTAGAACGAATAACCACACGTCCGCGACCCGTCTCGTAAGCCTCCTTAACTCCGGAATAACCATAAATATACCCTCCAGTAGGGAAGTCTGGAGCCTTGATCTCCTTGATAAGGTCATCCATCGAAATATCGTTATTGTCAATAAACGCGACAATCGCGTCGATAGTGTCAGACAGGTTATGCGGCGGCATATTGGTAGCCATACCCACAGCGATACCAGACGCTCCATTCACGAGCAAGTTAGGCACTCGTGTAGGCAGCACAGTAGGTTCCTGCAATGTGTCGTCAAAGTTATTTTGGAAATCAACAGTCTCCTTATCCAAATCGATAAGAACATCTTCAGCAATACGCTTCAGCCTCGCCTCGGTGTAACGCATAGCCGCAGGGCTGTCGCCGTCAATAGAGCCGAAGTTACCTTGCCCGTCAACAAGCGGATATCGCATAGTCCACTCCTGAGCCAAACGCACCATTGTGAAGTAAACGGAAGAGTCTCCGTGCGGGTGATACTTACCTAACACCTCCCCAACAATACGCGCCGACTTCTTAGTTGGCTTGTTGGAAGAGACTCCGAGCTCGTTCATACCAAACAACACTCTTCTGTGAACCGGCTTAAAACCGTCCCTAACATCAGGCAATGCTCTCGACACAATTACAGACATTGAATAGTCTATGTAAGACGAGCGCATCTCCTCCTCGATGTTTATCTTAATTATTCTGTCCTGATCTATCATTTTTCACGTTCTTTCAAAAAAACGCACTAAAATAGGCAAATTTTGCGAATCCTGCAATTTTTAGTACAATTAAAATCAACAAGCAAATAAAAAAAGGCTCTTAAATCGCCTTAAAACAGCCCAAATGCGCATCTCGTCAGCAAGAAAAACAACTACACAGAATAAAAAAGGCGAAAGTTCTCATTTGAAAAACCTTCGCCTTTATACAATTTTTATTTCGACCTAATTAGACATCATCGCTCAATCTAAGAACGAATGCCGAACGAGACGGCAGATAAAGTTTCAGCCACTCCTTGCCATCTCCCCTACCAGGAACCTCCGGCACCGTGAAATGGTCTTGAGAAGAGTCCACAAAGCCAAACCCGCCGAAACGAGTGTCGTCCGAGTTCAGAACCATCTCATACTTTCCAGCTTCTGTGAGAATGCCGTAATCAGTATAAGAGTTATACGGATGAAAGTTAAACACAAACACAAGATTCTTACGACGGAACGCAAGGACTTGGTCGTCAGACTTGTCCCAAAGCACAACAACATAAGAGTCGTTGAACTTGCGTTCGGACTTCACGACATCGAGCATCGCCTTGTCAAAATCGCCGAGATACTGATATTTCAAGTTCTCATCGTCCACCAAGCTCCATTGTCTCCTTGCATATTTGTAAGACCAGCCATTGCCTTCGCGGGGGAAGTCAATCCACTCAGGGTGGCCGAACTCATTACCCATGAAATTCAGATAACCGCCATTCATAGACGCGACTGTAATCAGCCTGATCATCTTATGCAGAGCAATAGCGCGGTCCATCATGTAAGTGGAATCGAAAAGGCGCGACATGTGCCAGTACATATCAGAATCAGCAAGATGGAAAATCAACGTCTTGTCGCCAACAAGCGCCTGGTCATGGCTTTCAGCGTAGTTGATAGTCTTTTCGTCGGCACGGCGATTTGTCAGCGTCCACAGTATATGTCCAGGCTTCCAATCCTCGTCGCGGCACTCTTTTATCGTCTTTATCCAGAAATCAGGGATACCCATAGCCAGACGGTAGTCAAATCCGATTCCGCCGTCGTCAATCTTAGCAGCAATGCCCGGCATGCCGCTCACCTCTTCCGCAATAGTAATAGCCTTAGGGTTCACCTCATGAATAAGCTGGTTAGCCAAAGTCAGATAACAGATTGCGTCTCCATCCTGATTCAGATTATAGTAATTTCCGTAATCGCCAAAGACACTGCCCATTCCATGGTCACGGAAAATCATAGAGGTCACGCCGTCAAATCTGAAGCCGTCAAACTTAAACTCTTCCAGCCAGTACTTGCAATTAGACAGCAAGAAGTGCAGCACCTCGTTCTTTCCGTAATCAAAGCACAGCGAATCCCACTGCCTATGCTCCCTTCGCCCGCCTTCATGAAAATACTGGTACGGAGTGCCGTCAAAAAGGCCCAGGCCTTCCACCTCGTTCTTCACAGCATGCGAATGCACCAAATCCATGATGACAGCCAGCCCCATAGAGTGAGCCTCATCAATAAGCTCCTTCAACTCGTCAGGCGTTCCGAAGCGGGAAGAAGCGGCGAAGAAACTCGACACATGATAACCGAACGAACCATAATACGGATGTTCCTGAATAGCCATAATCTGCACGCAATTATAGCCGTCAGCCACTATTCTCGGAAGCATCTTTTCCCTAAACTCCCTGTAAGACGAAACCTTTTCCTCCTCGCCAGCCATACCGATGTGACATTCATAGATAAGCAAAGGAGACACATTAGGCTTAAACTTCTTCACCTTAAATTTATACGGCGACTTAGGCGCCCACACCTGAGCTGAGAAAATCTTAGTCTCATCATCCTGCACCACGCGTCTTGCCCAAGCCGGAATTCTCTCTCCGCAGCCGCCTTTCCAATAAACCTTCAGTTTAAACAAGTCCTCATGCTTCAAAGCCTTTTCCGGCAATTCAATCTGCCACACACCGTTCTTGCCCTTCGTCAGTTTATACTCCGGGGTCTCTTTCCAGTCATTGAAAGTTCCGACAAGATAAATATCCGTAGCGTTGGGTGCCCATTCGCGGAAAATCCATTTCTTAGCCTCCTTGTGAAGTCCGAAATAGAGATAGCCAGACGCAAAGTCCGACAATGTCTGAGAGCCTTTTGCCAAATCGGCTTCTCTCTTCTTATAATATTTGTATCGACCTAAAATAGCCTCTTCATAAGGCTTCAAATACGGGTCATTCTTCACTATCTTAAGCAATTCCATACTTTTTTAAAATTAGAGACCTGCAGCGACAACCGCAAATCACGATTAAAAAACTATTAATTAACACAAAACAGACGGAAGTCAGTCTATCAGCACTTTCACAACCATCTTTTTCACACGTCCTTTGGTTCCAACAAGCGGAGCATGGGCATCTTGCGGAAACAAGATAACAAAATACCCCTCCTTAAGAGCCACATACGTATGAGGCAAATCACCGTAAAACGATATGTCATTCTGCGGATTAGCCTCAATCAAATTTTTGCACTGAGAACGGTTCATGCAAGCAACATACTCACTGCCAGACAGCGGTATCTGTATATCGATATACCTGTCATGCGCTTCCGGGTGCGCCTTGTCTATAGTTCTAAGCTCCGCCTCGTCCACATTAATATAGAACGAGCCGTCTTCAGACTCTATCCTCCCAACTTCGAGCGAAGAGAAATCCAAACTCTTTATATAGTCAAACACCTTTCCGAAACTTTTATGCAGAGAGGCGTACTGTTCCAAATTATCCAGCGAATCAAAAACCATACAATTAGCAATTTTCTGTTAAAATAGAGTTAAAATATTCGTTAAAAGGCTTCATTGCCCTGAACACGTCAACGATACGTTCTTGCGCCTGCCGACCAGCCATTTCATCGTCTGTCATCGGATGCCACAGCTGATAATTCTTATACTTCAGCCACTCCGCGCCTTCAAAGTCCTTAGGGAATCCGTTCGGCACTTTCTTAAGAGAATCAGAAGAGACAACCTTCAGTTTCTTCTTAAAGTCAGGAGCGTTCACAATGCTCATCAGTTCGCCGTAGCTGTCAAATATACCCTGCCTCAGTCTCTTCAGCATAGGCGAATCTGTACAATATATACCGCCGCCCAGCAAGCAATTATCCGGCTCCAGATGTATGTAATACCCGCCCAGCACGCTCTTGCGGCCTCCGCGCGGAGCTATGTAAGCCCCGAAATGAGTCTTGTAAGGCTGTTTATTAGGCGAGAAACGCACATCTCTGTAAATTCTGAAAATGCAGTCCTGCGGAGCAAGATACTTCACGCCGCTGTCAAACACGAGCACCTCGTTAATCAGACCGCCGACAATCTCCTCAAAAGCCTTTTTCGCGGCAAGATAAGCGTCTTTGTTCTCATTAAAGTACACACGGTTATTGTTTTTACGCAATTCACGCAAAAAGTTCAGAATCATATTGATGTTCTCCGTCCACATACCTAATCATATTATTTAATCCACTTTTCATAATGCACATCAATATCGCTCGGTTCAACCCAGAGAGCGTCCACCTTAGGCATCTTTATGTAAAAAGTGTCATTTTTCCTATTAAGCAGTTTATTAGACCTAAGCCAAGGATTAGAATCCTTGAGCAACTGATACGAAACGCCATACCCTTTTGCAAAATCCGTAAGATTATTTATCGTAGAATCCACCATGACAGTATTGCATTCCACTGGATAATACAGGTCTTCCTTGTCAAGATAAAAACCGAAAGCCCTCGGATTCTCAAGCACGTATTTTGCAAGTATTATACGGAACACGTATCTGTTAGTCTCTTCGCTGAATAGCATATCATAGTAGCAGTTTGTCTGCTGCGTCTCCATCTGGCGCACCACCCTCGCCCTTCCGGTGTTGTACGAAGCGGCAGCCGCAGCCCAGTCGTTAGTCAGAGCGTAGGTCTTCTTCAGATAATCGCAAGCCGCAACAGTTGCCTTCTCCAGATTATAGCGTTCGTCCACATCGTCGGCCACAATAAGCCCATGTTCCTTTGCCGTTTCCGGCATAATCTGCCACATGCCAGCAGCCTTGGCAGGCGACACAGACCGCTGGTCCAGATTGCTCTCTATCACGGCAAGATACTTCATGTCGTCCGGCACACCCTCTCGCTCAAGAATAGGCTCTATCACAGGGAAATATCTGTTGGCCCTCTTAATTATGAGGAACACCTGCGAATGCCAGTAGGAAAAGCTGAGCAGCTCACGGTCAAAACGTTCCCTCAAATAATAGTTTTTCAAATCAACAGCCTCTCCGCAAAAATAGACCTTGTCCGGAATAGGCGGAGCGTCGTACCTCACAGACGCCTGTCCTGCCGCGGCCTCCACTTTCCTAATCTCTTCGTCACCATTCACACTATCCTGCATCACCGAATAACCATTGAAGCCAAGCGCCCCAACGGAAACCACAGACACAATCAGCAATAAAAACTTTTTCATCTTCAATTTAAGCATTATAAAAAAATAAAACGCAACAAGGAAAGAACTCCGCACGCCTCAAAAAAAACATCATCACACTTACGAATGGAACACAAACATTGCCGTGTCTGTATGGAAAACCATCTTCCTTGCGATACTATGGTTAAACAGACGGGCGAAGATATTTCGCTTATGAGTGTTCATAGAGACAACGTCTATAGAATTCTCCTGAATAAAATCATCAAGCACAGAAAGCAAGTCATTGCCTTTCAGCATATTATATTCAAACTCAAGTTCCGGATAATATTTTGCAAAATAAGAGCGGATTCCGCTAAGCTTGATTTCGGACCATAGATTCGCGCTGTTCCCCTGGCTGAAATGCACAAAATGCACCTTGAATTTAAAAGGCTTCAGTATAGACATCATCTTGTCGAAAGCTATCAGGTCCTTGTCTTCAAAATTCGTCACGCACGCAATGCTCCTTATCTCGTCAAAACTCTTTATGACGGTATTTTCCGGGATAGCGAACACCGGCACCCACGCCCTCTCCACAATCTCGGCCGTCACGCTGCCGATCAGTTCCATATCCTTCTGGCTCTTGCCTCTCGTGCCCATCACAATCATCATAGGCGAATGCCTCTTCACATAGTGAAGAATCTCCTCTTCGGGGATTCCCTCCCTTATTTTCGCAGAGAACTTAACCTTTGGCAAATCCTCCATCTCAATCAAGTCATTCAACTGACGTTCAAATTCAAACATCTCTTTTTCAGCCCTTTCGTAATTAGCCTTGCGAGTCTCTTCGTCAATTGTCCTTTCATAACTAATAACTCCTCCGATTGAAGCGGAAGCACCGAAGTTCATGTAAGAGTGCAGCAGGACTACCTCCGAATTTGTTTTGGCAGCCAGGCTGAACGCAAAAGAACAAGCTCGCTGAGAATAGTCCGAGAAATCCACCGGAACGAGAATCTCGTGCGGCTTCTTCTGCAGCTCCTCAGCGACAGCATCCTGCACAGCCTGCGCATTGTTCATCTCCTCTATAATGCCCAAAGCCTTCGGCAAGTCGCTTTCGCGAATCCTCACCCTTACCCCGGCCGACACGACCGGCAGAATCTGATTGACATTATGAATTGACGCGTCAACGCCGTTTGCCTCCAGCACCGATTTCAGAATCTGCGCCTTCTCGTATGTGTGAATCGCCACTGTCACCAATCTATCTTCCATAACCGTAAGTTTTAGTCTTTATGCAACTTCCATAAATTACATTTTGTGATTTTCATGTTCACAAATCCGTTTCGGCCGTTTCCGAATCCTTTTTGTCTATTCTGTTCTATTTGCTCTGTTACGATGCCGGCACCGCTTCTTCACAAATACAACCAGACCAAACTAAAGGCCTTCCAAAATCATCTCGACCTCACTTATGTACGTTGTCCTTATTTATTTTTTGTAAACTTATAAAATTTTAATTAAAAAAGCACAATTAAATGCAATTATTTTCGGCTTTACGAAAAACTTTTTTTGAAATGTTACGCCCTAAAGATTTTTTTACTACTTTCGCTGTCTATTATCAACCAAACATTATCCTATATATATGATAACTTTTCCAAACGCAAAAATAAACTTAGGTCTGAATATAGTGGAGAAACGTCCGGACGGATACCATAACCTCGAAACTATATTTTACCCGATACCGCTGAGAGACGCGTTAGAGATTGTCCCGTCGTCTGGCAAATCCACATCCGTGAACCTCGCCGGCATAGAGATTGAGGACGACCCTGAAAACAACCTTGTAATGAAGGCGTTCCGGCTTTTGGAGAAAGAGTTCGAGCTGCCTCCCATTGACATCTTTTTGGAGAAGATTATTCCGTTCGGAGCAGGCTTGGGAGGAGGCTCGTCGGACGCTTCGTGCATGCTGCAACTCCTGAACAGCCAGTTCGACTTGAAAATTCAAGATGACGAACTGATCAGATACGCCGCAAAACTTGGAGCAGACTGCCCTTTCTTCATAAAGAACAGGCCTATGTACGCGACCGGAATCGGAGACATGCTCGAAGAGGTTGACTTGTCTTTAAAAGGATACCACTTCGCTCTTATAAAGCCGGACATCTTCGTATCTACAAAAGAGGCATACTCAAAGGTTAAGCCTATGAAGCCGGCGACAAACTTAAAAGAGATTGTCAAAAAGCCTGTTGAAGAGTGGAAAGACCTGATGGTCAACGACTTCGAAAGGAGCGTTTTTGACGCATACCCGCGAATTGGCGACATAAAAGAGACACTTTACGACAGAGGGGCGGTTTACGCGTCTATGTCCGGTTCCGGCTCTTCTGTGTTCGGACTGTTCAAGAAACGCGACGAGAATCTGAGCGAAAGGTTCAGAAGCGAATACGTTTTTCAGTGCGAATTATAAGTCTCTTATTTTCAAAACGTTTTGCGATTTTTATGTTTCAGAACAACATCGACCTGATTTATAAAAATTGCCATAAACAACAAATATATGATTTTTTACTTTTCAGCGACAGGCAATTCAGAATGGGTGGCAAGGCAGTTGTCAAATCTTCTTGACGACAGCCTTGTGTGCGTGAACAACATATCACGTAACAATTTCTCAAACACAACATTTGAGCTGGACGCCGACGAAAAAGTCGGATTCGTCTTCCCTATCCATTCTTGGGGGCCACCGTCTATCTTTATGAAATTCATAGAGAAACTGAATCTGAAAAACTACAACGGACACAACGCCTACGCTGTCTGCACCTGCGGGGACGACACCGGCTTTGCAGACTATCATCTGAAGAAAGCTCTGAAAAAGAAAGGCATCGGCCTTTGCAGTTTTCACTCTGTCACGATGCCGAACACATATATTTTACTGCCCGGGTTTGACGTTGACCCGCATGATGTAGAAAAAAGAAAAAAAGAAGAGGCTGTCGATAGAGTTCAAAAAGTAGCTGAGTGCATAAAAGCGGAGACGCAAGACAAAAAACTTCTGCGCCGAGGCAGTTTCGCACGGATAAAAAGCATGCTGATATACCCTCCATTCACAAAACAAGCCAACGGCAAGTGCAAATTCACATACACAGACAAATGCAGCGGCTGCGGCATCTGCCAAATGGTCTGTCCGAGCCGAAACATAGAGATGAAAGACGGCCGTCCCGAATGGAAAGACAACTGCACGCAATGCCTCGCATGCATTCACAGATGTCCTAACCGAGCAATTGAGCACGGAAAAATAACACGCAAGAAAGGTCGATATTTTCACAAGTAAAGGCAAGTTCTGCAAATTCACCGTTTATAATTTAAAAAGTTCAAATCGTGAAATGATGAATTTTTCGGCACTACCGAGACTTGCATATTAAGGCAACTTCTGCAATTTATATTTTCATCTTTTACAAATTACAGAAGTTGCCTAAACCTTTTACCTTTTCAGTCTGCACTGCAAAATGCTGTGACCCAGACCAAGACCATCGTGAACAACTTCGACTTCCAGTCCGGCGTCAGACACGCACCTTATCATATCTTGCGAATAGTACATTTTGCTGTTTCCGTTAGCCAGAGCAGTGAAATAAACGCTAGTCTGCGCCAAGCAGTACGAAGCCGTCTCAAAGCGCTGTCTGTCCCAGAACGTCTCCATGATATACAGACGCGCCTCCATGTCCATAGAGCGAGCCGCACGTGTCAGAATGCTCGTCACCTCCTCTTCCGAGAAACAGTCAAGGAACTGGCTCATCCAGATAGCGTCGAATCCCGTAGGGAACGGCACCTCCTTGTCAAGCAAATTAGCCCCATGCCCGTGAATACGCTCTTCGCCCTTCACGCCCTTGACAGCCTCTCTCATCAGGCCTATTTGCTGAGGCAAATCCATGATAGTGACGTTCACATCATCAGAGAAAGAGACGCACTGCACAGCCCATCGCCCAGTGTTTCCGCCAACATCAAGCAACGTCTTAGGCTTATTGGCGAACACCACCTGCAAAGCCTCTTCGAAAGAGTTGTCCGAATAGAAATGGTCAAAACCGAACCAGCTCTTCTGCACCTGCGGAGGCAAAGAAGACAACCCTTCGTAGATAGTGGGCCATGAGCCAAACACCTTCAGACCTTCCGGCTTACCGTTCAGCAAAGACTCTTCGAGATTGAACAGACCAAGATAGTTCACATCATGGTTGAACTCCATATTAACGCGAGCCATCTTGTCGTTAAGCAGAAAGCGACCAGCTTTAGCGATAAAAAACTTTTCGTCCTTGAGAATAACAGTGCCTATTGTCAGCGAAGACTCCAGAAGCACCTGAGCCGCATAATGGCTAAGCCCTGCCTTTTCGGCAACTTCGTCGATAGACAGTCCCTGACGGTTGTCGCTCAACATCTGAAAGATGCCGAACTTCACCATCAGCCGCGAAACCTGAAAAACGACAGGCCCGAAAGCGATTTCCTGAGCAAGCCTCTGCGCCTCCAGCGCCGTGAACCTCTCCTTGCCATATATCTCCTTCTGAGGGGATTCCAATTTCATATTTTGCAAAATTTTAAGTCCGCGCACAAAAAAAACATCCGCACGCAAAATCTTAATTTATAAAACTAAAAGCAACCAAGGGCAAACTTTGCAAACCATGTCTAAGCACGATTTGCAAAGCCAGCCCAAGCTCCATCAAACATCACGCATTCAAAGCCTGCTCAATGTCTGCAATTATATCTTCAACATTCTCAATACCGACAGAGAAACGAATCAAGTCAGGCTGAATACCAGCCTCGAGCAGCTGTTCGTCAGACAATTGGCGATGAGTATGACTTGCAGGGTGCAGCACGCAAGTACGCGCGTCAGCAACATGAGTCACGATGCAGGCAAGCTTCAGATTATCCATAAACTTGATAGACACGTCACGTCCGCCCTTCAGACCAAATGTCACGACACCGCAAGAGCGTCCGCCGTCAAACTGTTTCTTCGCCAGTTCATGATATTTATTAGACGGAAGACCGCTATAGTTAACCCAAGCCACCTTATCGTTCTTTTCAAGATACTCAGCAACCTTCTGCGCATTTTCGCAATGGCGAGGCACTCTCAAGTGAAGAGTTTCAAGGCCAAGGTTCAGAAGGAAAGCGTTCATCGGCGCCTGAATAGAGCCAAGGTCTCTCATCAGCTGCGCGGTAGCCTTAGTTATGTACGCGCCCTTGCCGAACGCCTCGCTATAAGCCAAACCATGATAAGACGGATCCGGTTCAGTGAGGCCAGGGAACTTATCCTTATGCGCGTTCCAGTCAAAATTGCCGCTATCCACAATACAGCCGCCAGTGCTGACCGCATGACCGTCCATGTACTTAGTTGTAGAGTGAATAACGATATCAGCTCCGAACTCAATCGGACGGCAATTTATAGGAGTCGCAAACGTGTTGTCGATAATCAACGGCACACCATGCGAATGCGCTATCTTTGCGAACTTCTCTATATCAAGCACGCTAAGCACAGGATTTGCGATAGTCTCGGCAAACAGAGCCTTAGTGTTCGGACGGAAAGCCTTGGATATTTCCTCCTCGCTCGCGTCCTGGTCTATGAAAGTGCACTCAATGCCCAGCTTTTTCATTGTCACGGCAAACAAATTGTAAGTTCCGCCGTAAATAGAAGCCGCGCTGACAAAATGGTCTCCCGCCTCGCAAATGTTAAATATAGAGTAGAAAGAGGCTGCCTGTCCCGAAGAAGTAAGCATAGCCGCCACACCTCCTTCCAGTTCTGCGATTTTAGCCGCAACTATATCGTTAGTAGGATTCTGCAGGCGGGTGTAAAAATAACCGCTCGCCTTCAGGTCAAACAAGTCCGCCATCTGCTCGCTTGTGTCATATTTGAATGTTGTGCTCTGATAGATAGGCACTACTCTCGGCTCTCCTTTTTTAGGCTCCCAGCCCTTCTGCACGCAAAGCGTTTCTAAATTTCCTTTTTTGCTCATAAAACTTTGCCAAATAAATTATTATCAATAATCAGAAAGATAAAAATGACATACACAAAAGCACCTCAACATCAAGCGTCAAGCAAAGAGTTTACATCCAGCCTAAGCAGTCTGTTGACCTCCTCCGTGTCTGCATTTTCAATCTTCACAAATAAGAACCCAAAGATATTCAAATTTGGGTTATCTACCAATCTTATTTCCAATACATTTTTTATTGAATCTGATATTTTTTTCAAATCGAAAGAAAAAGCTCTGTTTTTATCATCTTTTTCCAATACAACGAAACAAAAAAACGACGATTCGTTACCTTTCCACATCTTTTCATAATCCACATTTTCACCATTCAGAAAGATTTCAACCGGATGTTTTCCGTAAAGGTGCGTGAACAATTCGTTAAGACACATTCCGGCAAACCTCATCGGATTAATCTCTATCGGCACAATTCTGTCTCCATCAACCCTGAACTCTATATGCACCGGCACGTTTTTCAGCCCCATCAAACCGTTCACATCGCTCAGGAAACTGCAGAAACGCTCTCTGTACTTGTCAAAAAGAGCCTTGCTCGTAAGGTAAAGCCTGTCCGCCACATCCTTCCCCGACAAAAAAGGGTGATGAAATATATTCACGATAACAGGCTTGCCGCAACCGTCAAAATAAGCGTCAACCGCATACTCCTCTCCGCCGACATACTCTTCCAGAATAAATCGACCGCCATCAATCACCTCATCCGGAAAAGAGCCTTCAATCTCCCTAAAAGAAGAAAAGACATCATCTATAGCGGAAAACCAATCAGCCTCATTCTCCACAACATAAACACCTGCGCTCAAGAATCCCACCGAAGGCTTAAGCACGAAAGGGAATGGCAAACATGCAACATCAAGCCCTTCAAGTTCAGTCAAAGCCACCTCTTTAAAGAAAAAATCAGGATAAAGAGACGCGCAAATTCGCCTGAACTCCGCCTTATCCTTCATCAGCGACACCCGCTTTGCCAGTTCAGAATCCTTCATGTTTTCATAGATCCACGACAAGGCGTTTTCCGAAACCGTATAAAGTTTCTCTCCGGCCTTTACAGCATCGGCAGCCAAATCATTTTCAACAAAATTAAGTCCGTCAAAACATTCGGAGAACTTGTTTTTCAGCACCGAAGTTCCGCTCTTGCGCAGAAAATTCAGCATAACATCAGACACGAAAGGTCTTTCCAAAATAACCATACCACAAAAAATTAATAAAACCAAAACCTGTCAGCCAGGCAAATAAAAAAGACCAACTTTCACCCCACGAAAAGATAACGGTCACACCATTGGCAGGTCTTCTGACTTACTCCGGCTACAGACGGCCTTCCCTCTGAACGAAGTGGCCTGTGGTCATCATCCTAGCCCAAGAGGAGCATACAGCTGCGGGACAGTTCAGGAGTCTCACCTGATTCCCTTTTAATCCGGCGTCAAAAAAGCCAGAACCAACGGCACAAAGTTATAAAAAAACACTGAAATAATCAACGATAAAAAACTGACGATGCCACGTTTCAAGTTGGCGCCACAAGCAACAGAGAAGGAATGACAATATACAGCATAAGCCAACGCAAGCATAAACCATTCATCTTCAGCAAAACTTTTTCATGTACTTTAGCAAAAGAAAATACATTCTTACTCTATCTCATTCAAATATAGATAATCAAAATCATCTATTGTCGGACCTGCAACTTTACTCAAATCAACAGGTGTTTCCTCCTCAGTCAAAGAGATATGAATACATGAATTAAGATATAGCCAATTGTTCTTTTTAACATCATATTTATATACAATTCTTAAAAAAGAGCCCGCATCATATAATACAGCTAAATTAATCAAATCTTCCTCTATAGAATAATAACGCAAATCCAACGGACTAACTTCATACATATCCGAATATTTCCTGAATATGCTTTTCCATTTCTCTGGCAGTGAATCTACATCAATCGTTCTGTAATCATAATCTCCAAACCATACAGGGAAAATATTGCTAAATGTTTTGTTTAAACTATATGAGGAGTCCTTTGATTGAAAATATACAGAAACAAAGGTAGTATCTCCTATTTCGAATTTTTCTTTATGCCAAGTGATCCATATATCTTCCAGTCCATCTTTATTAGAATCTGTAAATGAAACATTATTGATAACATATCCTTCAGGAAGACAAATTTCGGAAGGCAAACGATCTGCATCAAATAAAGACTCCACCTTTCTATTACATTCTGCACTTAAGTAAAGCACATGTACGTAAAGAAAAAGAAAAACTATTGTTCTACACATTTTCAATTACAATAGAACAAATTAAATTATAGCCTCATAAATCCTCTTTCCATCATGCTCAACCCACTCCGGCTCTTCCTGAACAGTTTTGTTTTTCAGGAAGGAGAAGGTGACCA
>CALGHE010000154.1 GCA_937915765.1 uncultured Bacteroidales bacterium | reverse complement strand
CCTCACCATCAATTTCCGATACGATTGCAGGGTTAGAAGGATTACGAGCCTCGAACAACTCAGTGACACGAGGAAGACCCCCTGTGATGTCACCAGCCTTACCTACCGCTCTCGGAATCTTCACCAAAAGCTGACCAGTCTTAACAGACTCTTTCTCTTTCACTATGACGTGAGCTCCCACCGGAAGGTTATAAGTCTTAAGAATGTTGCCATTTTCGTCAACAACGTTAACAGCAGGAATCAAAGTCTTGTCCTTAGACTCGATGATGATACGTTCTTCAAGACCCGTAGTTTCGTCCGATTCTTTCTTGAATGTAACATTTTCAACAACGCCATCCATCTCGATGCGACCACTCACCTCCGTGATAATCACAGCGTTGAATGGGTCCCATTCACATATACGGTCACCCTTAGAAACAGTCTGACCATTCTTGACAAACAACTTCGCACCATAAGGGATATTAGCGTTTGTAAGAGCAATCTTAGTGTTAGGGTCAACAATCTTCAATTCTGCAAGACGGCCAACAACCACGTCAACAGGAGAACCGTCTTCGTTTTCAGAAGCCACAGTACGAAGCTCTTCAATCTCAACGATACCATCATAACGAGAAGTTATACCAGACTCAGCAGCGATGTTACCAGCGATACCCCCAACGTGGAACGTACGGAGAGTAAGCTGAGTACCAGGCTCACCGATTGACTGAGCCGCGATAACCCCAACGGCCTCGCCCTTCTGCACAAGACGTCCGGTAGCCAAGTTGCGTCCATAACACTTAGCGCAAACCCCCTTCTTAGACTCACAAGTGAGCACAGAGCGGATTTCCACGCTTTCGATAGGAGAATCCTGGATAATTTGAGCCGCATCCTCTCTGATTTCCTCGCCAGCCCTTACGATTATTTCGTTAGTCTGAGGATGAATAATGTCATGAACAGAAACACGACCCAATATACGTTCGTACAAAGAAGCAACCACCTCTTCGTTGTTCTTCAATTCAGTGCAAACGATACCTCTCAAAGTGCCGCAGTCATCTTCATTGATGATAACGTCATGAGAAACGTCAACAAGACGACGAGTCAAGTAACCGGCGTCGGCAGTCTTCAAGGCAGTATCGGCAAGACCCTTACGAGCACCGTGCGTAGAGATAAAGTACTCCAACACAGACAAACCTTCCTTAAAGTTAGAAAGGATCGGGTTCTCGATAATCTGACCGCCTTCAGCACCAGACTTCTGAGGCTTAGCCATCAGACCACGCATACCGGAAAGCTGACGAATCTGCTCCTTAGAACCACGGGCACCAGAGTCAAGCATCATATATACAGAGTTGAAACCTTGGTCGTCAGACGAAATTGTCTTCATCAAGATGTTAGACAGCTTCGCGTTGATATGAGTCCAAGTGTCGATAATCTGGTTGTAACGTTCGTTGTAAGTTATGAAACCCATGTTATAGTTGTTCATAATCTCCTCAACTTCACGATAACCTTCCTGAACCAACTCTTCTTTTTCCTTAGGGATAATCACATTTTCAAGGTTGAACGACAAGCAACCCTTGAACGCCATGTAATAACCAAGGTTCTTAATATCATCCAAGAACTCAGCAGTACGAGCCACACCGCACACCTTAATCACCTTGCTGATGATTTCACGGAGCGACTTCTTTGTCAAGAGTTCGTTAATAAAGCCCACCTCTTTCGGCACTCTCTGGTTAAACAGCAGACGACCAACAGAAGTTTCGACCATTCTCTTGCAAGGCTCTCCATTCTCATTAACGTCATCCACAATAACGTTGATGATAGCGTGCATAGCCAACTTCTTTTCGTTGTATGCAATTTCGGCCTCTTCCACTCCGTAGAACTTAAGACCTTCGCCAAGAGCACCCTTGCGCAGCTTAGTTATATAGTAAAGCCCAAGCACCATATCCTGAGAAGGGACAGTGATAGGCGAACCGTTAGCAGGGTTCAAGATATTGTGAGAAGCCAGCATCAACATCTGAGCCTCAAGTATAGCCTCGTTACCGAGAGGCAAGTGAACAGCCATCTGGTCACCGTCGAAGTCGGCGTTGAACGCAGTACAAGAAAGCGGGTGCAGCTGGATAGCCTTACCTTCAATCATCTTAGGCTGGAACGCCTGAATACCAAGACGGTGCAATGTAGGAGCACGGTTCAAAAGCACTGGGTGACCCTTCATCACATATTCCAAAATATCCCATACAACAGGGTCCTTTCTGTCCACAATTTTCTTTGCCGACTTAACAGTCTTCACGATACCGCGCTCAATCAACTTACGGATTACGAACGGCTTGTAAAGTTCGGCAGCCATATCCTTAGGAAGACCGCACTCGTGCATCTTCAATTCAGGACCAACGACAATAACCGAACGAGCAGAATAGTCAACACGCTTACCGAGCAAGTTCTGACGGAAACGACCCTGCTTACCCTTCAGCGAGTCAGACAACGACTTCAACGGACGGTTCGCGTCAGTCTTAACCGCGCTAGACTTTCTTGAGTTGTCAAACAAAGAGTCAACCGCCTCCTGAAGCATACGTTTTTCGTTACGCAAGATAACTTCGGGAGCCTTGATTTCGATAAGTCTCTTCAGACGATTATTACGTATGATGACACGGCGGTACAAGTCATTCAAGTCAGACGTTGCGAAACGTCCACCGTCAAGCGGCACAAGCGGACGCAAATCCGGCGGAATAACAGGCACGACCTGAACAATCATCCACTCAGCCTTATTCTTTCCTTTAGAAGAGCGTAAAGCTTCCACAACCTGAAGGCGCTTCAAAGCCTCAGCCTTTCTCTGCTGAGAAGACTCCTGATTAGCGCGGTTTCTCAAGTCATAAGACAAAGTGTCAAGATCGATACGCTGAAGCAAGTCATAAACAGCTTCGGCCCCCATCTTTGCGATGAACTTGTTAGGGTCAGTATCCTCAAGCAACTGGTTCTCTCTCGGAAGAGAGTCCATGATGTCCAGATATTCCTCTTCGGTCAGCAAATCCTGTTCCTGAATACCGTCTTCCGCCTTGCAGCCAGGCTGAATGACCACATATCTTTCGTAATAGATAATAGCATCAAGCTTCTTTGTCGGCATACCCAACAAATAACCTATTTTGTTAGGCAGCGAACGGAAATACCAGATGTGAGCCACAGGAACAACAAGCTGAATATGTCCCATACGCTCACGGCGCACCTTCTTTTCTGTAACCATCACACCACAACGGTCGCAGACAATCCCTTTATAGCGGATTCTCTTATACTTACCGCAGTGACATTCATAATCCTTACAAGGACCAAAGATACGTTCGCAAAAAAGACCATCACGCTCAGGCTTGTAAGTCCTGTAGTTGATTGTTTCCGGTTTTAAAACCTCACCGCTCGAAGCCTTCAGAATCTCGTCAGGAGACGCAAGGCCGATAGTGATTTTATTGAAAGTACTCTTTATTTTAGTTTCTTTTCTAAAAGCCATATAAAAAGCTGTTTAAATATTCTAAAATAATATAGTTCTTTATAAATTTCGAAGAGCCGCTTCAAAGAGACCGCTTCCAATTATATATAAAGAGTTATAAAAAATTATAACGAGGAAAACATCTCCCTCCGAAAAGGGAGATGCAATATATTGTTAATCAAGAGTGATGCTAAGACCAAGACCTCTCAATTCGTGCAAAAGCACATTGAGTGATTCCGGAATACCAGCCGGCGGCATCGGTTCGCCCTTAACGATAGCCTCGTATGCGCGGGCACGACCCATAACGTCATCCGACTTGATTGTCAAGATTTCCTGCAAGATGTGAGATGCGCCGAACGCCTCGAGCGCCCAAACTTCCATCTCCCCGAAACGCTGACCACCAAACTGAGCCTTACCACCAAGAGGCTGCTGAGTAATCAGCGAGTAAGGACCGATAGAACGCGCGTGCATCTTGTCGTCAACCATGTGACCCAGTTTCAACATATAGATGACACCCACAGTCGCAGGCTGGTCGAAACGTTCACCAGTTCCTCCGTCATAAAGGTAAGTCTTACCATAACGAGGGACACCAGCCTTGTCTGTCCATTCGTTCAAATCGTCAAGAGTAGCCCCGTCGAAAATAGGAGTTGCGAACTTGCAGCCCAACTTCAGACCTGCCCAACCAAGAACTGTTTCGAAAATCTGACCCAAGTTCATACGAGAAGGCACACCAAGAGGGTTAAGAACTATGTCCACAGGAGTACCGTCTTCCAAGAACGGCATATCTTCCTGACGCACAATTCTAGACACAATACCCTTGTTACCGTGACGACCCGCCATTTTGTCACCCACACGAATCTTACGCTTCTTAGCGATGTAAACCTTAACAAGCTGAACAATACCAGCCGGCAACTCGTCGCCAATTGTCAAATTAAACTTCTTGCGCTTGATAACAGCATCCAGCTCCTTATACTTCTTCAGATAGTTCATGATCAAGTCACGAATCATATCGTTCTTGTGGCTGTCCGAAGTCCACTTACTAACCTGAACAGTAGCGTAGTCAATGCCATGAAGCACGTTAGCAGAGAACGACGCGCCCTTAGGGATAATCTCAGTACCCAAGAAATCCTTCACGCCCTGAGAAGTCTTTCCGTCTGTCAAGAAGAGCAACTTTTCAATCAAGATGTTCTTCAATTCCATAGACTTAGCTTCGAACTCCTCGTCAAGCTTAGGCAAGATAGCCTTGTCAGACATTCTCGACTTACGGCTCTTCATAGCCTTAGAGAACAATCTCTTGTCCACAACCACACCCCTAAGCGAAGGAGTAGCCTTCAAAGAAGCATCCTTAACGTCGCCAGCCTTGTCTCCAAAGATAGCGCGAAGCAGTTTTTCTTCCGGAGACGGGTCGGATTCACCTTTCGGAGTAATCTTTCCGATCAGAATATCACCCGGCTCAACAGGAGCACCGATGCGGATGATACCATTTTCGTCCAAGTTGCGAGTAGCCTCTTCGCTCACGTTCGGAATATCCGAAGTAAGCTCTTCAAGCCCGCGCTTCGTCTCGCGAACCTCAAGCTGATATTCGTCAACATGGACAGAAGTAAATATGTCGTATTTAACAACCTTTTCGTTAATCACGATAGCGTCCTCGTAATTGTAACCCTTCCAAGGCATGAACGCCACCTGAAGGTTCTTACCAATCGCAAGCTCACCATCCTGAGTAGAATAACCCTCGGTCAAAATCTGGCCGGCAGTAACACGGTCGCCCTTAGACACTATCGGACGCAAGTCAATAGTAGTGCTTTGGTTTGTCTTTCTGAACTTAGGAATATTGTACTCCTTCACTGCAGACTCAAAGCTAGTAAACTCCTCATCCTCAGTTCTGTCATATCTAATCTTTATGACACGAGCGTCAACATACTCAACCACGCCGTCGCGCTCTGCCGAAATCTGGGTACGAGAGTCACGCACCAGCTGACGTTCGATACCAGTACCTACGATAGGCGACTCGCAGCGCAACAAAGGAACAGCCTGACGCATCATGTTAGAACCCATCAGCGCACGGTTAGCGTCGTCATGCTCCAAGAACGGAATCAAAGAAGCCGCGATAGAAGCAATCTGAGTAGGAGCCACATCCATCAAGTCAAGTTCGCTAGGGTCAACAACAGGGAAGTCACTTTCCTTACGAGCCTTAACCTTGTCAGTCAAGAAGTTGCCCTCTTCATCCATAGGCGCGTTACCCTGAGCGATAATCTTGCCCTCTTCCTCTTCCGCAGTTAGATACTGGATGCCGTTTTCAGAGACATCAGCCTTTCCGTTAACGATTTTACGGTAAGGAGTTTCGATAAATCCGAGGTCGTTAATCTTTGCGTAAACACAAAGCGAAGAAATCAGACCGATGTTCGGACCTTCCGGCGTTTCGATAGGACAAAGACGTCCGTAGTGAGTGTAATGCACGTCACGCACCTCGAAACCGGCACGCTCACGCGACAAACCGCCAGGACCCAACGCAGACAGACGGCGCTTGTGAGTGATTTCAGCCAGCGGGTTAGTCTGGTCCATAAACTGTGACAACGCATTGGTTCCGAAGAACGAGTTGATCACAGACGAGATAGTTTTGGCGTTAATCAAATCGATAGGAGTGAAGACTTCGTTATCGCGAACATTCATCCTCTCTCTGATGGTGCGTGCCATACGGGCAAGCCCGACGCCAAACTGGTTATATAATTGCTCTCCGACAGTACGCACACGACGGTTGCTCAAGTGGTCAATATCGTCAACGTCCGCCTTAGAGTTAATAAGTTCAATTAAATATTTGATGATTTCAATAATATCTTCCTTAGTGAGCACCCTCACGTCAATGTCAGTCGCAAGATTCAATTTCTTGTTGATACGGTAACGCCCCACATCGCCAAGGTCATACCTCTTTTCCGAGAAGAAAAGACCAGATATGATTTCCCTTGCGGCAGTTTCGTCTGCAGGCTCTGCATTACGCAACTGACGATATATGTAGTAAACCGCCTCTTTCTCCGAATTACTAGGGTCTTTCTGCAACGTATTGTAGATAATTCCGAAATCGGAGCCTTGTTCTTCTTTATGGAGCAAGATTGTCTGAACACCAGACTCAAGAATCTGTTCGATATGGTCATTGTCAAGAACAGTTTCACGGTCAATTATAATTTCGTTACGTTCGATAGAAACAACCTCGCCAGTATCTTCGTCAACAAAATCTTCAACCCAAGTCTTAAGCACACGAGCCGCAAGCTTTCGGCCAACAGCCTTCTTGATACCAGTCTTGGTAACCTTCACCTCTTCCGCAAGGTTGAAAATTTCGAGAATATCTTTATCACTTTCATAACCGATAGCCCTCAACAAAGTAGTTACCGGAAGTTTCTTCTTACGGTCGATGTAAGCATACATGACATTGTTTATGTCAGTCGCAAACTCAATCCACGACCCCTTGAACGGTATGATACGCGCAGAATAAAGCTTAGTTCCGTTCGCATGCATGCTCTGACCAAAGAACACGCCCGGAGACCTGTGCAACTGAGAAACGACAACACGCTCAGCGCCGTTAATGACAAAAGTTCCCTTGTCTGTCATGTAAGGGATAGGCCCAAGGTACACATCTTGTATGATTGTCTCGAAATCCTCGTGTTCAGGATCGGTACAATACAGCTTGAGTTTAGCCTTTAATGGCACACAATAAGTCAGTCCCCTCTCGATACACTCATCTATCGTGTACCTAGACGGGTCTATATAGTAGTCCAAAAACTCAAGTATGAAGTTGTTACGAGTGTCTGCAATTGGAAAATTTTCCGCAAACACCTTGTACATTCCTTCGTTTCTCCTTTTTTCAGGCGGTGTGTCAAGCTGAAAAAAGTCTTTGAACGACTTCAATTGCACCTCAAGAAAATCAGGATATTCAAGTTGATTCTTGATTGATGCAAAGCTAATTCGTTTATTTTCGCTTTTATTGATCGACATTTTCGAAGATATTAGTTGAACCCAAAGAAATTACAGACATAAAAAGGTTTAGAACCTCCGATAAAAGGTTCTAAACCAAACTCCCGAATACGGGGATTATTATTTAAGTTCAACTTCAGCTCCAGCTTCTTCAAGTTGTTTCTTAAGACCTTCTGCTTCAGCCTTAGCCATACCTTCTTTGATTGCGCTAGGAGCACCGTCAACCATGTCTTTAGCTTCCTTCAAACCAAGACCTGTCAATTCCTTAACCAACTTAACGATTGCAAGTTTGTTTGCACCAGCTGACTTCAAAATAACATCGAAAGATGTCTTTTCTTCAGCTGCACCAGCAGCACCAGCAGCAGGACCAGCAGCAACAGCAACAGCTGCAGCAGCAGGTTCGATACCGTACTCGTTTTTCAAAATTTCAGCAAGTTCATTAACTTCTTTAACTGTCAAGTTAACCAATTGTTCTGCAAAAGCTTTCAAATCTGCCATTTTATTTTTATTTTAAAAATGTTATTACCTAAATTGTTTTTAATTATTTTTCTGCGAGTGTTTTCAACACGCCGTGTAGAGTATTTCCGCCCGACTGAAGAGCCGAAATAACGTTCTTTGCTGGAGACTGAAGCAAAGAGATAACGTCTCCGATAAGTTCGTTTTTGCTCTTGATTGTAGCAAGCACGTCCAGCTGTTCAGCTCCGACATAGAAGCTTTCCTCAACATAAGCGGCTTTCAAAACCGGTTTGCCCGCCTTATTGTTTTTGCTAAATTCCTTTATCAATTTAGCCGGAGCGTTACCAGTGTTAGAAAGCATCAATGATGTTGTGCCTTTCAACGTCTCGAACAACGGAGAGAAATCGCCTTTCTGTTCCAACGCCTTTCTGAGCAGAGTGTTCTTCACAACAATCAACTTAATATCCTGATTGAAGCAAGCTCTTCTCAATGCGCTTGTGTCTTCAGCGTTCAATTCCAAAGAGTCAGTAATGTAAAAGTGACTGTACTCGTCAAGAACAGCAACCAACTGTTCTATTATAGCGCTTTTATCTTCCTTTTTCATGTGTTCTAAAGTTATTAATTTTCATCAACTGATTTAGGGTCGATCTTAATACCCAAACTCATCGTACTTGAAAGATAAATGCTCTTTACGTATGTACCTTTAGCAGAAGAAGGTTTCAACTTAATCAAAGTGTTGATAAATTCCTTAGCATTGTCATAAATCTTGTCTGCAGTGAAAGAAACCTTACCCACAGAAGTATGAACTATACCAAATTTGTCAACCTTGAAGTCGATCTTACCTTGTTTAACCTCTTTTACAGCCTTGCCCACTTCATTAGTAACAGTACCGCTCTTAGGGTTTGGCATCAATCCGCGAGGACCAAGCACACGACCCAAAGCACCTATTTTACCCATGATAGAAGGCATTGTGATGATAACATCCACATCTGTCCAGCCACCTTTAAGCTTTTCGATATACTCGTCAAGACCCACGTAGTCTGCACCTGCAGCCTTAGCATCAGCTTCAGCATCTGGAGTACAAAGCACCAATACACGTGTTTCCTTACCAGTACCATGAGGAAGTGAAACTACACCTCTGACCATCTGATTTGCCTTTCTTGGGTCAACACCCAAGCGAACATCAATATCAACTGAAGCGTCGAACTTAGTAGAAGTAATTTCCTTCACCAACTCTGCAGCTTCCTTTAGAGAATAAGCCTTCCCCTCTTCAACTTTTTCTAAAGCTAACTTTTGTTTTTTTGTAAGTTTACCCATTTCAATTGAAGCGTTAATTAATTATTACCAGGGAATTCTCCTTTGACGGTGATACCCATACTTCTCGCAGTTCCGGCAACCATTGTCATTGCTGCTTCAAGAGTAAAACAGTTCAAGTCAGCCATCTTGTCCGCAGCAATCGCCTTAACCTGTTCCCAAGTCACTTCAGCGATTTTCTTACGGTTTGGCTCTGCAGAACCACTCTTTTGCTTAGTTATTTCCAACAACTGAATTGCAACCGGTGGAGTTTTGATGACAAAATCAAAAGACTTATCTGTATAATACGTGATAACAACCGGCAAAACCTTACCAGCTTTGTCCTGGGTTCTGGCATTAAACTGTTTGCAAAACTCCATGATATTAATCCCCTTAGAACCCAAAGCAGGTCCTACCGGAGGAGATGGATTTGCAGCGCCCCCTTTTATCTGTAATTTGATAAGTCCAGCAACTTCTTTAGCCATTTTGTTTTGAATTTTTATTTAATTTTACAACGGGTAATTTTCGGCGAACCTCCTATTACTCTTTCTCAACTTGCAAAAAGCCCAATTCTAACGGAGTTTTCCTTCCAAAGATCTTGACCATCACCTTCAGTTTCTTTCTCTCGCTATTAACCTCTTCGATGATTCCGCTGAATCCGCTGAACGGTCCATGAGCCACTTTCACCGTTTCCCCAACAAAGAATGGGTTGCTTATCTCTTCTGTAGAGTCCTGAAGTTCGTCAACCTTTCCGAGAATCCTGTTAACCTCGCTCTGACGCAGAGGCACTGGAGTGTCCCCGGTGCTTTTCGAACCATCGCCCAAGAATCCGATAACATTCGGCGTGTTAGCCAACTGATGAGGAACCTCACCAACCAATGCAGCCTCTACCAGCACATAACCAGGCAAGTAAGTCCTCTCCTTAGAGATTTTCTTACCATTTCTGATTTGATACACCTTTTCTGTAGGAATCAGTACCTGAGAAACGTATTTCCCAAGATTAGAATTCCTGATTTCAGCATCAAGATATTCCTTAACCTTGTTCTCTTTTCCGCTAATGGCACGAAGAACGTACCATTTTTTTTCAATCTCAGACATACCCCTACTTTAGTTAATTAAAGATTTATAAACGATTTTCATGAGGGCCTCGAATCCTGAGTCCATTGCAAAAACAACTAAAGCGATTAGTAGGGAAGCTATAATAACAACTATCGCGCTGTTCGCAACCTCCGTCAATGTAGGCCAAGAGACCTTATTGACAAGTTCGTCGTATGATTCTTTGATGTACTCTTTCATTTTTATTATGTTTTAGCACGGGCTGAGAGGCTCGAACTCCCGACACCTGGTTTTGGAGACCAGTGCTCTACCAACTGAGCTAAGCCCGTAAAAGACTTCCCGCAAGCAGGAAGTCCGTTATTATGATTAAATATTAATCAAGGATTGCAGTGATCTGACCAGAACCTACAGTTCTACCACCTTCACGGATAGCGAAACGAAGACCTTCGTTGCAAGCTACTGGATAAATCAACTTAACCTGGATTTCCAAGTTGTCACCTGGCATAACCATTTCAGTTCCTTCTGGCAAAGTGATTTCGCCAGTAACGTCCAATGTACGGATGTAGAACTGAGGACGGTATTTGTTGTGGAATGGAGTGTGACGACCACCTTCTTCTTTCTTCAAGATATAAACAGAAGCCTTGAAGTCAGTGTGAGGAGTAACCTGGCCTGGCTTACAAAGAACCATACCACGCTTGATTTCGTCCTTGTTGATACCACGAAGCAACAAACCTACGTTGTCACCAGCTTCACCCTGATCCAACAATTTGCGGAACATTTCAACACCAGTAACAGTTGACTTCATCTTTTCAGCACCAAGACCGATGATTTCAACTTCTTCACCAACCTTGATGATACCTGTTTCAACACGACCTGTAGCAACAGTACCACGACCAGTGATAGAGAACACGTCTTCAACTGGCATCAAGAAAGGCTTATCGATGTCACGTGGAGGCAACTGGATCCAGTTGTCAACAGCTTCCATCAATTCCATGATTTTTTCTTCCCATTCAGGAACGCCGTTCAAAGCACCAAGAGCCGAACCGCGGATTACAGGAGTGTTGTCACCATCGAATTCATAGAATGAAAGCAATTCACGCATTTCCATTTCTACCAAATCCAACATTTCAGCGTCGTCAACCATGTCACACTTGTTCATGAAAACAACGATTCTTGGAACGTTTACCTGACGAGCCAAAAGGATGTGCTCACGAGTCTGAGGCATTGGACCGTCAGTAGAAGCAACAACGATGATAGCACCGTCCATCTGAGCAGCACCAGTTACCATGTTCTTTACATAGTCGGCGTGACCCGGGCAGTCAACGTGTGCATAGTGACGTGAAGCAGTCTGATACTCTACGTGAGCAGTGTTAATGGTAATACCACGCTCCTTCTCCTCAGGTGCGTTGTCGATAGAATCGAAAGAACGAAGCTCAGACAAACCCTTGTTTGCAAGAACTGTGGTGATAGCAGCAGTAAGAGTAGTCTTACCGTGGTCAACGTGTCCGATAGTACCGATGTTTACGTGCGGTTTCGAACGCTCAAATTTTTCTTTTGCCATAGCTTTAAAATCTATTAATAGTTTAAAATCAATCATTTGTACTATTGCATTTGTGGCTGTAGCACTAACGGCACAGGCACAAGAAGGCTATACTTTTGCAGGTCGGGTAACCACTTTTAGTGATGATAAAAGCGTGGTAGGTGCAACCGTGGTTGTCGATGGCGGAGCACTCTGGGCCATTACGGATGGTGAGGGTAACTTTGCCATTCACAACATCACATCTTTGATCGCCACCATCGAGGTTTCGTCGCTCGGATATGTGGCTCAGAAGTTCGAGGTAGATCTTTCAAAAGCACCTATACCTTATATCATAAAACTTGCGGAGAGCAACCTCGCCATCGACGAAGTTGTCGTCACGGCACAGCGCCGTACCGAGAGCAATGCCACAACATTTGTTGTAGACCGCACAACGCTCGACCACTCACAGATGCTCAATGTGAGCAACATCACCACCCTGCTCCCCGGCGGTAAGACCACAGGCGACCAGAACCTCGCATCGGGAGCCAACCGCATAGCCCTCAACACGGGCAGCGGTAGCGAGATGGGCAACGCCTCGTTCGGCACAGCCATCGATATCGATGGTATGCGTCTTGGCAACAACGCCGCAACCGACGAACTCAAAGGTATTGACCTCCGCAATGTCGGCATATCAAATATTGAGTCCGTAGAGATCGTCACGGGCATCCCCTCAGTGGAGTATGGCGACCTCTCCAACGGCATAGTAAAGATTAATACGCGCAAGGGTCGCTCGCCCTTTATCATCGACATAATGTTTGAGCCCAAGACCAAGCAGATAGCCTTGAGCAAGGGCATCAAACTATCGAAGAAGGCGGGCACCATAAACCTCAACGCCGAGCGCACACGCTCGATTACAAATCTATCCTCACCATATACGGCCTATGAGCGTAATAACCTAAACATCAACTATTCTAACACCTTCAATGACCACCGCAACCAGCCTCTGCATTTTAGCTTTGGCGTGGCGGGTAACTTCGGCGGCTACAACTCCGAGGCCGACCCCGACCAGTTTAAGGAGACATATACCAAGATGCGTGACTATGCCCTGCGTGGCAACATCAAGCTCAACTGGCTTATCAACCGTAGTTGGATAACAAACCTCACCCTACAAGCGACCGCATCGTACAGCGACCGCACAACGACACAATCCGAGAACAAGAATAGCGCCTCGACACAGCCCTTTATTCACACCACGGAGCAGGGCTACTTCGTGGGCGAGATATATGACAAAAATCCCGATGCCAACATCATCCTCAGCCCTACGGGATACTGGTATCTCAACTCGGTAATCGACACAAAGCCAATCACTTATTCGCTAAAGGCGAAGGCTGACCACCGCACAAAGTGGGGCCATAGCTTCAATATGGCGATGATAGGCGCTGAGTTTACGGGCAGCGGA
>CALGHE010000153.1 GCA_937915765.1 uncultured Bacteroidales bacterium | reverse complement strand
GATACCAAGGATCATAATACCATGGGTCGTATCCCCAATACCATGAGCTATGCCAGCCTAACCCCCAGTAATAAGAAGTGCGGTAATACGGGTAAGGGTTTGAATACACATAAATGTTTGTTGTGCCAGTGGCAGCTCCCTCGTCCATATACTCTTCGCTGTTCCCATCATAGATGTTAATGTCGGCATCATGATATTTGTTCAGACGCTTAGAATATTCGTAATCACTCTCGTCCATGGCTATCAGAGCCTCTTCTTCCGCAAGATAGTCGGCCTCCTCAGCTTCAGCAGCCCTTGCAGCAGCCTCTTCTGCAGCCTTTTTCTCACGCAAAGCTTTTCTCTTAGCCTTCTGTTCCTCTTCCTTCTTATACTCCTCTTCAGCATCTGATGTAGAGAAATATATATCGTCTATCTGGGCAAACGACACCGACGGAATGAGCAACATCGAAATTAACAGTCCAAATAATACTTTAGTTTTCATTTTCTTGTCCTCCTAATTTTTTGTTTCTATTAAACATAAAACAAAATCTGTGCCAAAATCCTGTTCTGAAAAGACTTTTTTTATAAAAAACGCTCTTTGAAGCCGTCAAGCCTTTTTTTCTGTTTTTTTATTACAGATTCCTTTTATATTGACTACATTTGCAAAACACAAAGATATAAATTTCATGTTATTTATCTCTTTGACATCGAAAAAAATATTTAGTTTAATATCTATAATGTAAAAAAATGGATTACATAGAGATTAATTTCATTTACGACAAGGTTAAATTCGAATTTGTAGGCGACCTCCTTCCCGCTTATCTGGGAGAAATAGGCTACGAAAGTTTCATCGAGTCAGAAAATGGCATGACAGCGTTCGTCCAAAGCCAGATCTTTGACAAAGGGACACTGGACACAACACTTGCATCTTTTGAATTTTGCAAAGACATAACCTATACGGAGAATTTCGTCAAAGGCAAGAATTGGAACGAAGAGTGGGAGAAAAATTTTTTCCAGCCAATAATAATAGGGGACGACTGCGTGATACACAGTTCTTTCCACAAAGATATTCCAGCCGCAAAATACGACATTCTGATAGACCCAAAGATGTCTTTCGGAACAGGCCACCACGAAACCACATCGCTGATGATTGGCGAGATTCTAAAGTCCGACCTTTCCGGCAAATCTTTGCTAGACATGGGGTGCGGAACTGCGGTCTTAGCCATTCTTGCGGCAAAAAGGGGAGCGTCGCCGATTGTTGCAATAGACATTGACGAATGGGCTTTTGAAAATGCGAAAGAGAACGTATCTTTAAACAACGAGCCTCAAATAGATGTTAAACTGGGAGGGGCGGAACTGCTTGGCACTCAAAAGTTTGACGTGATTCTTGCCAATATAAACAGGAACATACTATTGCAGGATATGCAAAAATACGCCTCTTGCCTGAACGAAGGCGGAAATCTTTTCATGAGCGGATTTTACACTGACGACATGCAAATCATTGAAGAAGAAGGTAACAAATGCGGACTTCAGTTCATTTCGCATTCAGAGAAAAACAGATGGGTCGCCGTTAAATACGAAAAAAAATAAGAGAAAAAAAGGCGAGGACACTAAGCCCTCGCCTATAAAATACCTCTCCACAAAACGCGCTATTCAGAATCTGAGACAACAGCCACCTCTTCAGACTCCATCTTTCTCTTCATATCCAGAATATACTTCCATGCACAAAGAGCAATAACAGAAAGGAATCCGCCAAGGAAACCGCCCACAATCAAGCCCTTTTTCTTTCCCATCTTATCATTAGCCAAAGGATAATACGGAGCATCCACAACACGAATCAAAGGAGTTTCACGAGCCAAATCCAAATTGAGCATCTCGATGTTCTTAATCATTTCCGCATAAACAGTTCCGAGAATCTGAATATCGGTATTAGCCTTTTGCAACTGCACCCCCACAACCTGACGAGACGCATTGACGTTTCCGTCCGCATAAGCAGCACGATTAAACAAAGCCTTGTCAAGATCTCGCCTCACAGAATCCGCCCTATACTGAAAAGACGCGATGTTTTTCTTCACCAATTCGGTCTTACTCTCCACATAGAAATTAGTCACTTCGCTAAGCAAATTTTCAGCGAACAATTTAGAAAAACGCTCGTCCGAAGAAGTCACAGAGAACTCCACGAAAGAGAGTTTCTTATCCCTTTTAGCCACAACTATGCTGTTCTCCATCATTCCTGCGGAAAACATAGACAACACACTGTCCTGCTCACGAGAGAAAGAATCCCGCTTCAAATCAACAGGGAAAGACAACTCACACAAAGAGACCAAATTAGACTCTTCGTCCTTCACAAACTCGTCACATTTAGACCTAAGGCTGTCTGTCAAAATCTTATACTCAATGAGTGTCATCCGCTCGCCATCTATATCAACAGGGCGTAGCAGAGTTCGTTCAACCAGACTCTTAGCTTTGATAAGTTCCACCAAGTTATCGCCTGAAAAAGCTCCCATTGAGCCGCCGCCCAAACCAAGCAAGCCGGCGATAGAACCAATTGACGAATTAGAAGAACCGCCGCCACCCTCTATAGAAAACACATAAGTTGCGGTATAATTCAACTTTTTAGTCCATGCGTAAGCCAATCCCAACGCCCCGAACAGCACACCGCAAGCAATTACAATCCACTTTTTGCTCCAAAGGAAATCCCAATACTCGCGGACAACTTTCATCAAGTCGGCAAGCGATATTCCTTGCTCCTTATCCTGCTCATCCAGAAGCAGTTCCAACATATTTTTATCTATATTTGCCATACAATTAATCCTTTGAAATTAAGATAACAGAAACCACAACCGAAGCCATTGAAACCAAAGAGCCAAGAATTGAAGTAAAGAAGCTTATGTTTTCCTTAGACTTTGAATTGTCCTTCTCTTCTTTTTCCGGAACGAATATATGCGCGCCCGGCTCAACATCCGGATAAAAGCGCATCCACAAGAAACGTTTTGTAGAAGCTATCGAACCGTTGGCGTAAGCCACATACGCATGACGTTTGTCTGCATCTCTCAGGAATCCGCCAGACTGGCTTATATAAGACTTAAATCTGCTTTTCCCATAAAGAACCTTGCTCGGCACCTGAACCGCGCCCGACACAGTAACAGTCTGCAACTCCTTCGGCACAAAAACTATATCGCCGTTTTCCACAAAAGGGTCACATTCCGAACCCGGCTTATCTAATATCTTCACAAGGTCAATACCGACAAGATCTGTTCTTCCAGACAGCTCCTTTTCTATCTTCCCTTTTTCTTCCCCTTCTGCAAGTTCTGCCAATTGCTGAATAAGCTTCAAGTCTCGCATACGCTCAGCCACACTTCTGTTCGTCTTTCTGATCAAAAAAGCACCCTTAGGATAAGCGTAGTCTGACAAACCGCCAGCCCTTGCAAGCACATCAGAGATACGTTCCCTCTTGCTTGTGATCACATAATTACCCGGCGAGCGAACCTCACCAAGGACATCCATGTGACGCGTGTCCTCCATACCTTCCATCATACGAACTGAAACCTGGTCCCTCGGCTGCAAAACAAACTCACCGTCCGCGCCAAACCCAAGCGCCCTATCTACAGACAACGTGATAATCTCCATCTTATCAACATCCTCCTTAAGCACCGTTTCATCAACGATTCGCCTCGAAATCTCAATCTTATCAGTAGCCGCAAACTCCTTAAAACCATTTGCGAGGAAGATCAAGTCCTTCAATGTCATATTCTCGTAATAAGGATATACACCAGGAGACAAGACCTGTCCATAAATGCCCACCGTCTTATTCTCCTCCAAATCGTGCTTGCTTCCGATTGTCACAATATCCTCTTTTCTCAATTCAAGATTAAACTTGCCATCTATCAAGTCTTGCACATCAAACGAGATAAGTTCCGGAGTCAAATCCTCCCTTAGCCTTGTCACCGTAGCACGCTCCATGTAAGCGTCCTCTCTCAGACCATCAGCCTTAGAAATCAAATCCTTAAGCGTCATTTTATCGTCCAGCGCGTATATACCCGGACGGAACACGTTGCCAAGAATCTGCACTCTGTTAGTAAACTTATCCAAGATAGAATCTACAAGAAACTTATCTCCAGACTGCGGATAAAACATCGAATAAAGTTCCTGAGAAACATCGGCCACACTCTTTTCCTTTTCGGTGTTACGCACGACAGAGATTCTGTTTTTGTAAGCGTTTTCCTTAAAACCGCCAGCAAAGCGAATCAGGTCCTTCAGCGATTCGTTAGGCTTCATTTCAAACGCGCCCGTTATCTTCATTGCTCCATCTATCATCACCCTTGACTCGTACGGAGGCACCTGTATCACATCCTGGTCATTCAGATTCAGATTATTTTCAAGGCTTCCGTTAAGCAAGAACGAATACAGGTCCACTTCCGCCAACAACTTGCCGCCACGAAGCACCCTGATATTTCTCAAAGACCCCGACTCCGACGGTCCGCCGCAAGCATACAGAGCATTGTACACTGTAGAAAGCGAAGAGAGCGTGTAAGTGCCAGGGTTGCGCACCTGACCTGAAATGTAAACCTTAATGCTCCTGATATTGCCCAAAGAGACCGATACTGTTGTTTTGCCGGAAGAGATTGTGTTATAGATAGAAGAGAGTTTCGTGCGGATTTTCATCTCAGCCTTCTCTATCGTCATTCCGCTAACCTGCACAAGGCCCACATTAGGCACCCTGACCGTACCTTCAGAAGAGACCGTCAGGCGCATAGTGTTTTCAGAAAAGCCGTAAACATCCACAACCAGTTCGTCGCCGGGTCCTATCTGATAATTCCTTGGCGTGGCCATATTCGAGTTAGGCTCGAACGTCATTTTTGAATTGCGGAACAGGTCAGCCCCAAAGATGCGGCTCTTAGGCTCTTCCACAGCAGGCACAATATCAGAGGTTCCGCCGCTCTGCACATCCTCGCGCACCGCCTCCGCCACCTGAGTAGCCTTCAGCGCAGCGCTCTTCTTGTCAATATTCTCCATCCGGGCACGAAGCTTTTCAAACTCAGCGTCCGACATACCTTTCCCCTTCGCATACGACTCAAGGTCCGACATCGAGTGGCCTGACGACTTGAACTTGTTAACAAAACCCTGAATCTGAGTGTCCGACATATTGTCCACCTTAACACTGCCGATATTGCCCACTCCCATCTGAGCAAACGACAGCGACGCGAACGTCAGGCTCAGCAATAAAGACAAAGAAACTAACCTCTTGTACATATTCTTTCAATTAATCATAAAAACATCACCTTGCGCAAAAATTCTCACAAAGAGAATCGCCGGCATTCACAAGCAAAACACCATAAAAAGAATCAACGCGCAAAAATCCGTGCGAAAATACACTTTATTTGCAAATTTTCCAAAAAGAGACGCACACTAATCACAAAAAAGTTCTCAACATACGGAAAACAGCACATAACCACAATCAATAAAAAATAAGCCTTGCAACAACCAAACGGCCTGCTAAACAAGCTGAAGCACAGAACTGCACTTGATGTGCCAGCCAAAAAATCATGAAAAAAACAAATTTTAATCCGTTATTTGCAGATGTCGCCTATGTATTAAATGAAAAATTACTAACTTTGGCGACAAATTAAAGCGAGGACAAATGTACGAATACATAAAAGGCAAAATAGCAGAACTGACACCGACGTACTCCGTGATTGAGACAAACGGCATCGGCTACTGCGTTAACATATCCTTAAACACATACAGCCAACTGGAGGGCAAGGACGAGTGCATGCTCTATCTTTCTGAAATAATAAGAGAGGACTCTTATACGCTTTACGGTTTTTCAGACAAGAGGGAGAGGTCTCTTTTTTCGTTGCTCATTTCCGTATCCGGCATAGGAGCCAACACAGCCAGAATGATATTGTCGTCCTTTTCTGTCAGCGAACTGGAATGCATTATCGCCACAGAGAACGTAAACGCCCTGAAAGGAGTTAAAGGCATAGGGCTGAAGACCGCGCAAAGAGTCATCATAGACCTGAAAGACAAGGTGAACAAAGGCGACGCGGCAGACGGCGACTTTGCTCCGCACGCAGCCAACAAGGACAAAGAGGAAGCGCTTGCCGCGCTCGTCATGCTGGGCTTCGCCAAAGACGCGTCGGCAAAGGCTATAGACAAGATTCTGAAAGCCTCGCCGGACCTGTCTCTTGAAAAAATCATAAAGGAGGCACTGAAACAAATGTAAAGGCAAAGCCGCGCCACAACAGACGAAAAAAAACAAAAACGTCTGAGTGCAAAATAAACAAAGCTGTTTTGCGTTACATCTAAATAGACGTGTTATAACTTGTTTAATTTTATTCCAAAGTGAAAAAAGGATTTAGGAATTTCATATATTCGACAATACTCATAGGAGCCACAGTGATGGCTTCCTCTTACGCTTTAGCGCAGAGAGAAGAGGGTGAGATGTCTCCTCAAGACAACAAAACCGCAGCGGTGAACGACACCACAGCAGCCGGGAAGACTGACGCTGACACGCTGCCGCTCCATTATCCGCTGAACAAATCTGAATTCGTAACTTACGAGGATTTGCAACAAAGGTCGCCAGCCGACCTCAAAACGCCGGAGAACATCAAAAGCAGTGTCGTTTACGACCCTGACAACGAGCTGTACATATTCACCACAAAGGTGGGAGACATGGACATATCCACTCCGTTCGTGCTCAGCGAGAGCGAATATTACGACTATGCTCTGCGTCAGTCCATGAACTCGTACTGGGCTGAAAAGAACAGCACAAATGTGGAGCCGGACAACGGATTCTCCATAGACAACATACAAATTGGGTTAGGGAAAACTGCCGATAAGATATTCGGACCGGGCGGCGTCCAGCTCAAAACGCAAGGCTCCATAGACATCGCCTTAGGGTTCAAATACACGAAAAGAGACAACCCGAGCATACCGGAGAGAAACAGGAAATCTACAATATTTGATTTCGACACAAAAATACAGCTCAACGCAAACGGGAAAGTCGGAGACCGAATCAACTTCACGATGAACTACAACACTGAAGCCACATTCGATTTCGACCAGAAGCTCATCAACCTCACTTACGAGGGCAAGGAAGACAATATAATAAAGAAGATTGAAGCCGGCAACGTCAGTCTGCCCCTGTCCAGCTCGCTGATTACCGGAAGCACCGCGCTTTTCGGTATCCGCACAGACCTGCAGTTCGGCAAGCTGAAAGTGTCCGCCATCGCCTCGCAGCAAGAGTCAGAAAGCAAGACTATCAGCACTAAAGGCGGAGCGCAGACCACAGAATTTGAAATAACAGCCGACGATTATGACGAGAACCGCCACTTCTTCCTCTCTAACTTCTTCTACGAAAATTACGACGAGTGGATGAAGAAGGCTCCAAACATATCTTCCAACGTGGTTGTCAGCAAGGTGGAAGTATGGGTGACCAACTCCGCATCATACGAAAAGCAAAGCCGTAACATCGTGGCTTTCACCGAATTAGGAGACCCAAGCAATGTCAACAGTTCTGCTGACTACCAGAAGAACAACCCGCACAACTCTGCGAACCAACTCTATCAAACAATCGTGTCGCCAGAGCATGCCGGGATACGCAAATTTCAGAACACAGCTAGCCAGCTCGCTTTGCTCCCTGCTATCGGCGGACTTAAAAACCCGAACTTAGAGATTGGGCATGACTTTGAAATTCTGAACAGTGCAAGGCTGCTGTCCTCATCAGAATATACACTGAATCCTAATCTTGGATACATATCGCTGAAAAGCACCTTGCAGGCAAGCGACGTTCTTGCGGTCGCATACGAATACACCTACAAAGGCAAAACTTACAAAGTCGGAGAGTTTTCTACCGACAAGGTATCATCGGACACAACGTCCAGCAGCGCGCTTTTCGTCAAATTGCTAAAAAACACATCGTCATCTCCCGAAGACTTGCGTCTGTGGAACCTGATGATGAAAAACGTGTACTCTTTAGGCGCGTACAATGTTCAGTCTGAAAAATTCAAACTGAACATCCTTTACAACTATCAGAACGACTCTATTTCAACTTACATGCCTTACATTCCGGAAGGCAATATCAAGAATACCATCTTGCTGCGCGTTCTGAACCTCGACCGCCTGAACCCGCGGCTTCAGGCCATGCCAGACGGCAACTTCGACTACATCGAGGGATACACAGTCATATCGTCCAACGGCCGAATCATATTCCCTACTGTAGAGCCTTTCGGCAAAACGCTGGCAAGCAAGATTACAGACAAAACGTTAGCAGAGAAGTTCGCATTCCGCGAGCTTTACGAATACACTAAAACCGAGGCGAAAGAGTTTACGGAGAAAAACAAGTTCCTGATTTCCGGAGAGTACAAATCGTCGTCCGGAGCTGAAATTCGTCTTGGAGCCACAAACGTGCCGAGAGGGTCGGTGCGCGTCACAGCCGGCGGCCGCACGCTAATCGAGAACGAAGGCTTCACGGTTGACTACAACCTCGGTATCGTAAAGATACTTGACGAAGTTGCCCTTGAATCCAACGCGCCTATCAACGTCTCGCTGGAGAGCCAGTCCTTCTTCAGCATGCAGCGCAAGTCGCTGGTCGGCACAAACTTGGAATACGCATTCTCTGACAAATTCACGTTAGGCGGAACATTGCTGCACCTGTCAGAAAAGCCGCTCACCACGAAAGTTTCGTTCGGAGACGAGCCACGTTCAAACACAATATGGGGACTTAACGGAACGTTTAAGTCCGACTGGCAATGGCTTACAAATATTGTGGACAAGATTCCTCTGATAGACGCCAAAGCTCCGTCATCTGTAGCATTCTCCGGCGAGTTCGCGCACCTGATTCCGGGCCACTCAAAAGCGGTGAACCAGAACGGAGAAGAGGGCGTGTCGTACATCGACGACTTTGAGGGAACAAAGTCCACCATCAACATCATGAATCCGACAACATGGATTCTTGCGAGCACGCCAACAAAAACTACTCTCGGTAATTTCGTGAGAAACGACGATGAATTCTGGGGCAACTTGGATACCGAGCACGGTCACCTGGGCTACGGGCTAAACCGCTCGTTAATGTCATGGTTCTACATTGACCAGATTATGAACAACCCGAAGAGCACAACGCCAGACCATATCCGCAAGGACAAGGACCAGCTTTCGAACCATTTTGTCAGACAAATTGACGAAAGAGAAATTTATCAGAACAAGGACCCTTATTACGGCGAAACAACGAGGTTGCAGACACTGAACATTTCATACTATCCGGAAGAGCGCGGACCGTACAACCTTGACGTGTCCGGAATGGAATCCGACGGTAGGCTTAAAGACCCAAAAAGCAGATGGGCAGGTATCATGCGAAAGCTGGACAACACAGACTTTGATAAAGCCAACATCGAGTATCTCGAATTTTGGTTGCTCGACCCGTTTGTTTACGATGAGATGAATCAGTCTCCCGGTAAGCTCGTGTTCAACTTGGGCGAAATTTCCGAAGACATTCTGAAGGACGGACGCATCTCTTTTGAAAACGGGCTGCCTACGTCCAACAACCCGACTGTGACCGACTCCACTATATGGGGACGAGTGCCGCGCATCCAGTCTGTGACAAACTCGTTCGACAACTCCGACCTCGAAGCTCAGGACTTAGGTCTTGACGGTCTGTCGTCCGAAGAGGAAGCTGCATTCGACATCTCTTACAGACGATATGTAAAAGCAGTTACAGACAAGCTGGACGCATTCGGAAGAGATCGCTTCAACAGCGCCACTTTCTCGCCACTGAACGACCCTGCCGGCGACAACTTCCACCATTACAGAGGTTCTGACTACGACGAAAAAGAGGCGACCATCCTCGAACGTTACAAATACTACAACGGTATGGAAGGCAACTCGAACTCAACGTCGAGCAACTACTCCACCGCGTCTAACAACTATCCGAACACCGAGGATATAAACAATGACCGTACCATCAACGAAAAAGAGCAATATTACGAATATGTGGTGAACATCAACAAAGATATATTCGGTGACTCTGCGAGATGGGCTGAAAGCTTTATTACCAACAAGGTGGACGCTACTGTTTCACTTAAAAACGGGAACACGGAAACCGTAAGATGGTTCCAGTTCAAAATTCCGGTGAAGAACCCCACTGACACAATAGGAAACATAAGCAACTTCCAGTCCATACGCTTCATCCGTATGTACATGACAGGCTTTGCCAGCGAAACGCACCTCCGTTTCGGAGAGCTTGAGCTTGTGCGCACAGACTGGCGCGTTTACGACAAGAACGACCACCTCATTGATGACGAAGACCGAAGCATAAACGCAAACAATTCGGAAGGTTCTATCGAAATATCATCTGTTAACATAGAAGAGGACGCGAGCAAGCTTCCGGTAGGATACGTGTTGCCTCCTGGCATAGACCGTGTCATAGACCCGAGCCAGACTCAGATTCGTCAGGAAAACGAACAGGCTATGATGATCAGGGTTGACAGCCTCCCTTCTAAAGGCTCAAGGGCGATATACAAACTTGCAGGCTTCGACGCGCGTCAGTATGACCGCTTCAAGATGTTCGTGCATGCGGAAAGCATGATGGACAAAGAGCCCGTGCAAGACAACAGGATGTACATCTTCTTGCGTTTAGGCTCAGACTTTACAGAAAACTATTACGAATACAAGATTCCGCTCAAAGTGACAAGAAACGGAGCTACAGACCCTCGCGAAGTGTGGCCGGAAGAAAACTCGTTCGACTTCAGATTCGAAGACCTGAAGAACATCAAGCTTAGAAGAGACCAGAAGAAGGCAGCCGGACTTGTCCGCTTCAACGAACGTTTCTCCGTAATGGACGGGCACAACACCATCACCGTGATCGGTAACCCTACGTTCGGCGACATCACGTCAATGATGATCGGTGTGAAGAACGAAGACAAAGAGGAGCATAGCATAGAAATCTGGGTTAACGAGATGCGCATGTCCGGATTCAACGAAGAGGGCGGCTGGGCGGCTCTGGCAAACCTCGGCATTGTGTTCTCAGACCTCGCTTCCGTCAATGTGGGCGGACGAATAGAGACAGCCGGATTCGGCGGACTGGACCAGAACGTAGCAGACAGAAGAACCGACAACTTCTATGAGTACAACGTCTCCGCCGCAATTCAGCTCGGCAAGTTCTTCCCTGAAAAGGCTAAAGTGAACATTCCGTTCTCTTACACCCTTTCAAAACAGACTTCCAAGCCTGAATACGACCCGTTCAACACAGACGTGAAACTGAGCGAGAGTATGGACAACCAAAGCACAAGGGCCAAGAGAGACTCCATCAAGGAACTCTCTGTGACCGAAACCACGTACAAGAGCTACACGCTCTCCAATGTGCGCGTCGGAATAACAAGCAAGACCCCGATGCCTTACGACCCGGCAAACTTCTCGTTCAGCCTCGGCTACAACGAAACATACACAACCAGTCCGGAAGTGGAGTACGACAAGGTGCAGAACTACAATGGTATATTCAATTACGTATATTCCATCAATCCAAAGCCGGTTGAACCGTTCAAGAATATTAAATTCCTGAAAAACAAACACTTGAAACTGTTCAGGGACTTTAATTTCTACTATTTGCCTACGCAGTTGTCGTTCAGCACGTCTATGGTACGCACATACTCAGAGATACAGATGAGAGACCTGACGAACAGCACAAGAAGAGACACCACGTTCCCTTACTTGACGTTCGACAAAGACTTTACGTGGGACAGAACTTCGAACATCAAGTTCAACCTGACTAAGGCTCTGAAACTGTCGTTCTCGTCTGCAATGAACTCAACTATCACAGAGGTCATAAGAACGGACTCTGTCTTCAGGAACGTGCCTGTAAACAAGGGCTATCTGACTGAGATTGGCGAGCAGGACTGGTATGACAAATGGAAAGACACCGTTTGGCACAGCATCAAGCACTTCGGCTCCCCTATCGCATACCAGCAGCACTTCGACGCATCGTATGCTGTTCCGATAAACAAGCTGCCGTTCCTTGACTGGATCAACGCCAATGCAAGGTACTCCGCCGAATATCTTTGGGACAAAGGCGCCGAGGTCGAGATAGGCGAACAGGTCTCTACCGTCGGAAACATCGCCACAAGCAAACGTACTTGGAACGGCGACGTGCGCTTCAATCTGGAGAATCTGTACAACAAGTCCTCTTATCTGAAAGATGTGAACAAGAAGTTCTCTAAAAACAACAGCAGAAACAAGAAGGACAAGAACAAAGAGAGCAAGCCTAAGGTTTATGAACGCAAGAACCTGCGCTTGCGAGGCGACAAAGAGACTCGCATCAACCACAGGCTGAACACTAAGAAGTTCAACATCTCCGTGATTGACAAAGACAGCAACGAGGTCAAAGTCAAGTATTCTGTGATTGACGCAAACAGCATCAATGTCACCGCAGACTCAAGCCTGAGCGGCCTGATTCTCAAAGTCACACCTATCGTCAAGGAACGCACTCCGTTTGACGATGTGCTGGACGTGTCCGCCCGCGTGCTTATGATGGTGCGCAACGTGAGCGCCAACTATCAGCACGGCGACGCCCTCACCCTTCCTGGATATATGCCTAACAGCGGATTCCTGGGTCAGGACGCTTCGGCTCCGGGTTACGACTTCACGTTCGGCTTCTTCAAGTCTGACAATTTTGAAGAGGAGGTGTTTGAAAACAACTGGATGCTGAGCAACGAGACCTCTTCCAACCCGATTGTTAGAACTCGCACACAGAACTTCCAGCTTCGTTCGACCATAGAGCCGTTCACCGGCATCAAGATTGACCTGAACGCTGCATGGATGAAGAACAGGACAGACGACAAGTACTTCTTAATAGACAGTACCGGCAGCCCCTCGTTCTACAACTCAAGCTACGACGGCTCTTACTCTAAGACGCACATCGCAATCAGGACTGCGTTCAAGAAGCCAGAGGTGAACTCGGAACTGTTCAACAACTTCCTGAGATACCGCAGCGGAACCGTGTTCAACCGCGTCAAAAACCGCATGCAAAAGCAGACCGGAATCGACGCATCTACGATTAACGAGAAATTCTCTTACAACACGTCCGACGTGCTGGTGCCAGCCTTCCTGGCCGCATACACAGGCAGCAGCCCGAGCAGTTCCAACCTCGACATCCTGCCGGCAATTTGGACCATACTGCCGAACTGGAAACTGACGGTTGACGTAATGCCGCGAATTGAATATCTGAAAGAGAACTTCAAGTCGTTCAACATAAATCATGCGTACAAATGTACGTACAACATCAACTCCTACACATCTCTCACAAACTGGGAGCCGCTGGGAGGCGACTACGGATTTGTGGGCGAAACCGCAATCGGTGCGGGCAACGACTACTTCTCGTCACAGACAACGCTGGACAACGTGAACATCTCCGAAGCGTTCTCGCCTCTGATTGGTATTGACGCAACGCTGAAGAACAGCCTCAACATGAGACTTGAATACAAAAAGTCTCGCACCGCAGGTCTGGACGTGCCGGCGCTTCAGGTGATTGAATCGCACAGCAAGGAGTTTGTCATCGGAACAGGATACCGAATCGACGACTTCGGCATGATCATAAACTTGAACAACAATAAGCAGAAGAAGGTCAAGAACGACCTGAATCTGAAGGCCGACTTCTCTATCAAGAACACCGACGCCTTCATCCGCAAGATTGAAGACGAATACTCGCAGCTTAGCAACGGATTATACTCGTTCATAATCAAGTTCTCTGCAGAGTATGTGTTCAGCGAAAAACTGAACATCAGATTCTACTACGACAGAACAGCGTCCACTCCGAAGGTTTCGCAGGGCTACCCTACCGTAAACAGCAACTTCGGTCTCGGATTCAGATTCTTGCTGACTCGTTAATGCAGCATAAAAGGCGGAACAAAAAAACAGGTTCCGCCTTTTTCCTTATCAGCAAAAAAATCATCTTTTACACCCTAATCAATGAGTTTATCAAAAAAATCAGCCCATAAATCCTGAAAAAAAACTATATTTGCAGAAAATCGAATTTTTTAGATGATTAAATCATTTCTTAAATGAATGCAATAGAAAAAGTAGGAAGTTACTCTATGTTGATGTACCGGACGTTCGCCATTCCGGACAGGTGGAGCATGTTTTTCCGCTCATACTCTAAGGAACTTAAAAAGCAGGGGCTGGACTCGTTCGCCATCGTGCTTATCATATCAGGCTTTATCGGAGCCGTAATCACCATTCAGATGGTGCTGAACACAAGCAACCCGCTGCTGCCCGACTATGCGACAGGGCTTGCCGTGCGAGACACGCTGCTGCTCGAGTTCTCGTCTTCGATCATGTGCCTCATCCTTGCAGGAAAAGTGGGGTCTAACATTGCGTCCGAAATCGGCACAATGAGGATAACGGAACAGATTGACGCGCTCGACATCATGGGCGTAAACTCCGCAAACTACCTCATACTGCCTAAAATCATCGCGTTCATGTCAATCATCCCTTGCCTTGTGGTGTTCAGCATGTTCTTCGGGATACTGGGCGGATACGGCATCGCATACTTCACAGACGTGATCACGGTTGACAAATACGTTTACGGAATCCAGTTCATGTTCGTGCCGTATTACGTGACATACTCCATAATCAAAGGCGTTGTGTTCGCATTCATCATCGCTTCGGTCGCTTCGTACTACGGCTACACAGTCAAGGGCGGCGCGCTGGAGGTCGGCAAGGCAAGCACCGACGCTGTTGTAAACAGCAGCATCATCATACTGTTATTCAACGTGATGCTAACTCAATTGTTATTAGCATGATAGAAGTAAAAAACATATACAAGTCATTCGACGGCGTTCCTGTGCTGAAAGATGTTTCGGCGGTGTTTGAAACAGGAAAAACCAATCTGATCATCGGACAGAGCGGTTCCGGTAAAACTGTGCTAATGAAGAGCGTCGTGGGCATACACGAGGTTGACCGCGGCAACATAATCTATGACAACCGCGACGTGACGCGCATGAGAGGCAAGGAGAAGAACCGCTTCAGAAGAGAAATCGGGATGCTGTTCCAAGGCTCTGCCCTGTTCGACTCGCTCACCGTGCTTGAAAACGTGCTCTTCCCGCTCGAAATGTTCTCTGACGACACCTACGAAGAGAAGGTCGAGCGTGCCAAGTTCTGCCTTGAGCGTGTGGATTTGCTCAGGGCGATAAACCTCTTCCCGTCCGAAATAAGCGGCGGTATGCAGAAGCGCGCGGCTATCGCGAGAGCAATTGTGCTGAACCCTAAGTATCTTTTCTGCGACGAGCCGAACTCCGGACTTGACCCTAAAACGTCGTTGCTGATAGACAAGCTTGTGCAGGAAATCACGCACGAGTTCAACATCACCACGATAATAAACACGCACGACATGAACTCCGTCATGGAGATTGGCGAGAACATCGTCTTCATCAACAAAGGCGAAAAGGCTTGGCAAGGCAACAAAGACGAGATTTACGACACAGGCTGCAAGCCTCTCGAAGACTTGATTTTCGCGTCGGAACTGTACAAAAAGATCAAGCACGCGCACAACATGAACTTATAAACAACACGGAACATGGCTATATTCAACGTATTCAAAAAGCCGCAGATAAGGCAGTTTCACATAGAGCCTCGCTTTTACGACGAACGCAAGGAAGCGATGCAAGAACGCAGAGAGCGCATAAGGAAAGAACTTTCCGAAGAGAAAAGCGCGCAGCACTCACTGAGCAAAGGCTATTTGCAGGAGAAAAGGACCATTGACACCAGTTCAAACTCTTGGCTTCCTACTTTGTTCTTCTCCGGCTGCATAGCTTTTGTGCTTTATGTGATGTTCTTTTAAGGCGGTTAATATAAATATCATATTGAAATTTTAAGAAGAAGAAACGTAAACATAACATATTAACAAAGCATTAGCTATTATTCGCATTCAAAAACAAAAGCCTCGGAAACTCTTGATTTTGAAACCGAAAGAGTAACAAGCTAATTCACGAAGGGCAGTTCGCTCTCCGTTGCCTCATATAGAGTTGATGCTCATACCGATAAGGTATGGGCCAATTTCTAATGAGGCAACGGGGTTCACCGAGGCTCCTCGTGAATGCGATAGAAAGGCTCATACCTTTCTTTGTTCTTTTTTAGTGATTGATAGTGAAATGCAACTATCAGTCAAAATCATGGATAACATCAAAAATGTAAAAGCAGACTTGATTGCCGAAATCGAGAAACGTGTTTCGGACAGAATCTTGGAGCAGACCAACGCAGACTTGCTTATCAAGCTGATTAACAACGCAGACTCGCTCGACGAGGCGATAAATATTGCGGCGCTCGGCACAACCTACAAACGTACCGGCTTGCACTTCGACAAACGTCTGGAGAAGATGAGCAACACCATCAAATATTTCAAAAAGAACGAAACGCTCTCTTTTCACACCGACGACGACAAACCTACTCACAAACTTATCATAGGCGACAATTACGAAGCGTTGCAAAACCTTCTGATACAATATCGTGGCAAGGTCAATGTGATTTACATAGACCCGCCTTACGGGAAGGACTCCATGGGCGAATTTGCCGCAACCAACTACAACAATGCCATCACACGAGACAACCTCCTGTCTATGCTCTACCCTCGTCTGCAACTTGCAAAGCAACTTTTGAGCGATGACGGGGTGATTTTTTGTTCGATAGATGATAAGAATCAGGCGTATGTGAAGTGTTTGATGGATGAGGTGATGGGGGAGGAGAATTTTGCGGGATGTTTTCCATGGAGAAAAAGGACTGCAAAATCTGATGTCCCTTTTGGAATCTCACAAGATTATGAATACGTACTATGCTATGCAAAATCAAGCGATTTTGAAGCAGGAATTGAAGGAGGAAATAGGAAATATTATGAAACGGATGACTTTCCTGGTAGACCTTGGCGAATTCATGATATGTCAACACAACGGAGAGCTGACGAACGCCCTAATAGTGATTTCACAATAATCAACCCAAAGAATGGGGATAAATATCCTGTAAATAAAGATGCTGTTTGGCGTATTACAAAAAACGACTTCCAAAAATATTATGATGAAGGCCGACTAGTTTTCCCTGGTGATTATGATTTTTTGAAAATTTCGAAGCCCGTTTTACGATATTGGAAAGAGGATGATATAAAGAAAGCAGGTGACAAATTCGGACAAATTGCAGTAAGTACAAAATTGCCTGATGATATTGGAATGTCGCAAGATGGAACAAAAGATATTACACAAGTATTACAAGGGAAAGTTTTCCTTTATCCCAAACCAATCAAATTATTAAATTATCTATTCAAGATTTCAAGTGATCACAATTCCCTCATCCTCGACTTCTTCGCAGGTTCCGGCACAACTGGTCACGCTGTGTTGGATTTGAACAAACAAGATGGCGGTAACCGCTCTTTTATCCTTTGTCAGCTAAACGAAAAGACAGAGACCACACCCAACGGCATCGCCTACGATGTGACTTCAAAGCGTCTTAAACGCATCATGACAGGCGAATGCTACGACGGCACAAAAGACTTTAAGTGGCTCGAAAAGAACGATCCTTACGGCGGCAATCTTGATGTCTATGAGATTGGCGAAGTGAGCAACTTTGAATGGGCAGAGGGCAAAACACCTTTTGACGTGATAGATGAAACGCTCTACGGCAAAGAGAAATTTGCATCCGTGAGAGAGAAAATAGAGTGGGTTTGCGGCAATTTCGACAAAACGCAAAAGTATCTGGAAAAGCTAAATGTGGAGGAGTAAGTTATGTTACAAGAGGCTAAAGATTTACAAAACCGTGCGGTGACGCAATTGGTTAGCGCGCTTTCGCAAGGGAAGAAAGAGTACACCTTCCGCGCCCCAACCGGCAGCGGAAAGACCTACATGATGGCAGACTTCATGAACCGTATCCTCGCCACGCAAAGCAATGTGGTCTTCTTGGTTTCGTCGCTCTCCAAAAGCGAGCTGGCGGAGCAGAACTACAACTCCTTTTGCGCATTGAGCCGGAACGGAACGTTCCCCAATCTGAACCCCCATTTGATAAACTCGGAGACAAGCGGAGAGGGCGCATTGCATATCCCCACAGACCACAACGTCTATGTTTTGCCGCGTGACCTTTACAAGGAGAAGAGCCGACTAAAAGATGAAGGGACTTTTCTGAACTTTTTGCAGACCATCACAGGAAATTTGTTTGGCAATCAGGCAGAAAACAAAGCCGGAAAGATTGTCTATGTCATAAAAGACGAATGTCACATAGCAACCAAAAACCTCGATGAATTGGGCGTTTTTTTCTCTGTTGTCATCAATTTTTCGGCAACCCCGAAACTGTCTCGCAACCAGTTGCCGGACGTGTCAATCTCCAATGCCAAAGCTGAAGAGGCGAAACTGATAAAGCATGTTGAGTTTCAGCCCGACTCAGACTCGTTGGATGCCGCCCTCGACAAGTTTGAGCAGATAAAAGCAGATTACACAAACAAGCTGGAGGTGAACCCGTGCTTCATCATTCAGATATCAAACAAGGACAAGGCGGAAGAGGAGCTGACCAACAACATCTTCCCCACCCTCGGCAACACAAAGCACCAAGAACTGAAGTGGGTTTACATCACCGGCGACAAGTCGAACAAAGGCTGCAAAACCAACGACTCCGGGCTGAACAAGCTTCCAGTTGCAAAGTGGAAAGAGTACATGAAGCCCAAGGAGTCGAGCATCTCCGTGATTATCTTCAAAATGGCAATCTCCGAAGGCTGGGACATTCCGCGCGCCTGCATGCTCTATCAGGTGCGAGAAACAGACAGCAAGCAGCTCGACGAGCAGGTCATGGGACGAGTGTGCCGCAACCCAAGGCTGTTAGATTTTGAACGGCTTCCTAAAGACGCTCAGGCACTGGCTTCCACCGCATGGATTTGGGGCATAAAGCCTAAAGATGTGGACTTGCCAAAACCTGTCAATCTGTACAAAAACTACGGGATAGAGGACGAAATCCGCATCACTCCCACAAAGCTGAAAACAGAAAGCGTCAAGAACGACCTGAATGTGCCGGAACTGCTTGCCGAGAAGAAAAGCAACCTGACCGGAGGGAGCATCTTTGAGATGTACCGCACGCTGCTTCAGCACGAAAACGAAATACAAGATTTCTGCTACGACTATGCGGACGATTATCAGAAGTGGCGCTTGTTTGTGGAAAACATTGGCGAGATAAAAAAGAAGTATCACACTGCAATCACCAACTACGAAAGCAGCATGTACGTCTGCGAAGAGGTCGGCCTGCCATACGGCAGTTGCTACAACAAGACCGAAAAGACGCTCTTCCTTGACGACTGGATTTGGTGCAGAAAAGAAGACAACGTGCTTACTGACGAATTTTCATTCGATAGTGACGCTGAAAAAAAGTGGGCGAGCGAGCTGTACAAACTCAGTCTAAAAGGCTATGTCAAACAGACTAACGTCTTAACCGACAACAAATTTTTGTGGGGCAAAAACTTTCCGCTCAACTCGGAAGTCAAGTTTGAGTATTTTGCAGAAGGCGTGCACTCCTCTTACCCGGACTTTGTGCTGAAGGACAAGCAAGGACGCATTCACATCTTTGAGGTAAAGAGCGTGAACAAATCCTCATCGCTCAACATCAACGAAGAGGAATACACTGAAAAGATACGTTCTCTGAAAGAGTGCTACAGAGCCTGTTCTCAAAAGACAAAACATATTTTCTACCTTCCGATTTTAGACGGAAGCACATGGAAAATCACAAAGTTTGAAAATGGAGATGAAAGAACAATAGACGTAAAGCAGTTTGAAGAGAGTTTAAGACACGAGGGGTAAGGAAAACTCCCTGCACCTTTTTCCCACATCCGTCCGCGCGTCAAACGTTGCGGGCGGATAATTTTTCCGCCACGGCAAGACGGCTCATCATTTTTGACGCGCCTATCACCTACTTTACAGGAACAACCCTCACGTCTGTGCCGTCGATTATCCAGATTGCCTCGTATTTGTTCTTTGACAAAAGCTCCTGCGTCATCTCTTTTACGGCAAGCTCTTTTGCATCCGGACTATCAAAAGGGCCGATCAGGGTGTCCGTCACCTCCTTGTTTGCGACAGTGTAGCCAGATTCGTGCTTCGCCGCCTTTCCCCACCCGAAAGCATCCCTTGGGATAACGTTGAAATTGGAATATTTAGTCTCGTTATTATCGACGCTTATCATTCCGACGGTCTGCGGCTTTCCGCTGGTCTGCTCCAAAACCCTCACAGCCATGTCTCTTCCCACCAGCCCAGACTTGTAAGCCTCGTGCCAATGATGAACGTCAGAAATCAATGTTGCAATGATGAACAAGCCAAACATGGCGGCCTCCTTCTTTTTCAAATCTTCCACCGGAAACAAATACCCAATCAAAAGGCTTGCCATTCCAAGCCCCGCGTACGAGTGCATAACGCTCACAAGAGTCACCAGATGAGGTGCTCCGGCAAGAAAAAAAGACAAAACGAGGATGTACATCATCTTATCCTTTCTGCGCTGAATCATTTTAGAGCATATAGCGCACAGAAACGGCACAGCCAGCAAGAGCGTGAAAACAGCCAAAGGCAGACAACGTGTCGGCGGATAAGCCAAGGCAGCCATATCCATCGGAATCCAAGTTGTGGAATATTGAACAAGGTCCTTCACGTGGTCCAGCAGACCGCTTTCAATATACTCTGCATTCAGGGCATTGCCTTGCGGCGTGAGGAGAAGCCGCGCAATTCCGTAGCAGGCGATAAAACCGAGAGCCAGAAGCCCGTCCTTGATATACTGCGCCGAAACAGCAAGCTTTTTCTCCTGCCCCCACTTTATAATCATCGGAATAAACGCAAACATGATGCCATTCTCTTTCACAAATATGGCGGTCATGAAACAGACTACCCAGAGCCATTTCTTCCCTTTCAGGTAGAACCACAAAGCCAGAAGCCCCCAAAATTGCGAATAGACCTGATTTGCAGAGTCAATATCCAGCACAGAGCCGAGCATTGCAGTTGACAGGTAGAAGAAAGTGGCGGCAATAACATTTTTCTTCGTGAGCAGAAACACCAGCACAGTACACCCCACATGCCCCAGCAATATCAAAATGTGGTTCAGAGCCGGAAACATCTTGTAGTTCAGCCCTAAGATGTAGCCCATAACCGCGTCAAACGGACGCCAGTAGCTCTTGTAAGGCAGCAGCCCTTTATTGTCGAAAAAATCACCGAAATACGGAGTGGTCAAGTATGTCCAGTCGTCAAAAGTAGGGAGAATAAGAAGCAGTCCCCATAGAAATACCGGAATACTGACCAGAAATAATATTTTGATTGACTTTGCCATGATAAATCACCTTCCTTATTGTTAATTATTACACCCAGAAACCTTTGTCGGCGAGTTCGATAATCTCTCTGTCCCCACGGCTATCACCATAAGCGTAGAGAGTGTAAGCCCTGCGGTCCGGCTCCGCCTCCATGAACCTGCATACCTTTTCCTGCCCATAACAATTCCTGGTTGAGAATCTTCCCGTCAGCGCGCCGTTTGAATCTATCTCTATCTTTGTACCTATCACATTATCAATTCCATACTTGCGGCAGAAAGGGGCAATCCACTCGTCAACGCTGGCGCTCACCACATACACCTTTGCGCCGTCACTTACATGTTGCTGAAAAATTTCAAGGACGCTTGTCCGCTTGAACCCCTCAATCCTTTCCGAAAATTGCTCGCAGAGCTGTCTGAACACTTTAGCGTCCATTCCTTTGAAGAAAAAAGAAAACACCCTCTGCTTGCACTTCCAGTTTGGGTACAGACGGAGCTTCATCATCACAATAAAAGGAGAATGCAGCAAAAAGCCGAAGAGAAAGCGCCACTGTCCGCACGCAAACTTGATAAACTCCACAAAAGTGTCTTTCGTGGTCAACGTGCCATCAAAGTCAAAAACCGCCACAACTCTCTTTTTTTCCATAAACTATAGATAAATTATGATGCCGAAAGAGACAAGCCAGCCAATGATGCACAACTGAATAAAGATGTCGCGCAACAAGATTTTAGTCGGGCTGCCGCTGTCGCCGTTGACAAATGTTATTTGTATATAACGCATTATAGCCGCCAACACGAAACCAGACGTAAGGTAGAGATGCTGGCTTCCGAACCGTTCCGTCACCTCTGGAGACATGGTGTACATGATGTAGCAAACCAAAGTCACGCTCCCCACAATGCTGATAGCCGCATTAAGGAACGGAATGTTGTAAGTGTCAACATTTTTGCGAGCTTTCGTTCCGGTTTCTTGGAACAGCACCACATCGTCTCTTCTCTTGGCCAGAGCGAGGAAGAGCGCGAGCAGGAACGTCATCAGGATAATCCACTGCGAAAGCCAGATGCCAGTTGCGAAGCCACCCGCCAGAACACGAAGCACGAAGCCGGTCGCTATTATGAATATATCCACTATAGCTTTGTTTTTCAGGCCAAAGCAATATGCGATGTTCATAAAAAGATAAGCGAGAATTATCAAAGCTATCTTCAGATTGCCGCCCCAAAAAGCGAAGTTCCCGGCCATAACAGACAAAGCAGAAACTGCGGCGCACAAGAACATAATGACGCAAGCTGTACGTTTGCTGACCTTTCCGCTTGCAACCGGCCTCTCTCTTTTCAGAATATGAACCCTGTCCGACTCAACGTCAATAATGTCATTCAAGCAATAGATGCTGCTCGCGGCAGCGCAAAAAGCGACAAACACAACGATTGCAGGCAGCAAGTACTCAGTCTCAAACAGATGCTTGTCAAAGAATAACGGAAGAAAGACGAAAAGGTTCTTCGTCCATTGTTGAGGGCGTACAATCTTGAGAGTCTCTTTCAGCATTTTTGAATATGTTTTAATTTGTAGTCCTTGGAGAAATCGGCAGAATGAATTTATAGAAACAGCCTGAAAGCTATTCGTTGCGAAAACTAACAAGTTAAATCCGTCTATGACTTTTCCGCCAATTCGAGCCATGCAGGAATGTCAGAACAAAAATAGACTTTTTTTCTTAAACGGCAAAGACATACCGACCTTCGTCCGTTAAATTTCCACTATAAACCCAAAGGATTGTGTTCGCATATAGACATAAAAAAACCACAACTGGCTTTCTCAAGTTTATTGTGGTTGCTATTTAAAGTATAAATGTTTCCTGAGAACGAAATTACAATAAGGATATTGGTTTCGTTACTTTGCAAATGTACGCACTTTAATAAACCTGCCTTTCATAAATTCGTTTCTTTTTATTCCAGTTTTTGTTTCATTCATGTCTTTTTGCTTAAAAAAAGCCCATTTCATCGAGAAAAACAGCATTTTTTCTTCATCAAAAATTAACTTAGACAGAATAAAATGAGCCTTATTTTCACACTCTCCTGCCCTTGCAGAACCTAAATATACAAAAAAAATCGTCCGGAAAAAAGACGACTTCAAAAAGAAACGGATATTTTTTACGGAACAGGGTCATAGCCATGCCCTCCGCCCGGGCGACATTTAGACAGACGCTTCAACGTCAGCCATCCGCCCTTAAAGACGCCATACTTCTTTATCGCAATAACGGCGTACTGCGAGCAAGTGGGCGTGAACCTGCACGACGGCGGCGTGAGCGGCGAGATGCAATAACGATAAAAATATATCGGAAGCAAGAACAGTTCTGTGAAAGCCCTTTTCAACAAAGCAATCATTTTACGGAAGCTTTTTAATTAATTTATCCAAAGCGACACGCACCTTCTTTTCGACAAAGCGGAAATCCTCCACCTTATCAGCGACATAATTAAAAGAGAAGTGCAGCTGATACTCCTTACCCTCAAGGGCTGCAAACAGCGGAGCCTTGTTGATTCTGTACGCCTCACGCATCAGACGTTTGAGCCTGTTTCTGTCCACAGCATGCTTAAACCTCTTTTTAGGAGCGCTCACCATCAGTCTTGCCGGCACATCAGAATCCTTCTCTTTAGGCACAGCAATGAAAACCACCCTCACAGGATAGGCGATAAAAGCCGTCCCGCGCGCAAAAAGGTTTTCCGTCGCAGTCTTTCCAAAAAGATGCTCCGCCTTAGGAAATGTATTTCGAGGTTTGTCCTGCATTTCGCACAAATTAAAATCAAAAGAAAAGGCTACGGCGCAGCACACAAATTGCCAGTCGCCATAGCCTGTTACACCATCAGAAGATTATTTTTTCTTATTATACTCCTTTATAAACTGGTCGATAGCCACAGCCATGGAAGGGGCAGACGGAGTCGGAGCCTCAATATCCACCCTCAAGCCAGCCTCTTTGGCAGCCTTAGCTGTAGTGGGTCCAAAGCAGCCTATCTTAATCTCGCCCTGGTCAAACTCAGGGAAGTTCTTGAACAGCGAGTTGATTCCGGACGGGCTGAAGAACACAAGCATGTCATACTTGAAATTCTTGTCCTGCGTGAAATCAGTGCTCACAGTCTTGTACATCACCGCCTTGGTATAAGTTATCTTATTCTTTTCAAGAAGAGACACAATATCGTCCTTTTTGTCATCCACAGACTTGTTCACATCATAAACATCAGCCACAGACACAAGATATTTTTCGTCTGAGTGTTTATTGATAACCACCATAAGGTCTTCAATCTTTCCAGTCGCTCCGAAAAATATTTTGCGTTTACGATACTGGATATACTTCTGCAGATAAAGAGCCACAGACTCTGAGATGCAAAAATACTTCATTGTTTCCGGAACTGACACTCTGAGTTCCTCGCAAAGTCGGAAGAAATGGTCTATCGCAGTTCTTGCAGTGAAAATTATCGCCGAATGGTCCAGAATTGCGACCTTCTGCTGTCGAAAATCTTTTGCCAATATAGGCTCAACATGAATGAACGGTCTGAAATCCAATGTCACTCCGTGTTTTTCTGCCATGTCAAAATAAGGCGACTTCTCTGTCGTTGGCTTTGGCTGCGACACCAAAATTTTTTTTATCTTTAGCATTACGTTTAAATTAGTCTAAATTATACCTTTCCTATAATGCTTCCAACCCCAAATATCAGGGCGGAAACGGGTAAAATTTCTAGGGTGCAAAGATACAAAATCAAATAGAATATTGAAAACGCGCCAGAGAAAAAAAGCGCATTTAATTTGTATAAAAACAGCAATGCGGAGAGAATCACGATGAAAATTCCCAGCCAAACCGCCACAAACGCCACTGGCATCGGCGAGAACGATATGCATAAATTGACAGGAAAAAGAGCCAGACCCAGCAGCACAAGAATGTAATTGTAGCTTCTCATCCAAACCCAAGTGTGCTCCCGCGAAAAAAAGACGTAACCAAGGAGAGCTGACATCATATCCTTTAATATAAAAAACGCGCTCACAAGACCGAACGTGGCCGCCAGTCCCCAAAAGCACGAGCCGGACTTTGTTCCGATCAATTCCGCATACGCCAAATAGACAAACACCGAAACAGAAACCAACGACAATAACGTCAGCACGAACCTTGAGAACGATGTCTGCGTGTTAGAGACCGACAAATTCAGTCTGTTCAGGCGGAACAGTTCCTTAAACTCAATCTCCAGCTGCTTCTTCTGATTGGAATACATAAGCCCGAACAGGAAAAACAGGATAAACATCATCGGCACAAACCATATTTGAGAATACAAAGCCTCGTGCCGCGCATCTCCGTCCTTCTTCAGCTCGGCTGTTTCTATCCGTTTCTCCGTCACAGACTTGACTGCAGACACATCTGTCAGACTCACGCTCTGAGAGTCCTTTCGCCTAATCGAATCCATCACCCTGCCAATACTGTCAAACCGGCTTAACGAAGAGAGGCTATTCGCCCAGTCTGCATAAGTCGCCATGCCCTCACCTCCTTCTGGAGCCTGACGCAACGGCGAGTTTTCCAGCACAAAGCCGGCCGACAAAGAGTCTTTCACAGAATCGCTATTCAGCACGGCCTTCGGCTGTGCTTCCGCCTGCACACTTTGCGTCTGCCTCTTTTTCTTACGAGGCGCGTCTATTTCCAAATTCTGCGTCGCGGCATCAATCGCCATCTGAAGAGTAACCTCAGGCTTAGCCGGAGCGCTCTTCTCTTTTTTCGTCAAAACGCTTTGAACAGAATCCGCACCACTCCGTTCCTGGCTATTAGCCATTGGCAAAGCAGGCTCTATATTTGCAGGTTCCGCACTCGCAGACGGAATACTTTGCACGTCAGAAACGCCTCCCGACACCGCAGAGTCTTTCATTAATGTATCGATTTCAGCCATATAATCAGAATTATTCTGCAAAATTAATGATTTTTTTTGCATATTTGCCTTCAGGCAACTTCTATAAACTACGATTTTTATTATTTTTGTCATAAATTTCGTATCGGATGCTTTTGAATTCATTTTTCTTATCTTGTTCCTATTCACTCAGTCACGATGCTCGCATCGCCCTTTTGCGAATATTATCAACCTAAGCAAAATGCTCTTCAAAATAATCTCGACTTAATTTATAGAAGTTGCCTTCAAAATAATCAACAATGACATTGACAGAAAAATACGTTATAATTGTTGCCGGCGGAAAAGGTCTGCGCATGGGCGGAGATTTGCCAAAACAGTTCATCTCTCTGGACGGCTGGCCTATCCTGATGCGCACCATATACGCTTTTTTCTCAAACGACGAAAAGAGCAACATAATAGTTGTGCTGCCCGAAATCATGATTCCTTTTTGGAACGACCTCGTGCAGAAACACAAATTTTCAGTTCCGCACAAGGTTGTTAGCGGCGGCGAGACTCGCTTTCACTCCGTCAAGAACGGTCTGAGCCTTGTGCCGGACAGCCCGAACGCTTGCGTAGCTGTTCATGACGGGGTGCGTCCGTTCGTGTCTGGCGACGTGATTGCGGAAGCGTTCGCAGAGGCTGCAAAATCCGGTTCTGCTGTGCCCGTCATCGAGTCTGTTGACTCCGTCAGGCAAATAACCGGCAAAGGCAACAAATCTGTGGACAGAAGCTCGCTGCGTTTGGTGCAGACCCCGCAAGTCTTCTCGGCAAAAATCCTGCACGAGGCCTACAGACAGCCGTATTCAGACTTTTTCACCGATGATGCGAGCGTGGCGGAAGCTATCGGCCAGCGCATATCCCTCACAAAAGGCAACCGTGAAAACATAAAAATCACGACACCTTTCGACATCGAGATTGCTAAAGTTCTGACTAACTCCGGAAATTGGAACATTGACGTGAAATAAAAAGATTCTTTATGTCAGAACTGTCAACAAAAGATATAATGTATCTGCCCGGAGTCGGACCGAAAAAGGCAGACTTGCTGAAAAAGGAGATAGAGGTTTTTTCCGTTGAGGACATGCTTTTCTATTTCCCGTTCCGATATGTTGACCGCAGCCAGTATTATAAAATTAAAGACATAACATCTACATCTGCCTACGTGCAAATAAGAGGCACCATCACCGCGATACAGAAGGTGGGTTCGGGACGAAACTTAAGGCTCTCCGCCATCTTTTCTGACGGCGACTCTTCTGTTGAGCTTGTGTGGTTCAAAGGGGTGAAGTACATCGAAGACAAATATAAGCCGGGAGTTGAGTATGTAATCTTCGGCAAGCCATCGGCCTTTAACGGAAAATATAACTTTGTCCACCCCGAAATTGAGTCGCCGGACGACGCTAAAACCAAACAGACCGCTGGAGGGCTGCTGGGCGTTTACAACACAACGGAGAAGATGAAGAGCGGTTTTCTTACATCCAAGGCAATACAGAACATTATGTTCTCCATTGTCAAAAACGTCCTCTCTTCTTACGAACTGCCGGAGACGCTTCCTGCCTATATTCTGCAGAAACTTAATTTGCTAAGGCTTCACGACTCAATTCTCAATATACATTTTCCTAAGAACTCCGACCTGCTGCAAAAAGCGCAGTTCAGACTGAAGTTCGAGGAACTCTTCTACGTGCAGCTGAATATTTTGCGGCATACAAAGATTCGCTCGCAACGCTACAAAGGCTTTCCGTTTGACAAAATCGGCGACTATTTCAACACTTTCTACAAAGAGTGTCTGCCGTTTGACCTGACCGACGCGCAGAAGCGTGTAATCAGGGAGATACGCGCAGATGTCGGAAGCGGCAGGCAGATGAACAGGCTCCTGCAAGGCGACGTGGGCAGCGGGAAAACGCTCGTGGCGCTGATGGTGATGCTGATGGCTATAGACAACAACTTTCAAGCTTGCATGATGGCTCCAACAGAAATCCTTGCTAATCAGCACCTTGAGTCTGTCTGCTCTATGATAGGCAAACTAAATATAAAAGTCGCCCTGCTGACCGGCAGCACAAAAAAATCCGAGCGTGACAAACTGCTGCAGCAACTGGAAAGCGGGGAGATACATATCCTAATCGGCACACACGCTCTGCTCGAAGACCGGGTTGTGTTCAAAAATCTCGGCATGGTGATTATAGACGAACAGCACCGGTTCGGGGTTGCGCAACGCGCTAAACTTTGGAATAAGAACGTGCAGCCGCCACATGTGCTTGTCATGACGGCCACCCCCATTCCGCGCACGCTGGCGATGACGCTTTACGGCGACCTCGACGTTTCCGTGATAGACCAATTGCCTCCAGGCAGAAAACCGATACAGACTTTCCATCAGTTCGACATAAAGAAAGCCGGCATTTACGATTTTGTGCGAAAACAGATAAACGCAGGCAGACAAGCGTATGTCGTCTATCCGCTAATCCAAGAGTCCGAGAAGTCAGACTACAAGAACTTGGAATCCGGTTTCGAGCAACTAAAACAGATCTTTCCTGAATACAAGATATGCATGGTTCACGGAAAGATGAAGGCGGCAGAAAAAGATGAACAAATGCAGAAATTCGCATCTGGCGAAGCTCACATATTAGTGTCAACCACCGTCATAGAAGTTGGCGTCAATGTGCCGAACGCCTCAGTCATGATTATAGAGAGCGCCGAACGGTTCGGTCTATCCCAGCTGCACCAGCTGAGAGGCAGAGTTGGTCGTGGCGCCGAGCAAAGTTACTGCATCCTAATCACTTCTGTCAAGCTCTCCAAAGAAAGCCGTCAGCGCATGGACATTATGGTACAGTCTAACGACGGATTTGAGATTTCGGAGGCTGACCTGAAAATGCGCGGTCCCGGCGACCTGGAAGGCACCCAGCAAAGCGGAATACCTTTCAACCTGAAAATAGCCAATCTCGCCAATGACGGACAAATCCTGCAACTCGCAAGGGAGACTGCTTTGGAAATATTAGAAGAAGACCCTTCTCTTGATGGCGAAAAAAACTTTGTGCTTAACAGACAGCTGAACCAGCTTGCAAAAGGCAAAATAAACTGGGGAGCAATAAGTTAAGGCAAGCTCCATAAATTAGTCCAAGACGTTTTTGAAGCGCATTTGCTCAGGTTGATTATATTATTTGCAAGGGAACGATGCAGGCTTATATATAATCAAGACAATTAAAATGGAAGTCGCAAATTTACCGCAACATTTTTCACGACCAAGAAAACTGACACACGCGCAAACTCTCCACTTAAACATAACGCACACGCGCCGTCATGAACACAGATCCAAACTCTTTGTTAGGCATTACAAATCAAGACAAAAATGGCTCAAACAAAACAGATGATAAAAAAAAGGAAAAAAAAGAGCGATTTTTCTATTCTAAAAAGAAAAAAAAACTTACATTTGCACTCGCAAACGCCGCTATAGCTCAGTTGGTAGAGCAACGCATTCGTAATGCGTAGGTCGCGAGTTCGAGTCTCGCTATCGGCTCTTTTCAAAGCAGTCCCTTAAAAAGGGGCTGCTTTTTTTATTTGGACAAAACAACACATCACACAAAAAAAAGAAGAGAGGAACAAAATTCCTCTCTCCCTTGGATATGAACAAAAATTTCAATTGTTTTTTTACTTATTCTGTTTCTGAACCGCAGTGTAAGTGATTCTCAAAGCCTGAGCATTACGCAACTCAGTCTTAACGTCTGTCACGATACCCATCTTTGTGTTTTTGTCTATTTTAAGAGCAACCATCATCTTAGACTGATCCTCCTCCTTCATAGACTCACGCTCAGAGTTAATGAAAGGCCCAACCCTTTTCGGACCTTCAACAATCTGGTCGTTCAACTGAATACAAGACTCAACACCATGCTTCTTCTTATCAAGAGCCTCTCCGATGTAGATATACTTAACCAACGACTTATTCTCCAGCTTTGTCAACTCAGTAGCCTGAGGAAAAGACATTTTAACCTGATAAGTAACCTCCTTCATCGTAGTTGCGGTCATAAAGAAGAACAACAACATAAACACGATATCCGGAAGAGATGCCGTACTTACAGCAGGCAACTTTTTACCACCTTTTTTTCTAAATTTAGCCATTATTTCACTCCTCCATAATCTTTAGGCTCTGCTTCCGAAATGTTCATCGGCAAAATTTTCTTCACCGCATCCAATTCATCTTCAGAAAGTTCGCTAAATTTCTTCTTAAAGTACTTCTGAGCACACTCATCACGCATTTCGTTATACGCCGCAACTATCTCGTTCTGCACTTCCATATATGCGTCAAAACTTGTGCCACGGTCATTCTGCAAAGAAACCACATGATTCTTCGGAACAAGCACAACCTGTCCACCCAAATAATCAATCTTCACAGGAAGCTTCTCTGCCAAGTTTTCGTCATTGCCAGGATTGCTAACAAACTGCTTAACCTTTTCCTTCAACTCAGAAACTGGAATAGCCTCTTCTCTCACCATCAACTGATTTTTGCTATTAACAAGCACAACTAACATGTTACGCTTCTTAATCTCAGTCTTTGTGTTCTCTTTTGGAGCAGGAGGCGGAAGCCTACGCACCAAGCCCAGGTCTGTCGACATTGATGTTGTCACCAGGAAGAACACAAGAAGCAAGAACGCGATGTCGGCAGTCGAGCTCGCATTTACCTCTTCAACTTCTCTTTTCTTTCCTTTTGCCATCTAACACAAATTTTAATTATTTTATTATTTTCTTAAAAAATCCTCCGAGCAAAGCTGCAAGCGCACCGATGAACAAAAGGGTATAAGTTGAATACAAGCACATGTCAGTCACCTTCAACCAGAAAGGATCTTTGTTGTCTGTTCCTTCGTAACCCAAAATCGCCATCTCAGAACCATCTCCAATCAAATAAGTCACAAGCAAAAGAACAATCAACGAAAGGAACACTACCGCTGTCTTAATTGCATTCTGCGGATTCTTCTGCAAATTGATAAAGAACGAAGAACCTGCAGAGAAAATAGTTGCCAAACACACTAAACCAACAAGAGCATACGTCCAGAACAAGAACATTGACGTATTCACCGGCTCATCAAATTTCTCTTTATTATAAATCACCTCCTCGCTTCCGCCCAAGCAGAAAAGAGCTATGATGATAAGAGAAATCGCAGCCAATACGTAAAACACTATTGAATTTACCTTCATCTTTTTTTAATTTGAAGTTTATTACGCCTTTATATTATTTTCTTGACTGTTCGTACTTAACTACGATGTCAAGCAAAGAGATTGAAGAGTCTTCCATATCTGTTGTAAGAGCCTCAATCTTAGTCAAGATAAAGTTCAAGAATACCTGAAGAATCATAGCGACGATCAAACCTGTCACAGTAGTCAAAAGGGCAACCTTGATACCACCTGCAACGACAGTAGCCGAGATGTCACCAACCTGCTGGATTTTGTCGAACGCCTGAATCATACCGATTACAGTACCCATGAATCCCAACATCGGAGCAAGAGCGATACACAAAGAAATCCAAGTAACGTTCTTTTCCAAAAGACCCATCTGAACACCGCCGTAAGAAACTACAGACTTTTCTACTGCGTCAGCTCCTTCTTCCACACGAGAAAGACCCTGATAGAAGATAGATGCGATAGGACCTCTTGTGTTACGAGCGATATCCTTAGCTCCTTCTACATCACCGTTTTCCATAGCGTCTTCAATCTTATCCAACAAAGCCTTAGTGTTGATTGAAGCAAGGCTCAAATAGATGATACGTTCGATAGCCAAAGCCAAACCGATGATAAGACACACAACAACGCATGCCATGAAACCAGCACCACCTTCGATAAATTTAGTCTTCAAAGCCTTGTGCATGCTCTGTTCGCCAGGAGCGTTACCTTCGTTAGCTGCAACCTGAGCTTTTGGTTCTTCAACCTTAGCTTGCGGAGCTGGTTCCTGAGCCGGAGCTTCTTCCTGAGCTGGTTCTTCAGCCACCTGTTCTGTAGCCTGATCTTCTACCACTTCGTCCTGAGCAAAAACGGCTGAAGTTGTACCCAAAAGAGCAACCCCCATAATCGCTAATACTGCAAATACCTTTTTCATTTTTCTTGAGATTAGTTATTAATTTTACTTGTTTATAATTTTAAAATTTAAAAAAAAGCGGAGAGAACGAGATTCGAACTCGTGATACGCTTTTGGCGCATACACGCTTTCCAGGCGTGCCTCTTAAACCACTCGAGCATCTCTCCTAAAAATTCGAGCCGCAAATTACAAAAAAAATAGAAACAAACACATTTTTAAGCAAGAAAAATCGCTTAACAACGCAAAATATTTCCGTTCCTTCCCCATTTTGCTTCTCCTTACACCCTACCAAAGGAATAAGATTTCAAATTGCGAGCAAATTTCTACATTTTTTTGTTTTTATCAAACTTTTTCACGTTTTTTTTTCTATTTATTCAAAACAAACATCAAACTTCAAATATTTCCATCGCGTTCAGACTCGTCTGTTTCGCCACCAAGCTGCACTCCACGCCTTTCACCTCCGCTATTTTCTGAGCGACATAAACTATATAAGCAGACTCGTTCCTTTTCCCTCTGTGCGGAACCGGCGTCAGATACGGCGAGTCGGTCTCCAGAACCAGACGTTCCAGCGGAACATTCGCTATCACCTCCGGCAAAGAGGATTTCTTGAAAGTCACCACCCCATTGATGCCCAGCCAGAATTTTCCGAGCGAGCCTATCACTTCGGCATCATCTGCAGACCCTCCAAAGCTGTGGAAGATGCCTCTGAGCTTCGTCTTGTCGAACCTGCGCAAGCTTGCCACGACCTCTGCAAACGCCTCACGGCAATGTATCACAATCGGCAAGGATTTGGAGATAGCCCAGTCGATCTGTGTCTCAAACGCCTCAATTTGCTCGTTAACAAATGTTTTGTCCCAATACAAGTCTATTCCTATCTCGCCCACTCCGCAATAGTCTCGCTCCTTTAGACAACGAGCCACGACATCAAGCTCTTCTCTGAAATTCTCCTTTACGCTCGTAGGATGCAGCCCCATCAAAGCATGGAAACGGCCAGGCTCGGCTGCCTCCAATTCGTGCATCTCATCTATCGTAGAGCTGTCTATGTTAGGCAAAAAGACGTGCTCCACCCCTGCCTGTTTCAGCCTTTCGACCACCAGTTCCAAATCTTCGCCAAAATCCTCCTTCAGATATATGTGCGAATGCGTGTCTATCAAGTTCATATTTCATCCATTATTATTTGCAACCGCCGGAAAATATGACACGGCCGGATCTCCCGAAACTAAGCCTAACGACATACAAATCCAAGTACAATTGCATTTTACCTTGCAAAGGTAGTAAAAATACGCACATCCGCAAAATTGTCATAACACACTCACGTTCAGAGCAATCCGCAATTTAAAATATTGATAGACGCAACATATCACGCCTCTACAAGACTATAATCCGCACAAAACAACAAGAACGAGATGTTTTTTTCGACACCCCGTTCTTGTTGTTAGTTTCGGCAAGGCTGTGCCCCCCGGAATCACTTTACTTCACAGCCACTTTTACGCTTCTGCCATTGGCAACCACGACATAGACACCGCTGCCGAGACGCTCTGGTTTGCCAAGGTTTATCCCCGATGTGCTGTAAACCTCATAGTCAGAAACGCCCTCAACCACAAGCGTACCTCCGTCAAAACGCACCACAAGTTCATCTGCCACTACATTGGCAACCGACGTTTCTTCACCTTCAAAATCTTTCCCTATGATATTAGTAAATTCGCTCCAGCCATTTGCGCTCTTATAGGCTTCGACACTTGCCATAGGAACATAAACGGGTATTGACTTGTCAACATTATAGAAAACTTGATTGAAACACCACGGTGGAGTTGTTTCTTTACTTATAATGCAGGCAAGACCTTTACACTCAGAGAAAGCATAGCTTCCAATACTCTCCAACCCTTCTGACATTGTAACACTAGTTAGGGATGAACAGCCCTCAAAAGCTCCTGTTCCAATGGAGGTTACGCTACAGGGCAATTCGATGTTAGTCAGAGCGGCACAATAATAAAAAGCATCTTTCCCTATCGTGGTTACACCTTCAGAAATTGTGACACTGGTCAGGCTGTCGCACGCTTGGAAAGCACCTTCTCCAATAGTGGTTACATTTCCGGGTATTATGATATTGGCAAGAGAAGAACAACCATTAAATGTATAATCAGCAATCTTCGTCACACCAGCAGGAATTGAGACACTGTCCAGTGATGAACATAGAGAGAAAGCGGCCTCTTCAATCTCTGTTACAGTTTCGGGAATTTCAATATTGGCAAGGGAAGAACACCCTCTAAATGCACAATCACCTAACTTTGTCACGCCTTCCGGGATTATGATGCTACCAAGATTGCTGCAACCCCAAAAAGTATAATCTTTAATTTCCGTTACACCTTCAGGGATTGTGATGTTGGTAAAGGATTTACAATTATAGAAAGCGTACTCTCCAATTTCAGTCACACTCTCAGGGATTATGACATTGACAAGAGTAGAACAACTATTAAAAGCCCCATCCCCAATCGAGATTAGACCTTCGGGAAGCGCGACACTTTCAAGGGACGAACAAGACGAGAATGCAGCTCCTTCAATCTTAGTTACGCTTTTAGGGATTTCGACACTGGCAAGAGATGTGCAGTTATAGAAAGTTCGAATATCAATTTCTGTTACACCTTCAGGGATTGTAACACTGACAAGAGAAGAGCAATACTCAAACGCATACTCTCCAATTGAAGTTACACTTTTGGGGATTTCAACGCTGATCAGGGACGAACATCCGGCGAAAGTATTATACCTAATTTCCGTTACCCCTTGGGGAATTGAGATGTTACTAAGGGAAGAGCAACCCTCAAATGCAGACTCTCCAATTGAAGTTACACCCTTAGGGATTACAATACTAGTTAGGGATGAACATCCATAGAAGGTATTATATCCAATCTCCGTTACTCCTTTAGGGATTTCGACGCTGGTCAGGGATGAGCACCCGTCAAAAGCGAAAGCTCCAATCTGTGTTACACTTTCAGGGATTATGATACTGGCCAGGGATGAGCAATCGGCAAAGGCCCCTTTCCCTATCAGGGTTATGCTTTCGGGTATTGAGACACTGGCAAGGCTGTCACAATTATAGAAAACAAAATCTCTAATCTCAGTCATTCCTTCAGGAATATCGATATTGGTTATGGACGAGCAACCTGAGAAAGCGTACTCT
>CALGHE010000152.1 GCA_937915765.1 uncultured Bacteroidales bacterium | reverse complement strand
GGCTCTTTTTTGTCAAAGTGCTCACCAATGAAATGTATTTCTTTACAATGCGATAGACCATCATCGGGTAAAGCTGACCGCCGTCACTCTTAACAAACAGGAAGCCGGTCCTGTCCGGAACCTCCGCGTTCCTGACCTCTATATATTCCGCAAGCGCGGCTTTAAGTCCGGAAGCGAAAGGTATAAGCCTCTGCTTGTTTCGTTTTCCCAGCACGCTCACCACTCCACCCGTCAAGTCAAAGTCACTGTCTTTCATGTTTATAAGTTCGGCACGGCGCACGCCAAGAGTGTAAAACATCTCTATTATGAGCCTGTCCCTCACCCCCTCGAACCCCTCGCCAAAAACTTCGGGGTTGCCGTCAAGCAGAAAGTCCAACTCCTCCTCTCTGTAAAAAGTTGGCAGACGCTTTTCCGTTTTTGGTGCCACCACCTTTTTCATCGGGTTGTGCTTTGTAATCTCCTTTGCGTTGAGAAATCTGTAAAAAGACTTCAAAGCGGACAACTTCCTGTTTGCCGTTCTTGCGTTCGCCCCATTCTCCATCATCTCCACAAGCCACTCTCTGACCAGCCTTGCGTCAAGAGTCTCCGGGTCGAACGTCTCACCTCTGCTTTCCACAAAATCCACGAACTGAAAAAGATCAGACTCGTAAGAAACAAAAGTATGAGAAGAATACCCCTTCTCATACTTCATATAGTGTAGAAAATCATCTATCAACATAAAAGAAGGCATTTGTAAATCTTACGATAGCGAATATAGCAGAAAGATTTTAAAAATGCAACCTTTTGTTAAAAAAAATTACTCTTCAATGCGACGCATCTGCTGCACGTAGATTGCGTGATTCATCTTTTGACGCTTGATAACTGACGGCTTATCAAACTGTTGTCTTTTTCTCAACTCTTTGATAACACCTGTTTTTTCAAATTTTCTTTTAAACTTCTTCAAGGCTTTTTCTATGTTTTCGCCTTCTTTAATCGGTACTATAATCATAATTTATATTGTTTAATAATTTTTTATACAATTTGCGGTTGCAAAAGTATATATTATTTTCTTATTATCAAACATTTCTGAGTTTTTTGACAATTAATTTCTGTTTTTTTAAACCTATTCTGTTTTTTCAGTCTAAGAATATGACGACGAAATTAACATTTATATTAACTGAATTTAAATTTATCGCAAAAAATGAACTTAGTCCAACTTTTCAAAAACTTAGGCCCGTTCGTGAAACCGTACAAGTGGCTTGTTGTCGCCACGCTCACGCTAACTTTAATCGGGTCGCTGATGGCTCAGGTGAACGCTGTTGTGCTTGACTGGACTGTTGACGCTGTCAACGCCCTCGTAGGTTCTGCAGACTTCAACTGGACGAAAGCCACGAGGATACTGACAATAATATCAATAGTTCTGCTCGGCAAAGAGGTGCTTTCTGCCGTGATAACATTCGCGCAGCGATACTTCGGAGAGCGCATGAGAATCTTTGTGTCTAAAGACTTGTCGCAAGCTGTCATCGAGAAGGTTCTGACCTTCCGCATCGCCTTTTTTGCAGCCTCAAACAATGAGACCGGCAAGCTACAGACTCGTATAGACCAAGGCGTAAGCAGCCTTTCGCGGACAGTGCAGAATTTCTTCATCGACCTGCTGCCGCTTTTCACGAGCGCGATTCTCGCCCTTATTCTGATGTTTGCTGCTAACTTTTACGTGGGGCTGACCGCATTGTGCATCGTGCCGATATATTTCCTCATCACTTACAAGCAGGCCAAGAAGCTGAAGGGCTGGCGACGCGAAATGCGCCATCACAGAGAAGTGAAGAGCCACGGCATCATGAACATCATCGAGTCTATAAACGTAATCAAGTCTTTTAACCGTGAACGTATTGAGGGCGACAAACAACTGGAGATACAGAACCTTGTCACAGACAATCAGCTGCAGACTCGCAAAACGAGCTTCTTTTTCGACGGTCTGAAAAGCTTCATCCAGCAGATTGGCACAGTCCTTATTATAATATTGACCGCCTATCTTGTGCTCAGCGACTACCCCGGCATGACAATAGGTAAGATCATGTACCACGTGATGCTGTTCAGCAACGTGGCCGCTCCTATCAATCAGCTTCAGAGAATATTCGACGACATGAACGACGCCCTGATTTATGCTGAAGGATTTTTCGACATCCTCAACTCGGACAACGAAAAAGAGCCGAGCGGAACCTACCGCCCCGAAAAAGTTACGGGCAACTTCGAAATATCAAATGTGGATTTCACATATCCTAACGGCACAAAGGCTCTGCACAACATCAACATGAAGATTGAAAGCGGACGAATCACGGCGCTCGTGGGATTGTCCGGAGCAGGCAAAAGCACTATCGTGAACTTGCTCGACAAATTTTACGAACCAGACTGCGGCTCCATCAAACTTGACGGCGTTGACCTGAGGGATTACGACACTAAGTTCCTGCGAGACAATATAGGGCTTGTGCTGCAGAAGAATCACATTTTTGACGGTTCCATCGAAGAAAACATACGTTACGGCAAACCTGACGCCACAAAAGAAGAGGTAATGGAGGCGGCAAAAAAAGCGTACATATACGACCAGGTGATGGCTCTGCCTAACAAGTTCGACAGCAAAGCGCAGCAACTTTCAGGCGGACAGCAGCAGAGAATTGCCATTGCGAGAATGTTCCTGAAGAATCCGCCTATCATCTTCCTCGACGAGCCGACCGCCAGTCTTGACGCAATCGCTACTGAACAGATTAAAAACAGTATTGACGCAATCAAGAAAAACAGAACTGTGATTATCATATCGCACAGCATCTCGCAGATAATTGACAGCGACATCATATACGCTCTGAAAAACGGACGTGTAGAACAAGGAGGCGACCCCGACGAGGTTTACAAACAGGGAGGCATTTACAAAGAGATTGTTGACGCTTCTGCTCGAAGTCTGAATATCGAAAAGATAGTGCAAACTATTGACGACGACATCGATTAAGGCAACTCTCGTGAATTACATTTTGTAATTTTCATATCACAAAATTCGTTCCGAACGCCTTTGAAAATTAATTCAAAAGCATCTCGGAGTGAATTGTAGAGGCTGTCTTGAACGTCTCTTCGTCATAAAAAAAGCGACATCCCAAGCCACACATTTTCCATGACCATCTATATTCCCAATACTCGGCTTGGGGTGCCGCTATTTATAATTTATAATTTCTGTCAAACGTCTCGTTCCGCACGCACCTCTTGCAACACTTTTTTCAGTTCTGCTCCGCGCTTTATCCGCTTCAATCCATCTTCAGGATACTCAGAGTCATCAAACAGCAAATTCAAGTCAACACCTACGCTGCGGTAGAACTTAAGCATCAAGAAATAACATAAGCTGCCGCCCCGAAAACGCAACTCTATATAAGCCAAATGATGCAGACGGACACCCAAAATCCGCGCAAATTCACAACGTTTAATGCCAAGCGCCTTACGAATACGCACCATTTTCTTCATTACAAAAACCTCGTCATACTGCCTGCCTTCGTCCAAACAATCCGATTCTTTAACATTATCCATACTTTATTCGCTTCAATTAACCATATATTAAACAGAAAAACATATCTTTACAAATTCATAATTCATTTTAAATTTTATGCTAAAACATTTGGTCACGTTACTTATGCTCGCATCCGGACTTTCCGCATTCGCAAAATCCGACACACTTGCCGTATCTGCAAGCCAGAGACAAAGCCTCAACGACTCAATCATAGATTACTCTAAAAAGTTCATCGGCAGCCCTTACAAATCTGGAGGCAAAGGTCCGTCTAAATTCGACTGCTCCGGCTTCACCGGCTTTGTGTTCGCCAAATTCGGATACACGCTCAACTCATCTTCCGGCTCCCAATACTTGCAAGGGAAAAACGTAAAACGCAACCAAGTGACCAAAGGCGACCTCGTATTCTTCGCCGGACGGACATCCAAACAAGTTGGGCATGTGGGAATCGTTTGCGAAACAGACAGCACAGACAAGAGTTTCTCTTTCATACACGCCAGCACACACAACGGAGTCATGATTGACAAGTTCACTGAAAGCAACAAATATTACTACAGCAGATATATCGGAGCAAGAAGGGTGCTTCCGGAGCTTTCGCCAAACAAAGAGGAGGCAAAAGACTCTCTGCCAGAAAAAGACCGCACTCCTCTGCCCGACACAACAGCCAGGCAAGACACCGTGATTACTGAAAATGAATCGGCTGAAAACGATGCCAATATTTGTTCTGAGACCCATACAGACACCATCTGTCTGACCGTGAAAAAAGGCGAAACATTGTACAGAATATCAAGAAGTCATGACTGCCCGATAGACAGCTTAAAGAGTTGGAACAGACTAAAAAACAACTCGCTGAGCATCGGACAAAGACTCATCATCTTGAAAAACGTAAACACAAACACCATGCCAAATGGGAAGACCGAGAAGCATGAAGAAAGCCAATCAGCCACACACAAAACGCATATTGTGAAAAAAGGCGACACACTCTACAGAATAGCCAAGCAGAACCAATGCAGCATAGAGTCCATAAGGGAACTCAACAAACTCAGCGGGAACAACCTAAAGATAGGTTCCGAGCTGCTGCTGCCAACTCCTTGACGCAAACTTCAGATTGCACCTTTTCGGCATAAAGCACAAGACAAAAGCGCAGACAATCCTCAAACCGTCTGCGCTTATCTCTTTTAACAATGAACGTAAGTCCCTATATTTTCGCCAAGCATAACTTTTTTCAAATTGCCCGGAGTATCCATATCAAACACAACAATAGGCAACTTATTCTCCTTGCACATGGCAGTAGCTGTCAAATCCATCACTTTAAGTCCACGATTCAGCACCTCGTCATAAGAAATATCGTCAAACTTAGTTGCAGTAGGGTCCTTTTCGGGATCGGCAGTATAGATACCATCAACGCGCGTGCCCTTCAGCATAACGTCAGCCTCAATTTCGATACCGCGCAAAGAAGAACCTGTGTCCGTGGTGAAGAACGGATTTCCAGTTCCTGCCGAACAAATAACCACCTCGCCCTTTTCGAGCGCGGCAATCGCCTTGTCCTTGCTGTAAAACTCGCCGATAGGCTCCATTCTGATAGCTGTAAGCACACGACTCTTCACCCCTTTAGCCATAAGAGCCGAATTGAGAGCCAGACTGTTAATCACAGTAGCTAGCATTCCCATCTGGTCGCCCTTAACACGGTCAAAACCCTTAGACGCGCCGCTAAGCCCGCGAAAGATGTTTCCACCGCCAATCACGATTCCGATCTGCACGCCCATATCTGCAATCTCCTTAATCTGAGCCGCATATTCAGCAAGACGATTCTCGTCAATACCATACTGTTTTTCACCCATCAAAGACTCTCCGCTGAGTTTCAGCAAAATTCTTTTGTATTTAGCCATTTCCCTAATTTCAGTTTTTGTTAATAAATCAAAACAAAATTATACTTTTCAGAATAAATCTGCAACAATCCTCTGATATTTTTCACAAGATCAAATTCCAGCATCGCACACAACTGCGCCATTGCCTCAAAACAAGCCATAATCACTCCAGCCGCAGCTCCATCCAGCCCGCAACAGAATCCACTTCGCACCTGTCCTTGAACGAAGCCGACAGCACATCAAACGTTTGCTTATAGGAAGTCTTTATGCACATCAAACTCTTTTTCCGCAAGAATCGGAAATCCTCCGGTCTATTGCACGCCGCAATCAAAGGCACAACCCCAATCTCCTTATACTTCCAATACGAATAGGTCGGCAGCACTTTCAGACCGTCCAGTGCCACGCCGCAAGAGTCCTTCCTTACAGAAAAGCGCATCACCGCACCCACATCCTTCAGCAAACTGCCCCTTTGCACTTGGCTTGAGATAAAGTTACCCAAAGAGTAAGCCACAAGCACCTTTTTCACCTTCCCGTCAACAGTAACACTATCATAATCAATCCTTTGCAAGATATGCGGATGACTGCCCACAATCACATCCGCACCCGCCTCTGCAAACATCCGGGCCGCCATCTTTTGCTTTGCATTAGGCTCGTGCTGATACTCTGTGCCGAAATGAGTCAAGACAATCACAAACTCCGCTCCCGCCTCCTTCAGCCTCCTGATTTTGCCACACAGACGCTCCAATTTGCCTTTGTCGTACCGCCTAAACTCATCAATAGAAAAAGCCACCTCACTCTTCAGCGTATTTCCGTTAAGACTATAAGTACAAGCAAGGAAGCCCGTTTTTATACCGTTAATGTCAAAGATACGCACAGAATCGTTTTCAGCCTGCGAACGATAAGTCCCCAAGTGATGCAAACCAACAGAATCCAGCACATTAAGCGTACTGCAAAGCCCTTCAAACTTAGAATCCAGCGAATGATTATTAGCCGTGGAAAGCAGGTCAAACCCAGCCTCTTTCAGAGCGGAAGCCATCTCCTCCGGCGCATTAAAATAAGGAAAGCAGCTATAGCCAAACACCTTATTCTGCCGCCCTTTGTTTTTTCCTGCAAAAGTAGTTTCCAAATTACCCAAGACAAAATCCGCATCATCAAAAAAAGGCTTAATATACTTAAATGAGCCGGAGAAATTGAACGAAGAATCCTTTTTGTCAAAAGCCTTCTGCATCTGCCAACGATGTACCATAATATCGCCCACCGCCATAAAAACAGCATGCTTAACAGAATCCTCTTTAAGCGTATCAGCAAGCGGCACAGAGTCTGTCAATACCTCTGCTGCCACCCTATCCGAATTGCCCGAACCGGAACACGAAAAAAGAAGAGACATTATCAGTATAACAACCCAGACATTTCTCATACATTACCTCTTCCCGTTTAAAATATCATCAACCAGATTTATGTCAACATCTAACATATCGGCAATCTCTGATGATGTTTTACCTTTCCCTTTATTTGCAAGCACAAGCTTTGTAAGCATAGCAAGTTCACCCTCCATTCGTCCCTCAGCCCTTCCTTTCTCCATCCCGATGGCTTCACCTTCTGCCAGGCCTTCCGCACGTCCTTCTGCCAAACCCTCCGCACGTCCCTCTGCGATTCCTTCGTTTTTTGCGGTGTTCATGACGCTAAACCAGTCGTTGTAATTTTTCAGGTTCTCCTCGTAGTCGTAGCGCTCGGTCTCCGAAAAGGCGGCGATCTCAGCCACTTCAAAGAACTTCTTGAACACGGCTTCCGTCAAGCCGGACGGCTGTCCTTCCAGCCTGCCGAGGTTCTTGATCGCGTAAAGCCACTTGTCCATGAAAGTCTCCAGCTCCGTCTCCCTCTTCCTGAACTTTGGCATC
>CALGHE010000151.1 GCA_937915765.1 uncultured Bacteroidales bacterium | reverse complement strand
ACGTGTTCCAGCCTACAGTAGGTTTCTCGTGGTCGCCTGAAATAGACAGGTTCGAACCATCTTTCGGTTCTACCAAAAACATGTATTATTCATATTACAATCGCCCCAACCCGGCAGAGCCAGGTCTTTACAATCCTGTAAAGTACAGCTATTACCAAGGGGCTGTGTTTGGCGCTCCGTCTTCCGGAGGTCGCGGTTACTTGAACTTCGGAATGACAAACAATCTTGAAATGAAGGTAAATTCCACCAAGGACTCTACCGGATACAAAAAGATTTCGCTTATAGACAATTTGTCGGCGAACGCAAGCTATAATATGTTTGCAGACTCTCTTAACTGGTCAGACATAAGCACAAGCGTGCGTTTCAAAGTCACAAAAAACGTGAATTTGACAGTCACAGCAAACTTCACGCCTTACACATATAAGCTTAACGAATACAACGTGCCGACTAAGTCCAGTCTAACAGAATGGCAAAAGAACGGACGAATTGCAAGGCTGACGAGCGCGCAGACCTCTTTCGGCTACTCATTTAACAACGACACGTTCAAGAAGAAGGAGAAGAAAGAGAACAGCAGCCGCACAGAAGAGAAAAGCCGGTACGAGCAGGAGCTGGAAGACGAGATGTACACTCCTAAGAAAGAGACTAAGAAAAGCGACAGCGAAGGTGTTGACGAGCAGGGATACCAGAAGTTCAGCTTGCCTTGGAACTTCCGCTTTGACTATTCTATAGCTTACTCTGATTACGAATTTGACAAAAGACGCCTTAAGTTCAAGAAGCGCGTGTCTCAGGCGCTGAACTTTTCGGGGTCTATAACATTCACAAAAAACTGGAACTTCAACTTCAGCTCCGGTTATGACTTTGACAACAGAAAGATTGCATACTCGTCTTGCGGCATATCTCGTAATCTGCACTGCTGGTCCGCATCGCTCAATCTTGTGCCGTTCGGAGACAACAAGTCTTACAATTTTGTCATAAGCGCAAGCTCTTCGCTGCTGCAAGACCTGAAGTACGAACAGCGCAGCAACCCGAGCGACAACCCTATCTGGTATTAAGGCATATCATATTTTACATCTATAAGCAAAGCGGCTCCGAGTCAAAAAAGATTCCGAGCCGCTTTTTCAGTTTCTTGCCTGATTATATGATATGAATGGCGAAACAAAAAAGGCAGCCTGTAAAAACAGACTACCTCCCCCTAAAAAAAAATATCAATTGTTCTTATTGTGTTCTCTAATCAACCGTAAATAATCTTGCCGTTCTCGTCCGTATATTGGTCAAAGCTCTTCTGATACTGGTCCATTGCGCGAAGGCTCATACCCATGCTGGAGAAACCGCCGTCGTGGAACAGATTCTGCATAGTAACCTTGCGTGTAAGGTCAGAGAACATCACGATACAGTAGTCAGCGCACTCGTCCGCAGTAGCGTTGCCAAGCGGCGACATACGTTCCGAGAAGTCCATAAGATGGTCGATTCCCTTGATTCCGGCCCCTGCAGTTGTCATTGTTGGCGACTGAGAGATGGTGTTGATACGCACACCCTTTTCACGACCGTATATATAACCAAAGCTGCGCGCTATAGACTCAAGCATAGCCTTAGCGTCCGCCATGTCATTATAACCGAACAAAGTCCTCTGAGATGCTATGTAAGTAAGAGCCACCACAGAACCGTTCTCTGCAATTGCGTCCAACTTCTTCGCAGACTGCAACATCTTATGGAAAGAGATTGCCGAAATATCAAGCGTTGTGCTCAACATGTTATAATCTAAATCATCGTAAGTGCGCTTCTTGCGAACGTTAGGCGACATACCTATCGAGTGAAGAACAAAGTCAATCTTGCCACCCAAAATCTCCTGAGCCTTAACAAACACATTTTCAAGGTCTTCAACCTTTGTTGCGTCAGCAGGGATAACCTCGCAGTTCAACTTTTCGCTAAGCTGCTTAACTGTTCCCATTCTAACTGCCAAGGCCGTATTTGACAATACGATAGAAGCGCCCTCTTCCACTGCCCTCTCGGCAACTTTCCATGCAATAGACATATCGTTCAATGCTCCAAAAACGACACCTCTCTTGCCTTTCAATAAATTATTACTCATCTTTAGTACATTTAATTGCTCTAACTAATAATATCATAACCCTTACTTTTGTAAACACAATACAAAGCTCCACGGTTCTGACATTTTTTTGTTTTATGTTATACAGCATAAAAATTTTGCACAAAAGTAATAAATCAGTGCAACTATACAAAATATTTGAGTATTTGTTTTAATTTTTTCAGATAATTATGAAAATGTTGGCTTTACACCTCCTTTCTTTGAACAGATTTTCCATGAATTTGAAATCTCATTCCTCAAAAAAAGTTGTTTATGATTTTTTTTTGTACATTTGTCGTGCTGGTAAATCTTTCTAAAACATTGTTTCTGATGTTTCTTAAACAAGAAGGTAAATTGGCTTTTTCACTAAATCATTTGAAATCATGAAATATATTTACACGCTTATACCGTTATTGCTTTTGGCAAGTTGCTGGGGTTCTGATAAATCAAACTCTGGAAGTGAACAGACAGCCGAAAGTGACTCTTGTGTTGCTGCTAAAGTTGACAACTCGACACATGACGAAGATTTTTACGCACAACAAAATCTCAATATGGAAGAGGCTCGAAAACATCTTGTCACCTACGGAGATCTCATGGAGCTTCAGACTAATGACGCAAAATATACTTATTGCGCAGATTGTGGCAATGAGTTTACTCTTGAAAAAAAGAATATTGACACTACCAAAGCGCCTTTCTCGATGGATGCGGAAAAACATCCTTTTGCGATTGATTATCAGCAGGACTTGTCTAAATTATCATACGCGGAGCTGTTGATGTTGAGGGAGTTCCCGTATGCTATGCATGGATACTGGTTCATGGAAGAGTACCTGAACAATTATTTTAGAACGAAGACTAATTGGTACACGGATGCCGCCCTTGTTTTGGTTTCAAGATTCCCCAATCCAGAGAAAGATGAAGCGTATGGATGGTTTGTGGGGTATGGAATGCATGGACATCCTTCGGATAGGTCGCAAGTGATGTTGTCTGCTCAAGAAACGGAGTTTATTGCGAAAATAGACCGCCGAATTGCTGAAATAGAAGAGGAAAGGCTTGTTGATGTAGAGGGTGTGAAGCTGCTCAACACTAATATGGTTGCCAACCGGTTTTTAGTGGAGAAAAGTCATCGGGATGAATTGTTCAAACATCTGGCTCGCCAAAATTTTGCCCTCAAACGGACTGACTGCATCCAATTGTTTAACATTTATGAATGGAACGAATACTTATGTATGCCAAACTACATAACGACCGACTTGTTTTTGCATGCCTACTATGCCTATTTTACTTATGAGATGAAGCGTTGCGAACTATTTTATTTCTTGCCGATGATGACAGCCTTCTGCGAGTCGCTGCACAAGCAGAGCCGAAACATTGCAATGGAACATCCGGAACTGGCTGATTTGGCAGACTGGAACACCACCTTCTTTGCTGTGGCACTGAACCAGATGGACGGCAGAAATGTGGAGGTGCCAGACAAGTACAAAAGCATGTATGCCGCTGAATGCCAAAATATAAATAGCGCATCAGACTGTCAGTCCTATTTTTTAGGGTATAGTGAGGATCCTTTCCCTTACAACAAATTTAAACCGGTAGGACACTACTCTTACAATGACACGCTCCGACACTATTTCAAAGCCATGATGTGGCTTCAATTTGTTCCGTTTTGTCAAAATGATGAAACTCAACTTAAGCGGACTATCTTTATGGCTCAGATGTACAATCATGCCGACAAATCAACCCAAGAGAATTTAAAACTCTTTAACGATGCGATTTCCAATTTTATGGGTGACATGGATAATTTGGGTGTGTTGGATATTGCAAAAATCCTCAAAGAGTTAAATATTCGAGATTTCAGCCAAACTTTCACGCAAAGTTCTATTAACAAAATAAATGCAGAAATTACGAAAGTGGCGCAAGGACGAAACCGTATAAAGCCGCTCATCGAGCTTACTTGTCCGGACAAAATCAACTTCATGCCTCAAAGGTATATGCCTGACAATGAGGTCTTGGGGAGCATTTTGGACACTTCTGCATTACCATCGAAACGCATGATGCCGAAAGGTCTTGATGTCTTTGCCGCTTTCGGGGTGAAAAGCGCAGAAACTATTCTGACCGACTTTTATCGTGAAAAAGAAAACTGGAACGGATTTGCCCCTAAGTTAGAGGAAAAGAAGCAACAGTTTGCCCAATACAGAGATTGGAACAAAAACCTTTACAACAGATGGCTCGACTGTTTGGTCAAGATGCAAAAGCCAAGAAAGGAGTACCCCGGCATGATGCAAACCAAGGCTTGGGAACTTAAAAATTTGAATACTGCTCTTGCCTCATGGACTCAGTTGCAACATTTGGCAGCATTATACAAAGAAGAACCTGTATTTGCGGAGTATGGCGGACCAGATCCGCTTCTTCCTGAACCTGATATTTTCGTAGGTTCTGTGGAGCCAAACGTGGAGTTTTGGAAGTTGCTGAAAAAGAATATTCAATCGTTGAATGATATTGTTGGCAAGTTTTCTGAAAAGACTAATAAAAATGCCTCTTATCTGCTGTCTATGGTGGATAGTTGTCTTGTCATTTCAAACAATATACTCAATGGCATCCCTATCTCCAAGTCTCAGTTAGAATGGATTGAGAGAATTGATTATAATATGGAAGGATTTATGCTTGACGTGACAAGATCTCCAGACTCCGAGCATGACTACACGAGTTGGGAAGAGATTAAAGGACCTGATCGTTCCGTCGCTCTTACAAGCACCATTTATACCAATCCGCTCGAAGAGAAAAATCCATTCCTGCATGCCGCCACCGGAAATGCGAGCGCGATATATGTTCTCGTGGATGTGAACGGCAAGACTTTCTTAGCTCGTGGCGCAACGTACGATTATCGTGAGTTCGTTCATAGCGGACGTTTAGACGACAGCGAATGGCAAAAGATGCTGGAGGAAGACAAGGAAAAAGGTGTTCAAAAATGGATGCAGCCTTTGTATTTGAATACTCCTGTAAAAATAGATGAGAGAGTAACAGTAAACAGATATGAAGATCCTGAACGATAACAGACTGATTCTTGCAGTTTTGCTGTTTCTTTTCGGCTGCTCAACAGAAAAGCCGGAGAGTTTTGAGTTCAATGGCGGAACGATAGGTTTAAAACGTGTGAACGACTCGCTTTCTTACATTTTTCACACAAAAAACGATGAGGTGATTTCCTACTGGAAATTGCCTTATCCTGTTTATCGTTTCGACTACGGAGACTTGAACGGCGACTCTGTTCCGGAGCTTGCCGTCGGCGTCACCAAACCTACGCTGAGTTCTCCTGTAATGGCAAACCGGCTCTTCCTTTTCAAGCTTTATGACAAGGAACTGATAAAGCCGCTTTGGTTCGGTTCGCGCGTGACTTACAAACTGATTGACTTCAAGGTGCGTCAAGACACCTTTCCTGCTACAATCGTGACCGAGGAACTCTCTCCACAGGGCAAAATCTTTGAAGCCGAATACAAAACCCACAAAGGCTTTGGAATTGAGCGACTTCGGCTTGAGGAGAGGTGAAGTTGCAACACTTTAATTATTTGTTAGGTAAAGTAGATGTTGCTCGAGATTAGGATGTTTTAAAAAAATATGTGCGTACAGCATAATTTAAAATGATTAAAAATTCGCAGTGTTACTTCAAATTTTCATTGAAATTTTGCAGTGCTACTTCAAATTTTCATTGAAAATTCGCAGTAGAGTTGCGGATTTTCGTATATTTGCAAAAATTGTATAGTGTCATGAAAGAGCGTATTTTGCAAATAATCAACGATGAAAGTGTTTTCTTGTTTGGTGCTCGCCAAACGGGAAAAACCACGTTGCTGAAGAAAAAGTATCCCAATGCTATTTACTTTGACTTGTTACAAACGGATGTTTTAGACCGACTTAGACGTAGACCTGCATTGTTGAGAGAGTCTTTGGCGCATGAGAAAGAGGGGACATTGGTGATTGTCGATGAGATTCAACAAGTGCCGGAATTGCTTAATGAAATTCATTGGTTGATTACAAACAAACAGGTGCGTTTTGTTTTATGTGGCTCGAGTGCAAGAAAACTTAGGAGGCAGGGCGTAAACACATTAGGGGGACGTGCAGTTCCTCAATATTTATTTCCGTTCGTGAGTTGTGAAATCCCCGATTTTAACATAGATCGAGCTGTGAACAATGGCATGATTCCTCGTCATTATATGAAAGATAATCCGGCTGCTTTGCTCAAGGCATACGTCGGAGTGTATTTGCGGGAAGAGATACAGGCGGAATCGTTAGTCAGAAACCTCGCAGGTTTTTCTCGTTTTTTGGAAATTGCAGCTATGACAGATGGTGAGATGGTGAATTATTTGAATATTGCATCTGATTGTGGTGTGAGTTCCAATACGGTGAAAGAATATTTCCAGATATTAGAAGATACCCTCGTCGGCTATATGATTCCGGCGTTTACAAAAAAAATGAAAAGAAAATTGGTGCAATCGCCAAGGTTTTATTTGTTTGATGTGGGTGTTACTAACTATTTGCTGGGGCGTTCAAATTTACGACGTGGAACTACCGATTATGGTCATGCTTTTGAACATCTGATAATTCAAGAACTTGTGGCATATTTGAGCTATACTGCAAATCCTAATAAACTTTCCTATTGGAGAACATATACTCAGATTGAAGTAGATGTGATTTTGGGAGATGCGAAAGTTGCGATAGAAATCAAATCGACTGAAACCGTTTTGCCGAAGCATCTGAAAGGTTTGAAAGCCTTTGCCGAGGAACATCCTGATTGTCAACGGATAATAGTCTCTCTTGATAGATTCAACAGAGTTATTGACGGCATTGAACATCTTTATGTATACGATTTTTTCAAAAAATTATGGGCTAATAGCATAATTTAAAATGATTAAAAATTCGCAGTGTTACTTCATATTTTCATTGAAATTTTGCAGTACTACTTCAAATTTTCATTAAAAATTCGCAGTAGAGTTGCGGATTTTTATAAAAAATAAAGAGGTTTATAACAATTTTTTTTAGCAAAACCTTTGAAGCCGAATACAAAACCCACAAAGGCTTTGGAATTGAGCGACTTCGGCTTGAGGAGAGGTGAATCATGACTGGGCACATTACACAACAAAAAAAAGTGCGGTAAAGATGCACACACTGCTCGACTATGACAGCTTAGTGCCTGAGTTTGAGAATAATACTCTGTGCGATACTTTACGCATTAAAAATATTTAGGACAATATTGATTTTTTTTTCATCTATTAGCATTTTTTCTCTCAAAATCCCCTTGATTTGAAAAAATTATCGTATAATTGCAATCTGGAGCGAACACATAATTATAAACTATAAATAATAATATCATGAAAAAACGATTACTAGCAATAGGAGTTCTCCTATTTTCTTTCTGTGTTGCGAGTTTCGCGCAACTAAATCAGAACCCATGTAAGTTTTTGGGTAATATCACCACACGCGGACAGGTTCAACCTAATGTTGGAGGTCTAAAGTATGAGGATTTGTGGGATCAGCTTACTTGTGAGAATGAATCCAAGTGGGGATCAATTGTTAATTGTAAGGTAAGCAGCGCTCAGGAGGGTGTCCAGAAATGGAAATGGGCACAATCGGACGCTCATTACAAATGGTGTAAGGAGAACGGTGTGTTGTTCAAATTCCACTGTCTTCTTTGGACAAGTCAGTGGCCTTCATGTTTGGCAAATTGTTCCGCTTCTGAATTGAAGCAGCAGGTGGAATATTGGATGGATGCTGTCGCTATCAAATATCCTGATTTGTCAATGATCGATGTTGTCAATGAGGCGATAAGAGGACATGCTGAAGGGACAGAAAATGGTCACTCATGTGCTGATTTCAAGAGACTTTTGAGTCAGGCATTGGGCAACAGTTCCGATCCATACGACTACAAATGGATTGCAGAGGCATTCAGAATGGCTCGTAAGAGATTCCCTAATGCGGTGTTGATCTATAATGATTATAACACTTTCACATGGCAGAAAAATGATTTTATTGACCTTGTAGCTTCTTTGGTAAAGCAAGGCGCACCAATCGATGCTTACGGACACCAGAGTCACGATTTGGATGACTATTATAAGAACAATCAAATCACAAACTTTGGCAACACTTTGAAGGAGATTCACAATAGCATCACTCAGAAAGCCGGTAAAGAGTTGTTGTGCTACATCACTGAGTTTGATATTTCACAGGGTGATGACAACACTTACGAAACAATCATGAAGAATACCTTCAAGCCAATGTGGGAGGCTGATTACGTAGCAGGTATCACAATCTGGGGATTTGTGAACGGAGCTACTTGGAGAAGTAACACTGGTTTGGTAACAAGCACCGGAGCTGACCGTAGCGGTATGAAGTGGCTTAAGAGCTATATGGCAACTGATGCGGCTATAAATGCTAAGAGTCCATACTGTGGAACAGGTTCTGCTACTATCCAATTGTCTGCCAAAACTGTCCAATTGGGCGACTCCATCAAAATCTCCGTAACAGCGAAAATGAAGGACGACA
>CALGHE010000150.1 GCA_937915765.1 uncultured Bacteroidales bacterium | reverse complement strand
ATCCGTTGGCGGTGGTATCCGCCATGAGAAATCAGGAGTTTGAGAGTTACTGGTCCGCAACCGGCTCGTTTGAGGCGTTGAAGGATTATATCATGATGGACTTCAAAGGCATCAAGCAGGATGTGATTGATATGATTTCAGGCAAAAGCGTTCCGGTGAATGTGAAAAAATTCCAAAACACACTTCAGTCCATCACGAATAAAGACAATGCTTTCACCTATCTGATTCACCTGGGTTATCTCTCGTACAACAGAAAAGATAAAACTTGCCGCATTCCGAACGAGGAGGTTCGCCAAGAGTGGGTAAATTCTATTGATGACGAGGAGAACTACGCCCCAATTATGGAAATCATCAACGCCTCCAAAAAACTCCTCGACGCAACCGTCGAAGGCAACGAGGAGGCCGTTGCACGTGCTCTCGACGCAGCCCACACAGAGGTGACCAATCCGTTGACTTACAATGACGAGCATTGCTTCCAAAGCGCAATCTGCTTGGCTTACTTCTACGCCAACACCCGCTACACGCTCTTCAAAGAGCTGCCAACCGGCAAAGGTTACGCAGATTTGGTTTTGATACCTTACCTGCCCAACATTCCGGCAATGGTAATTGAGTTAAAACACAACAAAAGTGCAGGAAGCGCATTGCAACAAATAAAGGACAAAAACTATTGTCAAGCTCTCAACAACTACAAAGGCGACTTGCTTTTCGTAGGCGTTAATTATGACGAGAAAACTAAGGAGCACAGCTGCAAGATTGAGCGGCTGGTGAACTGAGTAGGAGATGAATGTTGCATCATCAATTTATAATTAAATAGCAAGCAAAAGAACTAAAATATAGTTCTTTTGCTTTTTTTGTTTCTGAAATCACTTTTAATCAGAATTGCCCGTAATTTGCAGACTTTATTAAAAGAGTTAGCCTATCAATTTGGATTCTTATATAAGCCCTTTCGCTTTCAGATGTTCAGCCATCTCTTTTTGAACTTTCATTGCTTCCGTACGAGCTGCAGATGCGAAAGATTCGTCGTTAGCGGCGTATATTATGGCACGTGAAGAGTTAACCAGCAGGCCGCAGTTGTCGTTCATTCCGTACTTCACAACCTCGGCAAGGCTTCCGCCCTGAGCGCCAACACCAGGAACGAGCAGGAAGTGGTCAGGAATGATAGCGCGTATGTCAGATAGCATTTCCGCCTTAGTTGCGCCAACAACGTACATCATATTGTCTGCGTTGCCCCATTTGAGAGAAGTTTTCAAAACTTTTTCAAACAGACGTTCTCCGTTCTCTTCGTCCTTCATGAACTGGAAGTCAAAAGCCCCCTTGTTAGACGTTAGGGCAAGTAGAGTCACCCATTTGCCTTCGTAAGACATAAACGGACTAACAGAGTCTTCGCCCATGTAAGGAGCAACAGTAACGGAGTCAAAATCCATATTGCCGAAGAATGTGCGAGCGTACATCGCAGATGTGTTGCCTATGTCTCCGCGTTTTGCGTCTGCAATAATGAACTGGTCTGGGTAATTCTGACGGATGTAGTCAACAGTGCGTTCCAAAACGTCCCATCCCTGAAGTCCGAGGCTTTCGTAAAACGCAAGATTCGGCTTGTAAGCCACACATAAGTCTGCCGTTGCGTCTATAATCTGTTTGTTAAATTCAAAGATAGGGTCCAAGTCGCCCTCTTTGTCAAACAGATACTCAGGAATCTTGTTCACGTCAGTGTCAAGTCCGACGCAAAGGAAAGACTGCTTTTTCTTTATGTTTTCAAATAACTCTTCTCTTGTCATCTGAATCTATGATTAAAATTATTTGTAAATTTCTTTTTTGCCGGCAAGCAAAGTGTTCTTGAGCAAAGAACAGATTGTCATAGGTCCGACGCCGCCCGGTACTGGAGTGATAAAGCTGCACTTAGGCGCGACGTTTTCAAAATCAACGTCTCCCGTAAGCTTCCATCCTGTTTTTGTGTTTGCGTTAGGCACGCGAGTAGTGCCCACGTCTATAATCACAGCGCCTTCTTTTACCATGTCAGCCTTGAGGAAGTTAGGCGAGCCAAGCGCGGCAATGATAATGTCGGCCGAAAGGCAAAGTTCCTTTAGGTTCTTTGTGCGGCTGTGGCACACAGTGACAGTAGCGTCGCCAGGGAAGCCCTTCTGCATCATAAGAGATGCGACCGGTTTGCCCACGATATTGCTTCGTCCTATCACAACACAATGTTTGCCAGATGTTTCAATGTTGTATCTTTTCAGCAGTTCCAAAATTCCTGCAGGTGTTGCAGATACGAAAGAAGGCAGACCGATAGATGTGCGTCCCACGTTAATAGGGTGGAAGCCGTCAACGTCTTTGCGGTAGTCAATAGCCTCGATAACCTTCTGTTCCGAAATGTGCTTAGGAAGCGGCAACTGCACGATAAAGCCGTCCAGATCCTCATCTTTGTTCAGCTTGTCAATCTGAGCGAGCAGCTCTTCTTCAGTAATGTCTGCCTCAAATGCGATTTTTGTAGATTTGAAACCAACTTGCTCGCATGATTTCACTTTGTGAGCCACATAAGTCTCGCTGCCTCCGTCGTGTCCCACGATAATTACCGCCAGATGCGGAACCTTTCCGCCCTTGGCCTTTATCTCTGCAACCTCCTGAGCAATTTCCTGCTTCACTTGGTCCGCTATTGCTTTTCCGTCAATTAATTGCATAACCTTTTTATTTACAAAATTAATAACAGTGTTTATCTTCTGCCGAATTTGAATTTGCCCTGATTCATGGTCACCATGCGCATCATCTTGCGAGTTTCGTCAAACTGCTTAAGAAGGCGGTTCACCTCCTGTATGTTTGTTCCGCTTCCCTTAGCCACGCGCTGGCGGCGAGAGCCGTTAAGAATCGCAGGGTTAGAGCGCTCTTCCGGTGTCATTGAGTAGATGATAGCCTCGATGCTCTTGAATGCGTTGTCGTCAATTTCTACATCCTTTAGAGCTTTGCCTACACCTGGAATCATGGAAGCGAGTTCCTTCAAGTTACCCATCTTCTTTATCTGATGAATCTGGCTAAGGAAATCGTTGAAGTCGAATTGGTTCTTTGCGATTTTCTTCTGCAGACGTTTAGCTTCAGCTTCGTCGAACTGCTCCTGTGCGCGTTCAACCAGCGAAACAACGTCACCCATGCCCAAGATACGGTCGGCCATACGTTCCGGATGGAACACGTCGATAGCCTCCATCTTTTCGCCTGTACCGATAAACTTGATTGGTTTGTTCACGATAGAGCGGATAGAGAGAGCCGCACCGCCTCGTGTGTCACCGTCGAGCTTGGTTAGGACAACACCGTCGAAGTCAAGTCTGTCGTTGAACTCTTTCGCTGTGTTTACAGCGTCCTGACCTGTCATCGAGTCA
>CALGHE010000149.1 GCA_937915765.1 uncultured Bacteroidales bacterium | reverse complement strand
GCCTTCTGTTTTCTGATGCTTAACAAAATATTTTAGAAAAATTTAAACAGCTTCTTAATTAGAATTGGCGCAAAGTTAAAAAAATATCAAAAAATAAAGTCAAAAAATATAAAACGTGAAATACGGAAGTTGCCAGACATTTATTATTGTTATATTTGCAGTGCTGAAAATTGATATCTTAGAGAGTGCGTTTTTGCAGTTAAATAAATTGTACTTAAATGAAATATACAAAAAAGATATATGAAGATGTGATTGTGGAGCGCTCAGTTTTTGAAAAAGAGAATTGCGCGACGGAGACCCATGCGATGATTCATCTTGCAGACTCGTCTTTACTTTTTGATGAGCAGCTTGAGAGACTCCACAAAGCGTTGCAGATATTTGGCGAGGAGGTTGCTGGCGATATAGTGATGGCGCGTTACTTTCTGAGCGACAGCGCTAATCAGGAGGCTTTGGTCCTTGCGTCGTCGCCGTTGAAATGCGCGTTCTCTTGCGTGCAGCAGCCGCCGTTTGGAGAGGGCAAGGTCGCTCTGTGGCTGTGGTGCAGCGAGGAGGGCGAGAACTATAAGCATATCAGACGGGCGGAAGAGAGAGTGGCGGAGGGCGACAGCTATTCGCAGACGCGCGTTTTGCTTGAACGCTACGAAAAGTTCCTTGAAGGCGAAGGGCTGAATATTGCGGACAATTGCGTTCGCACGTGGTTTTTCGCACGTGACGTTGATGTGAATTATCATGGTATTGTAGTTGGCCGAAGGGAGAATTTTGAGACGCAAGGCTTGACAGAGAAGACGCATTATATAACATCTACAGGAATACAGGGAGCAAATGCAGATTACAATGCAAAAGTGCTGCTCGACACATACGCCATCGGCGGGCTGCAGGAGGGACAAGTCAAGTACCTTTACGCTCCGACCCACCTTAATCCTACTTACGAGTATGGTGTGACTTTTGAAAGAGGGGTTAGGATTATTTACGGAGACCGCTCTCTGGCTATGATTAGCGGAACTGCAAGTATCAACAATAAAGGCGAGGTTGTGCATGTAGGCAATATTGAAAAGCAGACTTTGAGGATGTTGGAGAACGTGAAGGTGCTGCTGAACGAGGCTGGCATGGACTTTGAAAACATGGCTCACGCAATTGTCTATCTTAGAGATTTGGCGGATTTTCCGCTTGTGGCGAAAATATTTGACGAGTCTCTGCCAAATGTTCCGAGAGTGGTGACGCTGGCGCCTGTTTGTCGTCCGACATGGCTCATCGAGATGGAGTGCATGGCTGTGAAAGCTGAGGATAATCCGCAGTTCAAAAAGTTATGATATGAACAGATTGGTTCTTTTGTTTTATGTGCTGATGATGCTACTCCTTGCCGGCGCGACAGTTTTGGAGAGGCTGAACGGGGCGGAGTGGATTGCGGAAAACGTTTATCAGACATGGTGGTTCGCCGGCTTGTGGGCTGTGCTGGTGGTTGGTGGTGTGCGTGGCATCTTGAAAGGTTCTGTGCTTCGGAAAAACGTAGGCGGACTAATTTTGCACCTCGCGCTTGTTTTGATTCTGACAGGCGCGTTTCTAACCAAAACAACAGGCCAGCAAGGACTTGTGCATCTGCGAGTTGGAGAGGAGGGAAAAAGTTCTTTGTTTCTGCCTTTCCTGATAAAATTGGAGAAGTTTGAAATTCCGACCTACGAAGGTTCAGATATGCCGTCTGACTATATCAGTCATATATTTATCTCGGACGAAATCGGCGTAAGGCGAGGTGTCGTGTCCATGAATAATATCTTCTCGCACAAGCGGTACAGGCTCTATCAGTCTTCGTTTGATGAAGACGGACAAGGATCGTGGCTTAGCGTGAACTATGACCCTTATGGCATTCCTGTGACCTATGCAGGATACGTTTTGCTGCTCGTCGGCTTTTTGTGGGTGCTGCTTCGTCGCTGTCCCAAGACAACGATTGCCGTTGTTGTGGTATATGCCGTTATTGCGATTCTTTTCACGATGAGGAAAGAGGCAAGGGCGGCAGAGGATTTTTTGCTTCCGGTGTTGCGGTCGCCGTTAATAGGCTGGCACGTCGCCGCTTTCATCGTCGGATACACATTGTTGGCGCTCATGTCGCTGATTTCCGTATGTGCCTTGTGCGTGAAGAAAGAGACTGCGTTGAGGCGTAAGCTCACAGAAGCCAACAGGCTTTTGCTGTACCCTTCGGAAATGCTTCTGGCAATAGGTATTTTTGTCGGAGCGATATGGGCTAACCTGTCGTGGGGCAGATATTGGGCTTGGGACCCGAAAGAGGTGTGGGCTTTGATAACGATGATGGGATATGCCTTGCCGTTGCACGCTGTCAGCCTGAAATGGTTCAGAAACGACACTTTTTTTCACGTTTTTATGATAGTAGCTATTTTGCTGGCTCTTATGACCTATTTTGGGGTGAATATGATTTTAGGCGGAATACATTCGTACGGAGCCGATTAGTTTGCGGCAAAGATTTTTTCTGAAAATCTCAAGTGTGATATTTTAAAATAGTTTCATATTTGTTATTTTTGCCCTTTGGTTTATGTTTTGAAGATGGATAGAGGTTCAGAAAATAAGGAGCGACGCAAGTATTTCTTTAAGCCGAGAATAGGCAGCCGTTACGCTGAAAAGTGGAATGGCTACCGCACTATGGTTCTTGGAGCGCATCAGATTTGCACTGCCAAGTGCGAATTTTTAGATCTTTGCTGTTCAAATGAAGGTGTGTGGGAGATGGACAACGCATGCCCGGTTTATGAAGATGGCAGAGACGACCCTTACTTGCGACTTAGCAACGGAAACCGTATCGAAATGGACGCGTACATCGAAGATGCTGCTAACTATCCCGCTTATTCTGCGTTTACAAAATATATACTAGAAGAGAAGGGTTTCGTCTCTCCGGAAAAGCGTGAGTGTTTTTGGGAACGTGTTGTGTTCTGCAATTTTTTACAGCACTATCTGCCAAATGGAAACACACCTACGTATGAAGAAGAAAGCGAACTTTATGATGCTGATATAGACGCGTTTAAGGAAATGCTGCGCGATGTGCAGCCGGAGGTCATATATGTGTGGAGCGATTCTGTAGCCAACGCATTGAGAAAAAATATAAAAAGGATAGACGGACTTAAAGAGATGGCCATGAGTAACGAGGCTCAGGTGATGGAGGTCTCTTTTTTCTCTTACAACACGACTGTCGAGTGCTCGCGCGAGTGGGTTAGACAGCTCTTGGAAAAGGTGTTGGGACACGTTCCGTCTAATAAGAAATTAGCTCCGCTTGACGAGGTTATTTATCGTGCATTGAGCCAAAACTACATAATTGTTTACGAACAAAATAAATTCGCCAATAACTATAATTGCAAATTTTTCGATTACAGCACCTTTCTTGGCACAATCTATAAAGAATATCTGAAAAGGTGGAATGTTGTGGAGGCTTGTTTTGTCAAACTTGACAAAAATGGAGAAAGGCAGAAGCAGCATCTTAGACAACTATTGCCTTCAAATACAGACGACCCAGCTTTCAAAGCTGCGGTTCAGCTGTTTGAACTGTGATGTGATTTTCTGGCGGAGCAGAGCTAAAAGACAGGAACGGCTTGCGGCAATGCGGGTCGTTTCTGTTTTTTTTATTAGAATCGAAAATATTTGTTTTTGTTCGGAAAATTATATTACCTTTGCATATATCAAGGTGAATTGGCGGTAGTCTTAGAGATGTTCAGACTGCTCGATGCTGACGCAAAGATTAACTTCCTTTGGAAAATTGAAACCCGAAGGTGCTGCATTTAGAGTCGAATAATAAGGTGATTCGTGTGCGGAAGTTGCCTGAATTTGGTATAATCGATGAAATGAAATAAATGTGATAAGATGAATTTTAGTTTGAAGCGTATGTTATATGTGTTGGCGCTGCTGTTGCTTTTGGGCGCAGCGGTGATTTTGTTGAGAACAATGATGTTTAACTCGCCCCCTGAAAAGGTTGGGTCGCCGTTGATTGTTAAGGACTCGTTGTCCTATTCAATAGAGCGTTTTCAAGGCGCGTTGCGCATACCAACTGTTAGCAACAATGTGTATGATTCGACGGATTTCTATTCGTTTGAACGTTTTGGCGTGTATCTTTCGCAAGTCTATCCGATGCTTGGCAAGCAGCTCGATTCTTTCAGAGTGAACAAGTACGGGCTTGTGTATCGCTGGAAAGGGAAAGACCCTTCTTTGAAGCCGTATCTGTTCACTGCCCATTATGATGTTGTGCCGGTGCAGGAGGCTACCCGTCATCTGTGGACGCACGCGCCGTTTGGCGCTGAGATTGCCGACGGCAAAATCTATTCTCGCGGGACGCTCGACGACAAGTGCAGCGTGATTTCCCTGCTCGAGGCTGTGAAAATGCATGTGGACTCGGGTTTTGTGCCTAAAAGGGACATATACCTTGCGTTCGGGCATGACGAGGAGTGTGGCGGACGCAATGGAGCGTTGCAGATTGCTCAGTACTTCAAGTCGAAGGAGATTGAGTTCGAGGCAGTCTTTGACGAGGGCGGTGTGGTTACGGTTAAAGGAACGGGCGGAATAGACGCGGACCTTGCTCTTGTGGGCATTGCGGAGAAGGGTAATGCAAATGTGTCGGTTAAAGTGAAAAAGGCGGGCGGGCACTCGTCCATGCCAGCTTCGGTCACCGCGCTTGGCGCCGCTTCACAGATAATCTCAGATTTGGAAAGCAACCAGTTTGAGCCGCGCATAATTCCTCCGGTTAAGAACATGCTTTCAAACGTGTGCCACACTATGGGGTTCGCGGCTAAGATGGCTGTGGCAAATTCTGAAATTTTCGAGCCTGTGCTGCTCAAGGTGCTTACAGAAAAGCCGTCAACAAACGCGATGGTTCGCACAACAACCGCAATGACGATGATTAGCGGCAGTTCCGCTCCGAACGTGCTGCCTCAGGAGGTGGTCTTTGTGGGCAATTTCAGAGTGCTGCCGGGCGAAAGTGTCGAGGATGTGATCACGCACGTGAAGAAGGCTGCAGAAGGTTTTAACGCAGAAGTGACGTTGCTGCAGGGCAATGAGCCGTCGGCAATTTCTCCGTCGAATACGAGAAGCATAGAACTGCTGAAGGCTAACATCGAAAAATATTATCCGAATGCGCTCATGACGCCGTATCTTACGATGGCATCGACCGACTCAAGGCACTATTACATCGTGTCTGACAATGTCTATAGGTTCATGCCGGCTCAGCTTACAGAAAAGGAACAGGCTCTTATGCACGGAATTGACGAGTATATCTCCATAGACAATTTCAAGCGAATGATATTTTTCTACAAAGACTTTATGGAGATGTTAGACTGAAAATGAATTGTGTTTAGGCAGAAGGCGCGGCGTTGGTGGCGTAGCTGAATATCATTCATAGACATCTTGACCTAATTAACAGAAGTAGTAAAATGTAGCATACAAGATAAATGTAAGGCGTGGCATGCAGCCGCGTCTTTTTTTATTCTAATGAGTTGAAAAACAGGATTTTGAGTCAGACTGAGGATGCGGAAGTTTTGGCTTGTGAAAAAAAATGCAAATAAAAATTGCAAATCTTGCCGATATAAAATTAAAATTATGTAATTTTGTGAGTTGATTGTTTTTTTATATTTAAGCAAACAGAAAGTGGGAAAGACTAAGTACATTTTCGTCACAGGAGGTGTGACCTCTTCTTTAGGGAAGGGCATTATTGCTGCATCGTTAGGAAAACTTTTGCAGTCTAGGGGCTATAAGGTTACAAACCAGAAGCTTGACCCGTATATTAACATCAATTCGGGTATGTTGAATCCGTATGAGCATGGCGAGAGTTATGTTACGGACGACGGGCATGAGGCAGACCTTGACCTTGGGCACTACGAGCGTTTCCTTGGCATAAAGACCTCGAAAAATAGCAATGTCACTACAGGTCGCGTATATCAGAGCGTTATCCAGAAGGAGCGTCGCGGCGACTATTTGGGCAAGACTGTTCAGGTTGTGCCTCATATCACCAATGAAATAAAGAAGACTATCACTCAGCTTTCGGTGGGTGAGGAGTATGATTTCGTGATTACAGAAATCGGTGGTACAGTGGGCGACATCGAAGGTTTGCCTTACATAGAAAGTGTGAGACAGTTGCGTCACGAACTGAAGGAGGACTGCTTGTGCGTGCATTTGACGTATCTTCCTTATGTTGCGGCTGCGAAGGAACTGAAGACAAAGCCTACTCAGCACTCTGTCAAGGAACTGTTGCAGTTGGGTGTGCAGCCTGACGTGCTTGTGTTGCGTACCGAGCACCCTCTGAACAGGGGCATAAAGGACAAGGTGGCTCTGTTCTGCAATGTGTCGGCCGACGCTGTTGTGGAGTGTATTGACGTGCCTACTATATATGAGGTTCCTCTGAAAATGCAGGAAGAGGGATTGGACAATGTGGTGCTGCGCAAGTTCGGCATAAATGTTGAAGGTAATGCGGAACTGGGCAAATGGAAGACTTTTGTTGGTAAGATGAAGTCTGCTACTGAGAAGGTGAAGATTGCTCTCGTGGGCAAATATGTGGAACTGCCGGACGCTTATCTTTCTATTCACGAGTCGTTGATACATGCCGCCACTTATCATGACCGCAAGCTGGACTTGACGTTCATTCAGTCTGAAAACTTGAACGAAAGTAATGTTGTCAAGATGCTGAAGGGCATGGACGGAATCTTGGTTGCTCCTGGATTCGGGCAGAGAGGTATCGAAGGAAAGATTCAGGCTGTCAAGTATGCTCGACTGAATAATGTGCCGTTCTTTGGTATCGGTCTTGGAATGCAGTGCGCTGTTCTGGAGTATGTAAAGGATGTGTTGGGCTATGTCGATGCAGACTCGACAGAGATGAACGCGCGTGCGGAATATAACATCTTCGACTTGATGCAGGAGCAGAAGGAGCGTCTTATGCTCGATGACACAATGCGTATCGGTGCGTTTGACTGTGAGTTGAAGGACGGTTCTAAGGTCAAGGATATTTACAAGTGCGGGAAAGTGTCTGAACGCCACCGTCACAGATTTGAGTTCAATAACAAGTATAAGGAAGAGTTGGAGAGCGCCGGAATGGTGTGCTCAGGAATAAATCCTCAGTCCGGATTTGTTGAAGTGGTAGAACTTCCTAATCATAAATGGTTTGTAGGAACTCAGTTTCATCCAGAGTATAACAGTTCTGTGCTTAATCCACATCCGTTGTTTATGGATTTTGTGCGTGCTGCGGTAGATAACTCATCTGCAAAGGCAGAGTAAAAAGTATTTTAAATGAGCGATTCGAAAAATATGTATATCGGGTTCGCCCTCATCGGGGTTGTCCTGTTTGTCTTTTCGTGGTTGAATCAGCCTTCTCAGGAAGAGTTGAAGCGTATTTCTGAGTATAGAGATTCAGTTCAGAAGGTAAATGAGGCAAAAAAGGCTCAGGAGGAGGCTGCCGCTTTGGCTTTGGCTAAGGCTAACCAGCTTTTCGAAGAGGGTGACTCGGACTCAACAAAGATGATTAAGGCCTACAATAAGGCTGGCGAGTTTTATCAGGGGCTAATCGGTTCGGAAGAGACTGTGACTTTGAAGAACAATAAGGTGACTGTGGTTTTGTCTTCTAAAGGGGCGATGGCCAAATCTGTGGTTCTTAGTGAGTTTAAGAACTATAAAGAGCAGAATGTCACACTTTTTGACAAGGACGACGCGTCGGTGGATTTTGTTCTTCCTGTAAAGGGCAAGGGCGAGTTTAATACGGCGGACCTGTACTTCAAGATTAAGTCGGCTACAGATACGTCTGTAGTGTTTGCTCTTCCTGCTGGAAACGGGGCGTTGGAGTTCGCTTACAATTTGCGTCATGATGATTATATGCTCGACTTCTCCATTGATGCGTCTTCTGTTCAGAATCTTCTTGACGTGAGGGGCGGCAACATAGAGGCTGTTTGGAAAGCTAAGATAAAGCAGCAGGAGAAGGGTCGTAAGTTTGAGAACCGTTATGCTGCTCTTAACTACAAGATTTATGACGATGACGTGGAGGAACTTGACGGAATGAGTTATGATTCTGTAGAAGAAGAGGAGAGCGTGAAGTGGGTTGCGTTTAAGGACCAGTTCTTTTCAAGTGTCTTTATTGCAAACGGAAAGTTCACGTCGGCAAACATGGTTTCAAACGTGGCGGAATCACCTTATCTGAAGTCTTACGAGGCGGTCATGAAGGTTCCGTACGAGCAGAGCATGAATTTCAGCTACTATTTTGGACCGAACAAATATAGCTTGCTTAAGTCTTATGACAAAGGAAAAAGCGGTGCGGAAGAGTTGGATTTGCATCATTTGGTGCCGCTTGGTTGGGGTATCTTTAGATGGGTTAACCAGTTGATTGTCATTCCTTTGTTTAATTTCTTCGGCTCGTTTATCAGCAGTTACGGAATTATAATCTTGTTGCTGACTATCGTCATAAAGCTGATACTGTTTCCGTTCACATACAAGTCGTACCTATCTACGGCAAAGATGCGAGTTTTGAAGCCTCAGATAGAAGAGATCAACAAAAGCATTCCCGAAGACCGTCCGACAGAACGTCAGCAGGCTATGTTCGCGCTGTACAACAAGGCTGGGGTGAACCCTATGGGCGGTTGCTTGCCAATGTTGCTTCAGATGCCGGTGCTTATAGCTATGTTCTCGTTCTTCCCGGCTTCTATTGAGCTGCGCCAGCAGAGTTTCTTATGGGCTGCGGATTTGTCAACTTATGACGCTATTGTTTCGTGGGACATGTACATTCCGTTTGTGTCAGATTACTTTGGAAATCATGTCAGCTTGTTCTGTCTTTTGATGACGATTACAAACTTGATATACACGAAAGTGAACATGAGCATGACAGACACAGGCGCTCAGCAGCAAATGCCGATGATGAAGTATATGATGTACTTCATGCCGGTTATGTTCCTGTTCATCTTTAACGACTATGCTTCTGGTTTGAGTTATTACTATTTGTTGTCTTTGCTGATAACGATAGTTCAGACTTACGGAATGCGCTATTTTATTGACGAGGAGAAATTGTTGATTCGTTTGAAAGAGAACCAGAGCAAACCTTCTAAGAGAAGCGCTTGGATGGAGCGCTTGGAGGCTGAAATGAAGAGACAGCAGGAACTTCAGAAACAGCAGTCTCAGCGCCGTTGATTCTATGAGGCAATTTCTTTGTAATGACAAGTTGATTTTGGAACATATGCACATGGTTGTTTTATAATTTGTATGTTTGGGACCGTTTTATGAGTTTGTCTTGTAAGACGGTCTCTTTTTTTTGAATATTATGAGTCTTGCCGTTGTCTTTATTTATGTGTTGTTAGTGTTTGTCTTGTCTTACTGGGCTGGAAGAGGGGGACGGACGGATAGTGGCGCTTTTTTTTCGGCGGGCAGGAATTCACGTTGGTATGTGGTTGCGTTTGGAATGATTGGGGCGTCTATGTCTGGCGTGTCGGTTGTGTCAGTGCCCGGCATGGTCAGGTCTGCGAATTTTTCCTATATGCAGATGGTGTTTGGCTTCATCCTTGGCTATTTGTTTGTTGCGGCGGTTTTGCTTCCTCTATATTATAAACTCAATCTGACGAGCATATACGGTTATCTGAAACTGAGGTTTGGAAAGGTTACGCGCAAGACGGCGGCGGCAAGCTTCCTTTTGTTCAAGATGGTGAGCGCGTCGGTGCGGCTGTATGTAGCGGTGATTGTTCTTCAAGGTTGCGTCTTAGATTCGATGGGAGTTCCGTTCGAGGTGACAGCGGCTTTTTCTGTGTTTGTCATGTTTCTATACACTTTCAGAAGCGGGTTGGGAAGTGTTGTGTGGACAGACTTTTTTCAGACATTTTGCATGTTAGTTTCGGTAGTGGCTCTGTCTGTTGATGTCATTATGAGGTTAGATATGAGTTTCGGCGAAATTATGTCGATGATATGGAGCGATTCGAGGTCTGATATATTTGTTTTTGATAAGATTGACAGTCGGATGAACTTCTTCAAGCAATTTTTGAGCGGTGCATTTGTAGTGATAGTCATGACGGGGCTGGACCAGGACGTTATGCAGAAAAATTTGACGTGCCGAAATTTGCGGGACGCGCAGAGGAACATGATTACAGGCGGTTTCGGTTTTGTTCCGGTCAATCTGCTGCTATTGACATTGGGGCTTCTGTTGCTTTTGTATGCGGAGCAGGAGGGTGTTGCGCTTCCTTCGGTGTCAGACCAGATATTGCCGCTTTTCGCCGCGCATACGAGCGGATTTGTGGCGGTCTGTTTTGTGATAGGTGTTTTAGCCGCTGCCTTTTCGAGCGCCGACTCGGCCTTAATTTCCATGACAACGTCATTTGCAGTAGATATTTTAGAGAAAAAAGACATAAGCAAGCGGGAGCGATTTTGCATCCATGCGTCAGTTTCAGTAATATTTGCAGCCCTTATGTTCTGTTTCAGATGCATAGGCTGCGACAGCGTCATAGATGCGATATACACCATAGTCTCTTATCTTTATGGTCCGCTGTTAGGGCTTTTTGCTTTCGGAATCTTCACAAAGACAAAGGTGAACGACCGTTTTGTCCCATTTGTTGCGGCATTGGCTCCCGTTGTGACTTTTGCGTTGGTACACCTGTTAAAGAATATTTTTGGCTATGAGTTTGGCTATGAACTTTTGCTGCTGAACGGAGTTTTGACTGTAGCAGGTCTTGCGGCAATAAAAAAACGCGCCGTCAGTTCGGCGCGTTGATTGTAGGACGAAAGCGTTCGTTGCGGTTCTCTTATAGCAAGCGACTCCTATGAATTACGAAACGTAAATCATTAAAGAGGCTTAAAAGGTCAGCACTATCTGGTTTTTCTTCACAAGGTCGTACAAATCCTGAATGCACGCAACTTTGCAAATTTGCGAACCGTCTTTTTTCCGGCTTTGGAAGCAAGTTTGGCATCCCATAATAACGCCGCCTTGTCCGACGAACGTGTCAACCTGCTTTTTAATCTCTTCGTTAGTTTTTACAAGACCTTCCAGCTCGACCCCTTTCCCGAGAAGAAAAATCTGCACTTGATTGTCCCATTCCTGCGAATAATTAGCAAAGCGCAAAGCGTTGAACACTGTCTCCACATCGTTAGAATAAAGCACGATTCCGATACTTGCAGGCACTTGCGGGTCATTGTATTTGACACCGTTGTCAGGTTCCAAGTTCAAACTCTGAGCCTGAATTGCAGCCGCGTTAAGCAGCGTAAAAACAGCGAGTAAAAAAGTTCTCATTCTTTTAAATTGCGAATTAAATTAGTGAAAGTATATAAAAAAACGAAGACCCGAAAATCTTCGTTTGTAATCGATGCGTAAGCGGCACGGTCAGTTCTTGGCGTTGCTTTTGTCCGAAGGGACGATTGCGTCGCCCTCGCAGAAAGAAGTGTCGTTGTTGGCGATAAGCACAGACCCGTCGTCAAACAGCGAATAGTTTTCTACATTAGAGCTGTCTGCATGAATTTCGGACAAGTTTAGGAAAACGCAGCTTTTTACATTGCCGTTGATACATATCACGTAAGTCTTTGGCTGAACATTTTCCAGTTTGTACTCTATATTGGTGTTTTCGATAACAACTGCAGAATCGGCCGCCCTCTTAGTTTCATTAATTTTAATAGTGTCGTTAATTATGAAAATAGAGTTCACGTACATGTCGTTGACCTTTGCGTTAAGATGAGTCAGATAAAGCTCCTGTTTGTTTGGCTCGTAGTCAAAGTCGAAAAGCCATTCGCCAACAGGGAAGAACTTCTTTCCGGACTCTTCGTCCTCAAAGAAATCCTCGAACCGAGTGCATGCGGACGACGTTCCGGTCACAAACCCCTCTTGTATAGAGGCAGAGTCACGCTTTTCCGGAGCCGATGGGGCTTTGGCCTTATTGCTGTCGCAGCTGAAAAGAGTGCAAGCAGCAAATAGCGAAAAGAAAAATGCTTTTAAAATCTTCATACTACACCAAATTTATCTGTTTCTTATGAATTCATGCAAAAAAACGCACCTGCAATGGTTCTTTTGCTAACGTGAGTTCTGTTCTTTGTAAAAGAGTGAATTTCAGGTGATAAAAACACCTCGTGCCTCAATTTCCAATTTTCGTCATCAAGAACAAAAATCACAAAAGAAAAAAATATCTACCTAACAGAAAAAGAACATACGTTCAGTTTCGTAAAATCGCAACTTTTTTATACCTTTGCAAGGTACGTAAATTTTTTACAATAAAAAAGAAAATGGATAAAAAATTAGTAATTTACAATACATTAAGCCGGAAAAAAGTGTTTTTTGAGCCGATTCATGCTCCGTTTGTGGGTCTTTATGTGTGCGGACCTACGGTTTATGGGGACGGACATTTAGGTCACGCTCGTCCGGCGATAACATTTGACATATTATATAGGTATCTTCAGCATCTTGGATACAAGGTGAGATATGTGCGCAACATCACGGACGTTGGCCATTTGGAACACGACGCAGACGAAGGCGAAGACAAAATTGCTAAAAAGGCGCGTCTGGAGCAAAAAGAGCCGATGGAGGTTGTGCAGTATTACCTCAACCGCTATCACAAGGCGATGGAGGCCCTCAATGTCTTGCCGCCAAGTATAGAGCCGCACGCTTCGGGACATATAATCGAGCAGATTGAGTTTGTGAAGAAGATTTTGGATTCGGGGTACGCATACGAAAGCGAGGGCTCTGTCTATTTTGACGTTGAGAAATATAATAAGGAGCATCATTACGGAAAACTTTCTGGCCGAAACATAGACGAACTTCTTGAAACGACAAGAGAGCTTGACGGTCAGAACGAAAAGCGCAGAAGCGTGGACTTTGCTTTGTGGAAGAAAGCAGCTCCGGAACACATTATGCACTGGCCGTCGCCTTGGAGCGAAGGTTTTCCGGGCTGGCATCTTGAATGTTCCACAATGGGCACAAAGTATTTAGGTGAGGAATTTGACATACATGGGGGCGGAATGGACCTCATCTTCCCGCACCACGAATGCGAAATCGCGCAGTCAACTGCAGCGCTTGGCAAAGAGTCTGTGCGTTATTGGATGCACAACAACATGATTACAATCAACGGGCAGAAGATGGGCAAATCTCTTGGAAACTTCATCACGCTTGACGAGTTTTTCACGGGGTCGCACAAACTGCTGACGCAGGCTTACTCGCCGATGACTATAAGATTCTTCATATTGCAGGCGCACTACCGCAGCACGGTTGACTTCAGCAATGAGGCGTTGCAGGCTTCCGAAAAGGGTCTTGCACGTCTGAGCGAGGCTTACAGCCGACTTATGAAACTCACAGCTTCGGCAGAATCTACGGTAGATACAGCAGGCCTTCGCGAACGTTGCGAAGAGGCTATGTGCGACGACCTCAACACGCCTATCGTCATATCGCACTTGTTTGACGCAGCAAAGGCGATCAACACTGTGGCGGACGGAAACGGAACTATCTCGCAGGCTGACCTCGACGAACTGAAGTCTGTGTTCAAGCTGTTCATCGAAGACCTTTTGGGGCTGAAAACAGAGGCAGAAGCAGGCGGCAGCAACGATGCGTATAAAGGCGCTGTGGATTTGCTGCTCAACATACGCAAGCAGGCTAAGGCTAATAAGGACTGGGCTACAAGCGACCAGATTCGCAACGAACTTGCCGCTTTGGGCTTTAACGTAAAAGACACAAAGGACGGCTTTGAGTGGTCTTTGTAAGATAAAGGAGAAAGGCTGAGAGCTGATGTCTCTTGGCTCCTTTTTCTGGCATTTTCAATAAAATGGGGCGAAGATGATTTTAGGTCGATGATGTTTGTAAAGGTGAGATTGTGATTTTATAACTAGTTGATTGCTAGTAGAATAAGCGGTATAGAGGCGGAAATGTCAGGAGCGGTTTCTGAAAAGGGAACGTTTTGGAACTTAGTTTATAGATGCTTTTATGGTAAGAATCTGTTTTAACGAAGCTTTTTTCGTCAGCAGGTAAAAAGATACATCTTTATGCGTAAATTAATAAGTTTGATGGCAGGGCTGGTCTTGTGCAGCGTCTGCGCATTTGCTGGTCTGGCTCCGGGCGCGACCATAAGTCTGTTGACAAGCGAGCCGTGCAACAACGCCGTGTTCACTGCGTGGGGGCATTCGGCAATCAGAGTGTGCAGTCCGGCCGACGGAATAGACCGGGTTTACAATTACGGTGTGTTTTCGTTCGGAGACCTTTCCGTGTTCCTCGTCAAGTTTGTGAAAGGCGAGACGGACTATAGGCTTGGCGTGACGAGCTTTGACAATGCCTACGGCGAGGCTGCGTTTGAAAAAAACGTGAACTTCTACGAGCAGGTGATAGACTTGACCGACGAAGAAAAGGATAGGGTTTACGAGGCTCTGAAACTGAATTATAAAAAGGAGAACAGATACTATCGGTACAACTTCTTTTATGACAACTGCGCAACTCGTCCGCGAGACATATTTGAAAAGCAAATAAGCGGAAGCATTGTTTATCCCGAAGTAAACAATACCATGACGTACAGAGACCTCATTCACGAGTATTTGCGGGAAATGCCTTGGTTTACGTTTGGGATTGACATCTGTCTCGGTTCGGAGACCGATGCGGTGGTGACGGACCGTAATTTGCAGTTCCTTCCAAACTGTCTGATGGAGGCGTATGCGAAGACGGAGGTGCAGCGCGGCGACAGCCTCAGACCGTTGGTTCTGGAGACAAAAGTGCTGAACGAACGCCGTCCGGTGCCGGAGGAGAAAGGTATTGCAGACTATCTTACCCCGGTGTTGGTGTGCTGGATATTCTTTATTCTGATTGTGGCTCATACAATATACTACAGCAAAACGAAGAAGCCGGACAACTTTTTGGACGCTCCGTTGTTCTTTCTGTACGGGCTGGTCGGATGCCTTGTGTTTTTTCTGATGTTTTTTTCGGAACATCCTTGCACGTATCCGAACTGCAACATATTGTGGCTGAATCCGTTGCAGCTGCTGGCGTCAGCGTTGATAATCTTCCGCAAGCAAAGCAAGGCTGCATATTATTCAGTGGCGTCAGTCGGGGTTATGGCTTTGTTGGCTATTTTGGGCTGGCCGTTATTTACGCAGCAATTTCATCCGGCGTTTTTGCCTTTGATGTTAGTTTTGGCGGTCAGATGCGCAAATTTTGTGCTTGTTAGAAGAAAAAATTTATAAAAGGTGAATTTTTTTATGCAGAAAGTGCGATTATATCATAAAAAGATTTATTTTTGCATAAAAATATAAATATTAACGAACTTAAATTATAGAATATGAAAACAATAAAGTGGATTGTAGCAGTTGCTTTCTGTGCAGCGTTGTTGAGCTCTTGCAAGTCAAAGGAGTGTCCGGGTTATGGAGAGGCTCAGCAGAGCGAACAGCAGGTAGAGCAGTATGCTTAAATTAAATGTTCTGTAATGAAAATGAAGGTGAAGATTGCTTTTGCGATTATGTTGGCGGCACTTGCGTTGGTGTCGTGCAAATCGTCGGACTGCGGCTGCGGTTACGGACAGTTAGATGTTCAGGACAGCAGAGGGGAGCAGTTGGCGTGACGGCTTTGTTTTTGTGAAGACACATTTAGGCTCGACGTTTTGTTTTGCGGTTGAGTAGGATTATTATTAAATAACTTTTTTTATAAAATTTATACAAGATGATTAAAATTGGTATTAACGGGTTCGGTCGTATCGGCCGTATGGTTTTCCGTGCTGCAGTAGAAAACTTCAGCAACGATATTCAGGTTGTAGGTATCAACGACCTTTTGGACGCTGACTATTTGGCTTACATGCTTAAGTATGACTCAGTTCACGGTCAGTTCCAGGGTGACATCAAGGTTGATGGAAATTTCATGATTGTTAACGGTAACAAAATCCGTTTGACAGCTGAAATGGACCCAGCTAACTTGAAGTGGAACGAAGTTGGTGCTGAAGTTGTAGTTGAATCTACAGGTTTCTTCTTGACAGACGAAACTGCACGCAAACACATCCAGGCTGGTGCTAAGAAAGTTATTATGTCAGCTCCTGCAAAGGATAAGACTCCTATGTTCGTTTATGGTGTAAACCACGACACTTACAAAGGTGAAGATATCATCTCTAACGCTTCTTGTACTACTAACTGTTTGGCTCCTATCTCTAAGGTGTTGAACGACAAGTTCGGTATCAAGAGAGGTTTGATGACTACTGTTCACGCTGCAACTGCTACTCAGAAGACAGTTGACGGTCCTTCTAAGAAAGACTGGAGAGGTGGTCGCGGTATCCTTGAAAATATCATCCCTTCTTCAACAGGTGCTGCTAAGGCAGTAGGTGTTGTTCTTCCTGAATTGAACGGCAAGTTGACTGGTATGTCAATGCGTGTTCCTACTTCTGACGTTTCTGTAGTTGACTTGACAGTTGAATTGAACAAGGAAGCTACTTACGAACAGATCTGCGCTGCAATGAAGGAAGCTTCTGAAGGTTCTTTGAAGGGTATCCTTGGTTACACTGACGAAGCTGTTGTTTCTACAGACTTCCGTAACGACGCTCGTACTTCTATCTTCGACGCTAAGGCTGGTATCCAGTTGGATCCTACTTTCGTTAAGGTTGTTTCTTGGTACGACAACGAATGGGGTTATTCTAACAAGGTGTTGGAAATGGCTCGCGTTATTGCTAAGTAATTTGACTTTAGTGGTAATAAATTTTAGAGGGATGTCCTTGCGGACGTCCCTTTTTTTCGGCAGATTCTAAAATTACGTTTTGTGATTTTCATGTTATGAAATTCGTTTCGGACGTTTTTGAATCCTTTTTTGCCTATCTTACTCATATTCGCACTGTTACGATGTCCGCATCGTTTCTTTGCAAATGTAAGCAGCAAAGGCAAAATGTTTTTCAAAGTCATATCGGTTTAGTTTATAGAAATTGCCATAGATGTGTCATTTATCTTAATTGTGGCTTATGAAGTTTATTGGCGCTCATGTTAGCGCGTCGGGCGGTGTGGAAAATGCGCCGCTGAACGCAAAAAATATAGGGGCGAACGCTTTCGCTCTGTTCACAAAAAATCAGAGGCAGTGGGTCTCCGCGCCTTTGTCGCAAAAAAGTATAGAGGCTTTTAAGAAAAATTGCGACGACTGCGGTTTCGACCCTCGTTATATATTGCCTCATGACAGCTACCTTATCAATCTGGGGCATCCGGACGACACTCTGATAGAAAAGTCAAGAGCCGCTTTCCTTGACGAAATGCAACGCTGCGAGCAGCTCGGTCTGCAACTGCTTAATTTTCATCCGGGAAGCCATCTGAAGGAAATTTCGGTAGAGGAGTGTCTGAATCGTATTGCCGAGTCCATAAATATTGCTCTCGACAAAACAGACGGTGTTTGTGCCGTGATAGAGAACACCGCCGGACAAGGCAGCAACGTTGGCAATAAGTTTGAAGAGATTCGTTACATAATAGACCGTGTGGAAGACAAGAGCCGCGTTGGGGTCTGCATAGACACTTGTCACACATTTGCTGCTGGTTACGATTTGGTGACAAAAGAGGCTTTGGACGCTGTTTTCTGCAAATTTGACGAGGTTGTCGGTTTCGGTTACTTGAGAGCTATGCACCTGAACGACTCTAAGAAGGGCGTAGGCTCTAAGGTGGACAGACACGAGAGCATTGGTGTTGGCGCTATAGGAAATGCAGCCTTTGAGTATATAATGAAGGACTGTCGTTTTGACAATATTCCGTTGATTCTCGAAACTCCGGACGAAGCTAAGTGGGCGGACGAAATCGCTTATCTGAGGTCTGTGGCCGATTTGTAAACATTTTGTTTTATGGTGGGTTCTATAAATTCATTTCGAAGGATTTTTAAATTTATTTCGAGGAAATTGCTGAGTTAAAGAAGAAAGTCGTGCGGGTACTGAGACCGACTGATAATCAGCAAGTTGCCGGAATGAATCAAAAAGTGCCGAAAAGTTTATCAATCCACGATTTGTACTTTTTAATTATAAACGGTGATTTTATAGAACTCACCTTATATTTGTCAAAAAAATTAAAATGCAGAAAGAGTATGTGCTGCGTCAGGAGCGTGTGCGCCGGCGTATGCTTGAAGACGGTGTGGAGGCGTGCCTTATATCGTCAAACACGAACATAATTTATCTCACGGGAACTCTGTTTGCCGGATTTGTCTATATGGACAGAGACGTTACAATCTGTTTTGTAAGGCGTCCGTCGGGTCTGGACTGGGAGAATGCAGTCTATATCCGTAAGCCGGAGCAGCTTCCGGAGCTTTTGGCAGAGCGGTCTGTGAGGCTGCCCAAATCGATATGGTTGGAAGAGGACGAGATGACTCACTCCGAGTGGCTTCGCATCTCAAAAATATTTCCAGACGCGGTAACGTCAAACTCTACTCACAAAATTCGTGAGATAAGGGCGGTTAAGACTCCTTTTGAGCTGGAACTTGTGCGTCAGGGCGGCAGAAAGCAGTCTGAGGCTATTATGGCTTTCCCGTCCCTTTTTAGACCGGGTATGACGGACAATGAGTTTGCGATAGAGATGGAGCGTGAGGCGCGCAAGCGTGGCAGCCTTGGTGTTGTAAGGGTCTTTGGGCAATCTATGGAGATTTACATGGGCGCGGTTCTTAGCGGCGACAACGCAGGAACTCCGTCGGTCTATGATTTTGCTCTTGGCGGGGCCGGACTGAATCCTACGGTTCCGGTGGGACAGAACGGAACGCCGCTTTGTGAGGGGCAGACCGTGCTTGTGGATATTTGCGGTAATTATAACGGTTATCATTGTGACCAGACCCGTGTGTTCTCGGTTGGTAAAACGACGGAAAAAGCTCTGTACGCGCATCAGGTCTCAATAGAGATTCTGAACGAAGTGGCGCTGATGGGGCAGGAGGGGGTGGCTTGCTGTGAACTGTACAACAAGGCTGTGGAGATTGCAAAGCGCAGCGGCCTAGATGATTGCTTTATGGGCAGACGGCAGAAAGCGGGTTTTATCGGACACGGAATAGGGCTTGTGCTTAACGAGCTGCCGGTGCTGGCGCCTAAGAGCAAAATGATTCTGCAGGACGGAATGACTATCGCCATAGAGCCTAAATTTGTGATAGACGGTATAGGTGCGGTTGGTAACGAAAATACATACATTGTGCATAAAGATAGCTCTATGGAGTGCGTTTCTTTTGCGCCTGAGAATATTGTGGAACTAAAGGTTTGAATGTGATGAGGAAAATTGAAGTACAAAAAACGTCCGACGGCTCTTCGACTCTTTATTTGCCGGAGATGGACGAACATTATCATTCTACAAACGGAGCCTTGACGGAGTCGCTCCATGTCTTTATAAAGACAGGGCTTGAGGCGCATGAGAAGAGTGAACTGTCAGTGCTTGAGATTGGTTTCGGCACGGGCCTGAATGCGATGCTCACGTTAAAGGCTGCGGACCGACTGGAAAAGTGCGTGAGTTACTCTTCTATCGAACTTTATCCTCTTTCTAAAGAATTAGTTGATTCGCTTGACTTTGGGTTTGATAGTCATGAAGATAAGGCTAATTTTAGCAAACTCCATGATGCGGAATGGAACACGTCTGTTGCTATTTCGGAGAGATTTGTGCTGAAAAAGATTCATGGAGACTTGACAAAGACCGTTTTTGAAGACAGATTCGACCTTGTCTATTTTGACGCTTTTGCGCCAGACAAGCAGCCTGATATGTGGAGCGAAGAGATATTTAGGCATATTTACGAGCAGATGAACGATGGCGGAATTTTTGTGACATACTGTGCAAAAGGGGTTGTCAGACGTATGTTGCAGGCTGTAGGTTTTACTACGGAGCGCTTGCCTGGCCCTCCAGGTAAACGTGAAATGCTGAGAGCGAGGAAGTTATAGGTCAGGGTCTTCTTTCTGCGTGTGAGATTAGCGAATAAATCTAACGTGAAAGGAGTATAAAATTTGAAAGATGTGAAATTTGTAAATCGTGATTTAGGAAGAGCGGGACTTGGGTGTTTCTGCTAACTTGGTTCGGAGGGCTTTAAAGTCCTCTTTTTTTTAGCGTTATGGGGTAATAATGTTACATTAAAGAGTGTTTTTTGTTAAGCAAAATTTTGAACTGAAAAGATTTGTTAGCGGTTAATTTGTTGATATATAGATATTTGTTGGTTTGTTTTTAGGTGAATGTTTTGTTTGGGGAAATGTTTCATTCTTCTTTGTTACATTAATCTACGCCTCGTTTTTACGATATTGTTTATACTTGCGACATGGAATTTAGTTACAGATATGTTGTAGAACGATAGAAATTAGATTGTTATGAAAAACACCACGAATTTGTTTTATATTTTTCCAAAGTTGACTCTGGTATTTGCAGCCTTGTTGTCTGTTATGGCAACGGGCTTTGCAAATGCTGCCTCTCGTCAGATGGAGGCTTTGGACCGCGGAGTAGTTGCGGTTAAGGTCAATGGCGGGGTTTTCCTTAGCTGGCGTTTCCTTGGAACGGACAACGAATCGGCTGGTTTTAATATTTATAGGGACGGCGTTCTCGTAAATAGCGTTCCTGTCACGTCAAGCACGAATTACACAGATGCTGGCGGTTCTGCAAATTCAACGTATGTGATAAAAACTGTTGTGGATGGTGTGGAAACGCACTCTTCAAAGACCGCTTTGGTGTGGGCTAACAGTTACAAGTCTCTGCAGCTGAAGCGTCCCGCCAACGGTACCGGCGGTTGCTCTTATACTCCTAACGACTGCAGCGTGGGCGACCTCGACGGCGATGGCGAGTATGAGCTTGTCGTAAAGTGGGACCCCTCTAACGCACAGGACAATTCCAAGTCCGGCACTACCGGAAACGTATATATTGACGCATACAAGCTTGACGGAACTTTTTTGTGGCGGATAGACCTCGGTATAAATATCAGGGCGGGTGCGCACTATACGCAATTCCAAGTTTATGACTATGATGGCGACGGAAAAGCGGAGGTCGCATGCAAAACAGCGCCCGGAACTGTCGATGGAATGGGCAATTTTGTGCTTATGGGCTCGGACGACCCTAACAAAGATTACAGAAACAGCAGCGGTTACGTTCTGAGCGGTCCGGAGTATCTTACTATGTTTAAAGGCGAAACTGGCGAGGCTCTCTCGTCGGTGGCTTTCACTCCGGCACGCGGCACGGTGAGCAGCTGGGGCGACAAATACGGAAACCGTGTGGACCGTTTCCTCGCTTGCACGGCCTATCTTGACGGTGTGCATCCAAGTCTTGTTATGTGCCGCGGTTATTACACGCGCTCCACGCTTACGGCTTATGACTTCAAAAACGGCAAGCTTGTGCAGAGATGGGCTTACGACTCTGGCAACAGCGACTCCGGCGCTTATGGCGAAGGTTATCATAACTTGTCTGTCGCTGATGTGGATAATGACGGATTTGACGAAATTATATACGGCTCTGCCTGCATTGACCATGACGGCTCGCTTTATTACAGAACTGGCTTCGGTCATGGCGACGCTATGCATGTGTCGGACTTAGACCCTTCTACGGCTGACCTCGAAGGCTGGTTTGTGCATGAGGAGGATGGCAGCGCTTATGGGTTTGAACTGCGTAATCTGAGGACGGGAAAGGTTATCTTCGGAGAGAAAACTAACAGCGATGTTGGGCGCGGGCTTGCTGCTGATATTGACGCGAAATACCCCGGCTTTGAGTGCTGGAGCACTGCTAACGGCAATGTTTACGACTGCAAAGGCAACGTGATATCCTCTAAACGTCCGTCGGTCAATTTCCGTATCTATTGGGACGGTGACTTGCAGGACGAACTGCTCGACGGAAACAAGCTGGACAAGTGGAACGGAAACGGAACTACGCGTCTGTTCAGCGTGTACGACGTGGAGGCGGCATCTTCTTGCAACTCAACGAAGGCCACGCCTTGCCTTTCTGCTGACATCTTCGGCGACTGGCGCGAGGAGATGATTTTCTGGAACGGTAACGACCCAAGCAAGATTACCATTTTCACAACTACAATCCCTACCGAGTACAGACTCTTCACGCTGATGCACGACCCTGTTTATCGTATGGGCGTTGCTTGGCAGAACACTGCTTACAACCAGCCGCCGCACCTCGGTTTCTATATCGGCGACGGTCTGAACAATGTGAAGCAGCCTGATATTTACGTTGTCGAAAACGGCTCGGGGGTCGTGGGGGAGCCTACTTTG
>CALGHE010000148.1 GCA_937915765.1 uncultured Bacteroidales bacterium | reverse complement strand
CAGTAGAGAGGTGAGCAATCTCGCCAAGACAGAGGTTAACCTCCTTCATCTCCTTTCCAAGAGTGACCTTTGTCTCTTCCGCACCGATAATCTCAGGCTGTTCAGCCTTGACACAAGCGGCACAGTTCAAGCCGGCAACGATAGGAATAGAAGAAATTGAAATTGCACGGCAAGGCGACAATGCGCTCATGCTTTCCCACTCCTTGCGATTGTTTACCAGATAATCGCCTTTTCCGATGACTACACGGAAATAGATGTTAGCTTCTTCACCTTCCTGAATTTTAGAGAATGCAGGGTGTGTTGCTGGGTCTTTGATTTCAAAAGCTCCGTTATCTTGCACTTCGCTTAGGTCAAACCACTTGACGTCTGCATCGTCAACCTTCTGAGGGTCTTGGAAAGTGTATTGGAACAAATACTTAATGGTGCTTCCATAGAAACTTTTTGCAGTTTCGGAAATTTCAGCTTTCAATGTTAGCAAGTCATCAGTACAAAGGTCGAGCAGGTCCTTCGCATTACCAGAAAGCTCTGCGTCCACAGCAATGTCCGGTGGTGTACAAACAGTAAACTGAATGTCATCTATGGCAAAGTCGCCTTGAGAGTCTCCATACCCAGTACCAATGTTTACAACCTGCAGTACAACGCAATCAATACCATCGTCATCAATTGTAAATGTCTTTTCAGCACGTTGCCAGCCTTCTCCACCAAAAAGCATACCTGACTTTTCTTCGTAAAGAATTTCGCCAGTAGCAGAACCTTTACGTAAATAGATTGCCATTTCTCCGACTCCAGCAGGATTGTTGTTTATAGCTCCAAAAGATGTACCAAATGTTATTTCTTTGCCTTTGCAAAGTCCGCAAATTTCACGTTCGTAAAGAACCAAACCTTTAGTAGCAGACCCACCTAAGTCAAAAATCATCATACCGCCCCTCTTGGTTCCTGATGCATCACCTTCGACGCCAGGTGTATATGGATTTACATTTGTTATACAGTACAACTCATTGATTCCTCCAGTACCTTTGTATGCTCCCAAATCACTAGTGAAAGCATCCCCTTCTCTAACTGTAACAAATGGTTTAGCAACGTCAGTCCACAGCCCACCCTCAACTTTTTTAGTGTGAGTCAAACCTTTAGGGTCAGTATATTCGTAAGTCGAATTGTCAGGGAAAGAACCGAAGTCGTCATAAAACACATTAGTTTCGGCCATAGGAACATCGTTGCCGTCGTCATCTTTCATAGTACAGCACGATTTTGTTGTTACGTTGATAGAAGCAGAGACTGCCTTGCAACCAGGCATGGTCACTTCAACACTCACAGGGTATGTCTTTTCGGCCTCTGCAGGAGTGAATGCAAAAGACGAAGTTGAAGATGTTTCGTCACCACCTTTCCAAGAGAATTTAGTTCCGTTTGGATAAGATTGCTTTAAGTTAAGCATAACTGGGTTTGCTGGACAAACCGGCAGTTTCTTTTGTGACGTTATCGCAGGGGCGATAGTACCCTCAACCTTGATGTTGTCTATTCCGACAGGGGCGAAATTGGCTCCTCCTTTTCTCATGAAATAGAATGTAACAACGCCATTGTCACTTGCGGTTGTGGAAAGAGTCAGGCTGTTTGTACTGCCCCAAGCCATATCCAAAGTTCCTTTAGAATCACCAGACGCTTGCCCGAACTGCAAAGCAGTACAAACAACTATGTTTGCCTTGTTACCATTTAGCATACCAGATCCAGGAGTTAGTTTTGTGCCAGAACTTTGCATGACAAACGAAAGGCCTCCACCTAAGTTGAGCTGAGTAACAAGGTCTTTTTGAGTCATAACCCCTTCGTTCATAGCCATAAGCTGAGCTTCTAGAGCGACTGGGTCAAAAAGGCTTAGAATATCTACGCTTAGAGTGACCTTGCTGTTAGGAGCAAGTCCTGATACTGTGTATGACAAGAACGGAGATTCATGAGCGTTGGCTATAGCCACATACATGTTTCCCCCATTCCCGCTACTAAGGTATGGACTCAAAATCTTAGGATTAGCTGTTATTCCACCGAAACCGGCTCCGAATGTATTGCCTGAAGCCGCCAAATCTTCCCAAGAAGGAGCAGTGGTGGCATTAGATGTAATATTGTTTGAAGGCATACCTGTTTGTATGGCTTTATACGCTTCCTCGAAATATTTGCAAGATTTGCCGCATTCGGCGTCAAGCAAATCACCTACATCTTCGCTAAACCAACCCGTCTCATCCTCCGGAAGATTCGGATTGAACAGTGCCGTTTCCGTCTCAAATTCAGTTGCTCCCACAACACACTGTGCCGACGCGCTTCCGACGCTTAGTGCTGCAGCCAGTAACCCGAGACAAAATTTCTTTTTCATAAACATTTTAAAAAAATTATACCCCATTATTTCCCAATTATTTAAATCAATACAAAAAAGAATTTGAGTTCGCACAAAAATTCTCGCTAAGATAGTGATTTATATTTAAATAACTACTTTTTTGTAGAAAAATGTGCATTTTTTTCAAAAAAAGACTGTGCCGCAAAATTAATCACGACACAGTCTCTTCAGAATTTATGTACTTTCAGCCTTTACCTTCTCAGCAATGTGAAGTGGCCGGTATATACTTTGTCAATTTCGTGGACG
>CALGHE010000147.1 GCA_937915765.1 uncultured Bacteroidales bacterium | reverse complement strand
AGCAGGGGGCAGGCGGCTCCTCTCAGGCGGTTGAGCCTAGTGTGGCTATCGTTGATTTTAACTACGAGTGGGCTAACGCCTCTTCCGTGAAGGTCTCATGGTCGCCAACTGCTCCAGAAGGGGTTGAGGTTGTTATTGATAATGCGGCGAAGAAGGTTTTCTTCTCTGGTTCGCCTGCTGTCTCCGGAACTTACTTGTTTACTGTCGAAACGGTCAGCGACGCAGAGATGGAGGCTGTCAAGTCAGGGCAGATTGTTGTGGGCGACGGTAAGTTGCCGCCGGCTTCAATCGGCAGATGGGGGTCTGGTGGCGCAAGGAATCAGACTGTGATAGTTGGCAATCCTATAGTTACAACAGTGTATAATTACAGTTATGCCGAAGGTGTGGAGGTGCTGGGCGCTTTGCCGGAAGGGGTTGATGCGGTGCTCGACGCTGCGGGCGGACAGCTCAGAATTGGCGGCGCTCCTCACGAAATCGGTGTGTTCAGCTACTCGCTCAGGACTTACGGCGGAAGCGAGGACGCTACAGATGTGGGCGGCACGATAACTGTTATCGAAGATACCACTCTCGCTAAACTGGATGTGATTGGCGACCTTTGTCAGTCTGTGGACGAAGGGGAGGCGTTAGAGACGATTCTCTTCTCTTGGGGTGCCGGCACTAAGGATATTAAGGTTGATGGCGAAATTGACGGGCTGACAATCTCTGTTGATGGTAATACGGCTACTGTTTCTGGCGAGCCTAACGCGTCTGGAGTGATAACGGTCTCTTCTGTTGGAAACGGCGAGGTGATTTCGCACATGATAGAGGTTGAGGTTATCCCAGCTTCTCTTAAAAAGGTGGCTTATGTGACAGACGCTTCGGCGGCTAACTATGTGAACGACACTAAGATTCTCCCTGCTCTGAAGGCCGACAAGAGACTGTACGTGTCTGAAATTGACGCGCAGCAGGCTTCGGCAGACCTCTCCCGCTATGACCTTGTGGTGATTAGCGAGGTGGCGGCTTCTAACGCCCCTGTGATGGCTGGTCTTGAGGGTATCGGAAAGCCGGTGCTTAACCTGAAAGTTCACGTCTATAAGGTTGCGGAAGGCACTTGGGCTTGGGCTGAAACTGGTTACGGCGATAACAAGGAGATTGCGTCTGTCTCGGTGGAAGAGGGCATGTTGTCGCACCCGATGTTCAAGGATGTCTCTTTCGTGAACGGTAACGAAATTGTGATGTTCTCCGAAATATCAACAAAGGCCCTGACTTACATGAATCCGGCCTCTTTCTTGGAGGTTGAAGGCAATATTGCCACTATCGCAAAGGTGAAGGGCAACGAGCAGGTCAATATACTTGAAATTCCGGCAGGAACATCTGTGGCAGGAAACCTCTTGACGGAGACTTTCTTGCAGATAGGTCTGAACAGCAGCTCCTTTGCGTATCTTACGGACGACGGTGTTTCGGTGGTGCTTAACGCTTGCGAATACCTTCTGAAGCTGGAGGACGAGGAAGCTACAAATATGAGCGTTTCAGAATCCGACGCAGTTGGATTGACGGTAGCGCCAAATCCTGTGACGGACAAATCATTGGTCACGCTCGAAAGTAAGTCAGACGGATTGGCGAGATGCAGGCTGTTCAGTTCAGGCGGAGCATGTGTGAAGATATTGCCGGAGCAAGTTTTGACGCAAGGCAGAGCAGAGTGGACCATAGAGCGAGGCACGTTGACGCCAGGCATCTACACGCTTCAAACCGAGGTCTCAGGAGCGACCCATGAAACCGAAGTCATACTAAAATAGACCATAGCATAATTTAAAATAAACGTCCTAGAACCAGAAGCCGCGCAGCACCCAGCTGTCGCGGCTTTTGTGTTGGTTGAGGGGGAAGAAGATAGACATAAAAAAAGGAGACGAGGAGTTACCCTCGCCGCCTTAAATGTTTTCACAACGGAATAATCCTTATTGTGAATTGGTTCAAATTTGTATTGCAAATGTAAAATAAAATTTATAAATTGCAAAATAAATTTAGTTGAATTTGAAAAATATAAATTTTACATATGAAAAAGATATTAGGTCTCGACTTAGGGACAAACTCAATAGGCTGGGCGGTTGTGAATGCGGAAGAGATTCATGACGAAAAAGAAGACGGTAAAGTAACTCTAAAACCAATCTCAATAGAGGCCGCCAATAGTCGTATCATTCCTATGGACGCTGCAGTAATGGGCGATTTTGACAGAGGAATCTCCGTCTCTCAAACTAAAGAGAGAACAGGGTTTAGAGGTACTCGTAGATTAAGAGAGCGTGCTTTGTTGCGTAGAGAAAGACTGCATAGAGTTTTGGATTTGATGGGCTTTTTACCAGAACATTATTCAGCAAAATTAACTCGTTATGGCAAATTTTCTGACGATTCGGAGCCTAAATTGGCATGGAGAAAAAATGATTCAGGGATTTATGAATTTCTCTTTAAAGAGTCGTTTGAAGAGATGGTTTCCGAATTTAAGAAAGAACATCCTTCTATTGAAAAAGTTCCTTACGATTGGACTATTTACTATTTGCGCAAAAAGGCTCTTTCTCAGGCTTTGACAAAGGAAGAACTATCTTGGATTTTGCTTAACTTCAATCAGAAGCGAGGTTATTATCAGTTGCGCGGTGAAGATGAAGAAAAAAGTAACGAAGAAATAGAGATTATATCAGCCAAAATTTTGTCGGTAGAAAAAAAAGAGAAGGATAAAAAATACGATAAGTATTGGTATGAAATGTCTCTTGATAATGGCTTGGTTTATCGTGCGTCGTTTTATAATGACGTCTCAATGTGGATTGGAGAGACAAAAGAGTTTATTTTAAAAACTACAATTCAAAAAAACGGAGATGGAAAAAAGGAACTTTCATTTCTGCCGTCTGTGGATGAAATAGAGAGAATGGATCCACAAAGAAAAGGAAGAATGTATGCAAAGATTAAATTGCGTACGGAAAAAAATATTGACGAAAGTCAGAAGACTGTAGGAGAGTATATATATAGTAATATACTAAAAAATCCACAGCAAAAAATCATAGGAAAATTAGTACGCACTGTAGAACGCAAATTTTATAAAGATGAGTTGTGTCAAATATTAGAGACGCAGAAACAGTTTATTCCTGAACTAAACGACAAGACGTTGTATGTAAAGTGTTTAGAGGAATTATATCCGGTAAATGAGGTTCATAGAAAGGATATTGAAAATAGAGATTTCACATATCTATTTATTAATGATATATTGTTTTATCAAAGACCTTTGAAGAGCAAGAAATCATTGATTTCTGATTGTCCGTACGAAATACGTAAAGATAAAGAAGGTAACGATTATTCTGTAAAATGTATTGCTAAATCTAATCCTTATTTTCAGGAGTTTCGCCTTTGGCAGTTTGTGAAAAATTTAAAAATCTATCAAAGAGAAAAGGTGGTTGACGGAAAACTTTGCACTGATGTTGATGTGACAAATGATTTTATAAAATCAGAAGATGATATAGTTGCTTTGTTTGAATGGCTAAATGACAAAGCTTCTATAAAGCAAGATGCTTTGCTTGCATATTTTAAAATAAAAAAGAAGAAGAATGAAGAGGCTCCTTATCGTTGGAATTATGTTGAGGATAAAAAATATCCGTGCAATGAAACAAGAGCGGCTATCTTAAAGGGATTAAGTAAAGCAGGTGTTAAGCAAGAGTTTTTAACAAAAGAGAAAGAGTTGGAAATCTGGCACATCTTGTATTCTGTCGAAGATAAAATTGAAATAGGCAAGGCTTTTGTTAAGTATGCGAAAGATAATAGTTTGGAAGAATCTTTTGCAGAGGAATTTGCAAAATTAAAACCTTTCGAAAAGGAATACGGTTCTTACTCAGCAAAGGCGATTAAGAAATTGTTGCCTCTGATGCGTATGGGTAAATATTGGAGTGCTGACGCAATTGATGAAAAAACAAAAGAACGCATCGAAAAACTTATCACAGGCGAGTATGACGAAAATATTAGTGACAGAGTGCGTGACAAAGTTAAGGATTTGAGAGATATATCTCAGTTCTGCGGACTTCCGTTGTGGAAGGCTTGTTATGTTGTTTATAATCGTCACTCAGAGGCTAAGGATATTGTGAAGTGGAAAAAATATGAGGATATTGATGCTTATTTGAAATCTTTCAAACAACACTCTTTGCGCAATCCTATAGTGGAGCAGGTTGTAACCGAAACACTTCGTACGGTTCGTGACATTTGGAAGCAGGTAGGACAGATTGATGAAATTCATCTTGAGTTAGGGCGTGAAATGAAGAACCCTGCAGATAAACGCAAGACAATGTCGGAGAACATTCAAAAGAATGAAAATACAAATTTGCGTATCAAAGCTATGCTTGTAGAGTTTATGAATCCAAAAATGGGTATCAAAAATGTGCGTCCGTATTCGCCAAGTCAGCAGGAAATTTTGCGTATTTACGAGGAATATGCTTTGAACTCTAATGAAAAATATGATAAAGAGACTGATAGTTTTATTGAGGATACAGAGATTCCAGACTATGTGACAAAAGTTATTTCTGGTCTTGGAAGTTCTGATAGTAAAAAACAACCATCCAAAAGTGATATAGAAAGTTACAAATGTTGGTTGGAGCAACGTTATCGTTCTCCTTATACAGGTGAAATGATTCCTCTTTCCAAACTTTTTACTGATGCTTACGAAATTGAGCATATTATCCCTCAGTCTCGTTATTTTGATGACTCGTTTAGTAATAAGGTAATTTGTGAAGCTGAAGTGAATAAAAAGAAAAGTAACATGTTGGGTTATGAATTTATTCAAGAGCAAAAAGGTGAAATAATTACCCTTACTGGAGGTAAAACAGTAAAAATTTTTACAGTTGGAGAGTACGAGGATTTTGTGAAAAAACACTTTACAGGGGCTAAAAAAAAGAAACTCTTGATGTCGGAAATCCCGGATGGTTTTATAGAACGTCAGTTGAATGATACCAGATACATTAGCAAGTTTATCAAAGGACTGCTTTCTAATATAGTTCGTGAAGAGATTGAAGAAGGTGTGTACGAACAAGAGGCTGTTTCTAAAAATCTAATCTCTTGTACAGGAGGAGTTACAGATCGTCTTAAAAAAGACTGGGGTATGGATGACGTGTGGAACAGAATTGTTCTTCCTCGTTTTGAAAGGTTGAATAGATTAGCAAAACAAATAAATAGTGTTGAACTTGTAAATAAATTCAAATGCTTGTTTGAAAAATTATTAGATGATCATGCGAAATCAATAAATCAGTCAATAAATAGTTCGTATGATAAGTATTTCGAATCATTAGATAGTGATAAGCAAAAAGATATTATTGATAAGATAATGAATCAATTGCCAATAAAGGAGTCGTTCTTATCGGTTAACAGACAAGGTCATTTGATTCCTAATATGCCATTGGAACTTCAGAAAGGTTTTAACAAGAAGCGTATAGACCACCGCCACCATGCGATGGATGCAATTGTAATTGCTTGTGCCACACGTAGTCATGTTAATTATTTGAACAATGAGTCTGCAAAAAGTGAAAATAGACGTGACGATTTGAAGAAAACACTTTGTGTAAAAACAAAGACTGACGATAAAGGAAACTATAAATGGGTGATGAGAAAGCCTTGGGAAACTTTTGCATCTGATGTGCAAATTTCCATCGAAAATATGATTGTAAGTTTCAAACAGAATTTACGTGTTATAAATAAAACAGTGAACAAGTTTGAACATTATGATGAAAATGGTAAAAAGACTATAGTGAAACAATGTAAGGGAGATAGTTGGGCTATTAGAAAGTCATTGCATAAGGACACTGTTTTTGGCGAAGTTAATTTGCGTAAAATTAAGAAAGTTCGTTTAAATATAGCTTTGGAAAATCCTCAAACCATTGTTGATAAGGATGTTAAAAGAAAGGTTTATAGTCTAAAAAGGGAAGGGAAGAAAGACAAAGATATAGTGAAGTATTTTGAGGATAATAAAGAAGTTTGGACAGAAGTTGCGACAGGTAAAGTTAAAGTTTATTATTTTACAAAAGATACAAAAGATAGATTTTTTGCTACAAGAAAACCGTTAGATTCCTCTTTTACAGAGAAAAAAATTAAAGAAGAGGTTACAGATTTCGGTATTCAGAAGATTCTTTTGGCTCATTTGGAGGCTAAAAAGAATGATGCGGAAGTTGCTTTTTCTCCTGACGGAATAGACGAATTGAACAAAAATATAACGAAACTGAACGGAGGTAAATTCCATCAGCCTATTTATAGGGTTCGTGTTTATGAAAAGGCTGATAAGTTTGCTATTGGCTCAACTGGTAATAAGTCTAAAAAGTTTGTTGAGGCTGCTAAAGGCACAAACCTCTTCTTCGCCGTCTATTCTCTTGAAAAAGAGGATAAGAAGAGCGGGGCACAGTCAGTGCGTACGTATGCTACCGCCCCGCTTGAAATGGTAATTAATTGTCAGAAGAAGAACCCTAAAGACTGGAAAGCAGAATTGGACTCCGTCTTAAAAGAAGAAGGGTATGTGGATAAAGAGGCAAAACTTCTTTTTATTCTTTCACCTAATGATTTGGTGTACTTGCCAACGAAGGAGGAGTTGAAAAATGGAGTGGGTGAGGTTGATAAGAAGAGAATTTATAAAATGGTATCTTCGTCGGGGAATCAATGTTTTTTCATATCAGAACGAGTAAGCTGTCCTATTGTTAACAAAGTAGAGTATTCTGCACTTAATAAGATGGAAAGAGCTATAACGGGCGAAATGATAAAAGAAACATGTTTGCCTCTTAAGGTTGACAGACTCGGCAATATCATTAGCTTGGGATATTAGTTAAATGCAGCTGTGTATAGTTTAATATCGGAACTGTTGCAAAATCTGCAACAGTTCCAAATCCATAGAATGTAAGGATTGTATCTGTTTTTGTGCTTTAGATAAGAAGTTGAACTAATTATAAACTTGTAGCCTATGATAAAAAGAACTCTCTATTTTGGCAATTCGGCTTACCTAAGTACGTCTAACGAGCAGCTTGTGATAAAGTTGCCAGAAGTGGAAACGAATGACTCTTTGCCAGATACTTTCAAAAAAGAGACTGTGCGTAGCGTGCCTATTGAGGATATTGGTGTGGTGGTTCTGGATAACAGCCGCATAACCATAACTCACGGGGTGCTGGATAAACTTTTGGCAAATAATTGTGCTGTAATCACCTGTGACGCATCGCATCTGCCGTCGGGTTTGCTTTTGCCGCTTAACGGAAACACTACGCAGAATGAACGTTTCAGAAACCAGATAGAGGCGTCTGTGCCGCTACGCAAGCAGTTGTGGCAGCAGACTATAGAGCAAAAAATTCGCAATCAGGCGGCTGTGCTGGAGTTTGTTTATGGCGAGCCGGCGAAAAATATGCTTGCTTGGGCAAAGGATGTGAAGAGTGGCGACAGCGAGAACAAAGAGGGCAGGGCGGCGGCTTTTTACTGGAAGTATGTGTTTAAGGACAAGCCCGATTTTGTACGCGGACAAGATGGTTTGCCTCCAAACAATTTGCTGAACTATGGCTATGCTGTGGTTGAAAGTGAAATATGGAAATCAATTTATCTTGCAGGACTTGATCCCTATTGCGGTTTCCTTCATTCAGAGCGTTATGGAAGGGCAAGTCTTGTATTTGATCTCATTGGAGAATTC
>CALGHE010000146.1 GCA_937915765.1 uncultured Bacteroidales bacterium | reverse complement strand
CAAGAGCCAGAACGGCTGCGACAGTGTCGTGAATTTGCATCTGGTAGTTAAGGCCGAGCTTCCGACCATTACCCTGACCGCAGAGTCTCCAGTCTGCGAGGGCGAGCCGTTAGAGATAATTGCGCAAGGCGTTCCGAGCGACGCATCCGTTATTCTGACAACACCGTCAGGTGCAACGTTAACCAAACTGCCTTACACCGTCAAGTCCGCGCAAAAGACCGACGGCGGCAAGTACAGTCTGCAAGTCACCCTTTCCGACGGCACCAAGCTTCAGGCAGAGGAAGCGATTGTGACAGTCAATCCGTCGTACCAAATAAAAGACACCGTTACCGTCAAGCAGGGCGAGGCCTACACGTTCGGCGGAAAGCCGTACAGCGAGGCTGGCGACTATCAGCACACCTTCAAGAGCCGGAACGGCTGCGACAGTGTCGTGCATCTGCATCTGGAAGTGAAGAAGAAAGAGGAAGTGAAGATAACTGTGTCTAATAACGCTCCGTTGTGTCAAGGCGGAACATTGAAGTTTGAGGTTGACGGCGCTTTGGAAGGGTTTACTTACAAATGGAGCGGACCAAACTATTTCGTTTCGTATGACCGTGAGCCGCAGATAGACGACGTGACTCTCAAGGAAGACGGATTCTACAGACTTATAGTAATGTCAGAAGAGGATACGTTTGAAACAGAGCCGTCTTATGTAGATATTCTTCCGACATATTCGACTGTGGATTCTATTAGCATGAAAGAAGGCGAGCAGTTTGTGTTCGGATCGCAAAACATAACCGAGTCGGGCGAGTATAACGAAACCTTCACGGCACAGAACGGATGTGACAGCGTGGTTACCGTCATCGTCTCCGTGAAAGACTTTTTTAATGTTACAGTGCGCAGCAACGGACCGCTGTGCGAGGGCGACAAGCTGCAGCTTTATTCGACGGGAGCGCCTGCGAATGCAGAATACAGCTGGACTGGCCCGAACGGATTTGTCTCTGATGCGCGCAATCCGGAACTGAACAATGTGAAGGCCGAGAACGAAGGTCATTATTTCCTTGTAGTGTCGCACAACGGAGAAACTTATGGTCAGGTGGAGACTTTCGTTTCTGTAAATAAAAACTACGAGACAATGGACACTGTTGTGATGAAGCGGGGCGATTCGTTCAGCTTTGCAGGCAAGCAGGTTACAGACGCTGGCGACTATCAGCATCACTTTGTGTCTGCTGTGGGATGTGACAGCGTCGTGAACCTCAATGTGATAGTGGAAGACGAGCCGCAGAAAGACTTCAAACTTAACATATCAGGCACAGAAAGCGTCTGCGAAGGCGGGAAGATATATCTTAACACAACGTTCGCCCCAACAGATGCAACCTTCGAGTGGACAGGACCTGACAGATTCAGGCGAACCGGAAAGAACGTTGTGCTGGGTGATGTCAAGACATCTGCTACGGGCGTGTACAAGCTTACAGCCGAGACTGAAGACGGACGTCGCAAGACAGCGGAACTGAACGTGGCAGTGAATCCGGCGTACAGCGTCAATGAGTCTATGCTTCTGGAAGAGGATCAGCTGGAGTGGAACGGCATGATGCTGAGCAACCCTGGCGTGTATAAGGTGGTGCTGGAAACTAAGCTTGGCTGCGACAGTGTAGTCACTCTGAACCTGAAGAAACTGTACCGCCCGGAAAAAGAGGAGACGCCTGAGTCCGACGGCGTGAACATCAGGCCTATGCCGGCGCTGTCGCCAGATGGAGACGGACAGAACGATTTGTGGCAGATAGAAGGTATCGAGCTTTACCCTAACGCCACAGTCGAGATTTACGACCGAAACGGCAAACTGCTCCTGACGTACAAAAACTATGATAACGCAAACGGATGGGACGGAACGTATAACGGTCACCCGATGCCTTCGACAGACTACTGGTACGTAATATCGATTGATGAAATAGACAAAGAGTATTACGGACACTTCACTTTGTTGAGACAGTAAAAGATATGGTTCTGAATTTGCGCATTGCGTGCAAACGCAAAATAGCAGCATTTTCAGAACCACGCCGGCACTTTTTTTGATTTTGAAGGGCAAAAAGATAAATTTTATCAGACAAAAATTTTTATATCCGTCAAAAAGATATATTTTTGCACATTAGATAGAAAAATATAAAATACATTATAGAAGATGGAAAAAAATAACGGGACTCAGATTGAAGAGTTTGAAAAAGTAGATGAAGCGTTGAATAAGGCAGAAAATTTTTTTGAAAAGAATACCAGCAAGCTTCTCATAGTTGTGGCTGGAATATGCCTTGTCGTTTTTGGGGTTATTTATTATATCAAGTGTGTCAAAGGTCCGGCTAACGAAGAGGCTGCGAATAGAATCTATGTGGCAGAGCAGTATTTCGTGAACGGCTCTTATAAGCAGGCTTTGGAAGACGAAGAAAACGGTTTTTTGACTATCATCAAAGAATACGGCTCTACAGATGCGGCGGTTGCTGCAAAGGCTTATGCTGGAGTTTGTTACAAGCAACTTGGCAAATATGAAGATGCAATCAAGTACTTGAAGGATGTTGACGAAGATGACCTGATTTCTCCTGCTCTTCAGGGTGCTGTAGGCGACTGTTACAGTGAGCTTGGCAAAGATAGCGACGCTATCGCTTTCTACAAGAAGGCTATCGCCTCTGACAATGAGCTTGTATCTCCTATATACATGAAGAAATTGGCGATTGTCTATCTGACAAGCGGCAAAAAGGACGAAGCAGTTAAACTGCTCGAAGACCTTAAGTACAAATATGCTAACACTAGCGTCGGGAGAGAAGTGGAGAAACTTATCGAGGTGGCTAAAAATAAATAATTGCAGATATGGCGACAGTTGACTTGTCTAACTATAACCCTGACTTGGTTGGCGACGCAAGCGGCAAGAAATTTGCTATTGTGGTGTCTGACTGGAATTCGGAGGTTACCTTTGCTCTGTTGAAAGGCGCGTACGAGACTTTGACAAAACATGGAGCTAAGGAGGAAGACATAACGGTGAAGCATGTGCCGGGCAGTTTTGAATTGGTTTACGCTTCAGCTCATATTATGGACGAGTCTGATGTGGATGCGATTATAGCGTTAGGTTGTGTGGTGAGAGGCGGCACGCCGCATTTTGACTATGTGTGTCAAGGCACGACGTACGGCATCGCAAACCTGAACACGCAGGCTGATATTCCGGTCATATTCGGCTTGCTAACGACAGACAATATGCAGCAAGCACTTGACCGTGCCGGAGGCATTCATGGCAACAAGGGTGTGGAGTGTGCGGTGACAGCAATCCGTATGACAGAATTGTAATGCAATTAACATATGGTATATAAGCAGAGACGTAGCGTGCTACGTCTCTTTCTTTTATTGTTCAGTCGCAATTTTTTCGCCCGCACCCTTGTGCAATAATTGTATCTGTTGTATATTTGCACCGTATGTTTATGTTTTTAAA
>CALGHE010000145.1 GCA_937915765.1 uncultured Bacteroidales bacterium | reverse complement strand
TCGACAGAAGCATAAGCAGGATTTTTGTCATCCACGTTTATGCTTGCCAAATTTTGGCAGTCTGCAAACGCATATTCTACAATATTTGTAACATTAGCCGGAATATCTATGCTCGTCAGACTTGTGCAGCTTCCAAATGCAAATCCGTCAATTTCTGTAACCGAAGCAGGTATGTTAATATCCGACAAGCTTGCGCATCCATTAAAGAGCGAATTGCTGATTTTTTTAATGCCATCTCCCAGCACGACTGTTTCCAAGTTTTCGCAGCCGGAAAAAGTTGCAACGCCCATATTTGCGACTCCTCCGGACACTTTCAAATAAGTTAAGCTTTTGCAATTGTAGAACGCATTATTCACGATACCTGTAACAGTATATACATTGCCGTCAATTTTCACCTTCGACGGTATGAATGCAGAATCAAGCTTAGAGTAATCGCCATTTGCAACCATAGCTGTTGTGCCGGACACTTCAAATTGCAATCCAGTTTCTTCTATATCAGGGATGTTGCCAGCCGCATGTATCTCTTCAAAAACCACCTCTTTTACATTCTCAACATCAAACTTTACATTTTCTCCGTTGTTTAGTTTTACAATCATGTTGGTTTCTGCAAATGCAAACAAACCTACTGCTAACGCCGCAACTGATGTTATTAAACTCTTTTTCATTTTATTTATTATCTTATTTTATTATTTACGAATGATTTTAAATGATTGATTTCCGGCAGTAAGCACGTAAACTCCTGCTTTGTTTGGTATAACGATGGTCGCTTTCCCGTCTGCGTCTGCCTTTGTCTGAGACAATACTGAGCCACTTATGCTAACAAGTGAAATCGTCAGGTTAGGCTGCGCATTCTGCACTTCGATAGTCTCGTTGTCTATCCAGACAATTTGCAAAGGTCGGGAAGAGTTTGCTTCTGCTTTTGTAGTGCCTCCTGTACTTCCTTCGTTGTTCTCTGTGAAGTGGTAGTTTTTGACACTCTCGAAAGCGTAGGTTGTCTTTGCATCCTTGTTAACCACAAGGCTTCCGCTTTGGTAGGTGATGACGGGATTGTCCGCCAAAAGGAACGAGACTTTTGCCCCTTCCTTCATTTCGACTGTCAGGTATCTGGATTCGGCATGGATGCCTAAAGCTAAACACACAAGCGACAGCGCGGTAATGGTTCTTTTAATCATTATTATTAATATTTAATTAATTGTAAATTCTTTTCGTTAGGCATAAAAAAAGCGTGAAGCTCTGTTTCCTTCACTCGCGCTACGGTTAGAGGCTGAAAACTGTCCATCTTGTCGAAACAAACAACGCACGGCCCCACGCTGGTGTTTATAACACACCCACGGGATATTCACATTACTCTGTTCTTAACATTGAAATTTTTTTTCTACGATTTCTAACCGTCAAAACCAAAGCGTAGTAAACGCCTTTAATATGTCTTGTCCGCAAGTAGAGTAGTCTCAAACGGACGGCGCAAAATTAAGTAAAATATTAAAAAAAAAGAGTTAAAATGTCTCAAAAAAAGCAGGCTATGTAAAAAATACATTAGCCTGCTTCGTTCAAAAAACATGAAATTTATTTTTGCTTTTCAATCCACTTTTTAGCGTTAACAAAGGCTTCTATCCAAGGAGTCACTTCGTCGGTGTTCTTTCTGTCGAGCGGATAGTATGCCCACTGCCAAGGGAATATCGCACGTTCCAAGTGAGGCATCATAGCCAAGTGGCGACCGTCCTTAGAACAGATTCCGGCAGCAGAGTACTTAGAGCCGTTCGGGTTAGCAGGATAAGCGTCATACTCATATTTTGCAATGATGTTGTATTCGCTTTCTGCGTAAGGCAAGTCAAATTTGCCTTCTCCGTGAGCAACCCAGATGCCAAGCTTGCTTCCTGACAGAGAACCGAACATCACAGAGTCGTTCTGTGGAATGTTCAAGCCTACGAAAGATGATTCGAACTTGTGAGAGTTGTTGTGCAGCATCTTAGGCTTCTGTTCGTGTTCCGGATAAACCAAGCCAAGCTCTACCATAAGCTGGCAGCCGTTGCATATACCAAGGCTCAAGGTGTCAGGGCGAGCGTAGAACTTGTCGAGCGCTGCCTTTGCCTTTTCGTTGTAAAGGAATCCGCCTGCCCATCCCTTTGCAGAACCGAGCACGTCTGAGTTGGAGAATCCCCCGCAGAACACAATCAGATTAACATCTTCCAATGTCTCGCGGCCAGAGGCAAGGTCGGTCATGTGAACGTCTTTCACGTCGAAGCCGGCAAGCCACATAGAGTAGGCCATTTCACGTTCGCCGTTAGTTCCCTTTTCTCTGATGATGGCAGCCTTAACTCCAGACCTTTCCGTACGGTCTGCCGATAAGCCAAGCTTAGACAGTTTTCCTGCGAACGAGTCGTTGAACTTAATCTTGAGCGGCTGGTTCTTGTAGTTGTTGAAGCGTTCTTCCGCACACACAGCGCCACTCTGCTTGCGGTCGAGCAAGTAAGAAGACGTGTACCAGACGTCTCTCAGCGAGTCTATGTCGAACGTGTAAGTTTTGTCTTTCTTAGTGACTTTGATTTCGCGCTTAGCAGATGGCTTTGCTATTTCAGCAAATCCGATGCCAGCGTCCATCAATATCTTTTCAGCTCTGTTGCGGTCTTTTACCTGAATTATGACACCAGGGTTTTCGCTGAACAAAATCTTCACGATGTCATCTTCACCAATCTTGTCAAAGTTGACGTTCAGACCGCCAGTCGTGTTAGCGAAGCACATTTCGAGCAAAGCGGTCAGCATACCGCCTTCAGAGATGTCGTGTCCAGCGAGTATCAGGTCTTCGTTAATCAAAGTCTGTATTGCGTTGAACGCGTCAGCAAAGTATTCAGAATCCTGCACCGTAGGCGTTTCCGCGCCAAGCTTGTTCAGAGACTGAGCCAAGGCCGAGCCGCCAAGTTTCAGACTGTCGAAAGAGAAATCTACATGATACAGCGTGCTCTTTTCGTCGTTCACGACCACAGGGCTTACTATTTTGCGAACGTCGCTAACCTCGGCGCCTGCAGATATAATCACAGTTCCCGGAGAATAAACCTTGTCGTTCTCATATTTCTGAGTCATAGACAAAGAGTCCTTTCCTGTTGGGATGTTGATGCCGAGCGCGCAAGCAAATTCGCTGCAGGCCTCAACCGCTTTGTAAAGACGAGCGTCTTCGCCTTCATTCTTGCAAGGCCACATCCAGTTTGCACTGAGGGAAACGCTGTCCAGCCCGTCGGCAAGCGGCGCCCATACGATGTTAGTCAACGCTTCCGCAATAGACAGAACGGATCCGGCTGCAGGGTCAATCAGCGCCGCCATAGGAGCATGGCCGATAGATGTCGCGATACCAGACTTGCCACGATAGTCAAGCGCCACAGCACCCAAGTTGTTCAGGGGCAGCTGGATTTCGCCGGTGCACTGCTGCTTAGCCACCTTTCCTGTTACGGAGCGGTCCACCTTGTTTGTGAGCCAGTCTTTACAAGCCACAGCTTCAAGCTGCAGAACATTCTCTATATATTCCTGAAGTTTAGAAGCGTCTGTGCAGACATCTTCGTAATTCTCTTCTACTGTTTTGTCTGTTATAATTGTGCGGGGCGGCTTGCCAATCATGTAGTCAAGTCGCAAGTTGATAGGCTGTTCGCCGTTTCCTTTCTCAAAAACAAACTGCATGTCGCCGGTTGTCTCGCCGACTACATACATAGGGGCGCGTTCGCGCTCAGCGATTTTGTGTATGAGGTCAATATCTTTTTCGTCAACCAAGAGACCCATTCTCTCCTGACTTTCGTTGCCGATGATTTCTTTAGCAGACAAAGTAGGGTCGCCTATAGGAAGCTTGTCCATGTCAATTTTTCCGCCGGTGCTTTCCACAAGCTCAGAGAGACAGTTCAAGTGACCGCCGGCTCCGTGGTCGTGGATAGAGACGATAGGGTTGTTGTCAGACTCGGCAAGAGTTCTGATGACGTTAGACGCGCGTTTTTGCATTTCCGGGTTTGCACGTTGCACTGCGTTCAGTTCTATAGCGTTGTCGTACACACCTGTGTTCACAGAAGACACAGCGCCACCGCCCATACCGATACGGTAGTTGTCGCCGCCCATCACAACAACTTTCTGTCCGACACTTGGCTCGCCCTTCAGACTATCTTTCATCTTCGCGAAGCCAACACCGCCGGCAAGCATGATAACTTTGTCGTAGCCAAACTTCTTGCAGTTCTCTGCATGTTCGAAAGTGAGCAAAGAACCGCAGATTAGCGGCTGTCCGAACTTGTTGCCGAAATCGCTTGCGCCGTTAGACGCCTTTATCAAAATCTGTTCTGGTGTCTGGTAAAGCCATTTGCGCTCTGCAGTAGCCTTTTCCCATGCGCGGCCCGCCTTAGTTCTTGGGTACGAAGTCATATATACCGCAGTTCCCGCGATAGGCAAACTTGCCTTGCCTCCGCCCAGACGGTCGCGAATCTCGCCGCCGGTACCCGTTGCAGCGCCGTTGAACGGCTCTACCGTAGTAGGGAAGTTGTGAGTTTCCGCCTTCAGCGAAATGACAGACTTGATCTTCTTCACGTCGAAGAAGTCAGGCTTGTCGCCGCTTGCAGGAGCGAACTGCTCTATTTCAGGGCCTTCGTTGAAAGCCACATTGTCTTTATAAGCCGAAACAAGCTTGTTAGGGTTAGTTTCAGAAGTTTTCTTAATCAGTCCGAAAAGCGAGTCTTCTTTCTCTTCTCCGTCGATTATGAACTTTCCTCCGAAAATTTTATGACGGCAGTGCTCAGAGTTAACCTGAGAGAATCCGAACACTTCGCTGTCAGTGAGTTTTCTTCCTATCTTTTCAGACACTTCGTTGAGGTATTTCACCTCGTCGGTGCTCAAAGCAAGCCCTTCCTGCTGGTTGTAAGCTTCTATGTCATCAATGTAGATGATCGGTTCCGGCTGCTTGTCGATAGTGAAGATGTTCTGGTCTAACTTGCTGTAAATGCGCTGGAGCATAGGGTCGTGCTCGGCGTTTTCGCCTTCCGCCACGAAAAATTCTTCAATGCGAAGAATGCCGGTCATGCCCATGTTCTGGGTTATCTCCACTGCATTTGTGCTCCATGGGGTTATCATCTCACGGCGCGGTCCTATAAACCAGCCTTCTATCTCCGACTTCTCTGTGTGCGTGGCACCGCTGAAAAGCCAGTTTAGTTTCTCTATCTCCTGAGATTCGAGAGCTTTTGCCGCATCTACTGCAATTATGCCGGCATCCTCTTTTTTGAAGAATAAAATCATATATTGCTCCTTAATGTTTATTGTCAATAATAAATTGTCTGCAAAGTTAACGATTTTTTAGAAGCTGTTTAAATTTTATTTGGAAAAATATCACATTTTGATGATGTTTTTGTAAAAACCTCTTTGTTTTTATGTTCACGCGCTGTTTTTTGACTCGGAAGAGGAAAAGATTTTCTATTCTTCGTTTATTTTTCTACTTTTGCATCATATAAGGTTTAATGTTTATTTTAGTGCTTCTGATAATGGCAGCTAATTATCTTCAGGTAGAAAATTTGACAAAGTCGTTTGGCGACAGGCTTTTGTTCGAGAAAATATCGTTCAGCATATTCGAGGGGCAGAGAACCGCTCTTATCGCAAAGAATGGTGCTGGAAAAACCACGTTGCTGAACATCATATCCGGAAAGGAACAGTATGACGAGGGCAAAATATCTTTCAAACGTGACCTTCGTGTGGGAATATTGCCTCAGGACCCTAAGTATCCTGCTGGTTTTACTGTTCTGCAGGCTTGCTTTAATTCTGATAATGAGGTTGTTAAGGTTATTGCAGAGTATGAGAACGCTTTGATGCACCCTGAGGATGAGGAACGGCTCAACTCGCTGCTCTCTAAAATGGAGATGCTGAAGGCGTGGGATTATGAGAGCCGGATCAAGCAGATTCTCGGCAAACTGAAGATTCATAATTTTGACCAGAGGGTGGAGCAGCTTTCGGGCGGACAGCTTAAACGTATTGCTCTGGCTAATGTCCTTATTACGGAGCCGGAACTGCTTATTTTGGACGAGCCGACCAATCATCTGGACTTGGAGATGGTGGAGTGGCTGGAGGATTTCCTGAACCGCTCCAAAATGGCGCTGCTTATGGTGACGCACGACAGATATTTCCTCGACCGTGTGTGCAGCAATATTATTGAGATTGACCAACAGCGGATTTTTCAGTACAAGGGCAATTACTCTTATTATCTTGAGAAAAGGCAGGAGCGCATCGATATGCAGAACGCGGAACTGGCAAGGGCGAATAATCTCTTCCGCAAGGAACTGGACTGGATGAGGAGGCAGCCGCAGGCTCGTGCCGGAAAGGCTCAGTACAGAATTGACTCGTTCCATAAACTGGAGGAGAAGATTAAGGCGAAGAGAGAGTCGGGCAGCGTCAGCATTGAGGTGAAGTCGTCTTACCTTGGAAGCAAGATTTTCGAGGCTAAATATATCTCGAAGAGTTATGGTGATTTGAAGATTCTGGACGAGTTTTACTATAATTTCGCACGTTATGAGAAACTTGGCATCGTGGGGAACAATGGTACCGGAAAATCGACGTTCGTGAAGATGCTGATGGGCGAGGTGCTGCCGGACAAAGGCTCTATTGATGTGGGCGAGACGGTGAAATTTGGTTATTATAGTCAAGATGGTCTGAAGTTTGACGACCAGATGAAGGTTATTGACGTTATTCGTGATATTGCGGAGGAGATTGACCTTGGCGGGGGCAGAAAGATGAACGCTTCGCAGTTTTTGCAGCATTTCTTGTTCGCTCCGGAAAAACAGCACGATTTTGTCGCGAAACTCAGCGGAGGCGAGCGTCGCAGATTGTATCTTTGCTCTGTGCTGATGAAGAATCCGAACTTCCTTGTGCTGGACGAACCGACAAACGACCTCGATATTGTGACGCTTAACGTGCTGGAGGATTATCTGCAGAGCTTCAAGGGCTGCGTGATTGTTGTCTCGCACGACAGATATTTCATGGATAAGGTTGTGGACCATCTGTTCGTTTTTCATGGAAACGCTAATGTGCAGGATTTCCCTGGTAATTATACTGATTTCCGTGTCTGGAGGGAGGAGAAGGAGCGACTCGAACTGCAGGAAAAACAGAACCGCGAGAAGCCGAAGGAGAAAACTGAGGCAAAGGGCAAGTCTTCTGATAGCCGTCCGCGCAGACTGACGTTCAAGGAGAAGCGCGAGTTTGAGGAGCTTGAAAAGGAGATTGAAATGTTAGAGGCGGAAAAGGCGGAGATTGAAGCGGCGTTGTCTTCCGGCTCGTTGCAGGGTCCGGATTTGATTGAAAAGTCTAACAGAATTGGCGCGCTAATGTCTGAGCTTGACGAAAAAACTATGCGCTGGCTGGAACTTAGCGAATTGGCGTGATGTCTGTGCGCATTGGAGGAAAATGAGTTTTTTTTATGTCGTAATTTCTGCAAATGATATAACTTTCGTTTCTTTGTTGTATATTTGCCAAAAAATATAAGTTTATGTGCAGATTTCTTAAAATGAGCCTATTGGCGGCTCTCTCTTTAACCTTGTTTTCATGTGATAAAAACAAGACTTATGCGGAATATCTCGAAGATGAAAGAGAGGCTATAGGGGAGTACATTTCGAATAACAAGATAAAGGTGGTTGACGAACAGCCTGAGGGTGACGGCGAATGGCTTACCGAAGATGGCAATCCTATATATGTGAAGTCCGAGTCGGGCCTTTATTATCATCAGGTGGAGAAAGGTGACGGTAAGCTGAAGCCGGGAAATGGATATACGGTCTATTTCAGGTTTGTGGGCAAAAATATGTTTGGCGTTCCTATTTATGACTGTACGGAGCGTTATACCGCAAATCCGCAGTCGCTCGTTCTGTCTAACGTGGTGTCCTATTCTTCTACTTATGGCTCCGGCTTTCAGGAGGCTCTGAGGAATATGCGCGCGGGTGGCCATTGCAAGACGATTATCCCTTTCAAAATAGGTAACGAGACGTTGTCAACGGTGAACGGCACTTTGCAGTCTGACGCTACAGACTATATTCCGATGGCTTACGAAATTTGGCTTTTGAGGGTTGAATAATGGCTTTGTCTAAAAATCAGATTAAATTAATAACATCTCTGGCTCTTAAAAAGAACAGGGATGTTTCTTCTTTGTTCGTGGCGGAGGGCAACAAGCTGGTTGCGGACCTCCTGCCGCTGTTCGGGTGCGAACTGATTGCGGCTACGGACGAGTGGATTGCGGAGAACAAAGGCTTGATATTGTCCGTGAAGCCTGCGTCTGTTGTGTCTGCGTCTAAGGAGGAAATCAAAAAGGCGTCGGCTCTGAATGCTCCGCAGAGCGTCATTGCTGTGCTGAGAAAGCGTGAGGTTCGCTTCTCGGAAGGTATGCTTGCCGGATGTCTTACGTTGATGCTCGACACGGTTCAGGACCCGGGCAATCTCGGCACGATAATTCGCATTGCTGACTGGTTCGGCATCAGAAACATTATTTGCTCTAAAGAGACTGCGGATGTCTATAACCCTAAGGTTGTGCAGGCGTCTATGGGGGCTGTCGGCAGGGTGGCTCTGCATTATTGCGACTTGTGCGCTTTTGTTGACGGACTGAAGGGCAAGTATCCGCTGTTCGGCACTTTTCTCGACGGCGAGAATATTTACGGACGCAGCTTGCCTCAGGAGGCTATAATAGTTATGGGAAATGAAGGAAACGGAATTTCGGACGCTTTGGCGGAGAGAATAACGGACAGGCTGCTTATCCCTAATTATCCGGCTGGCGATGAGACTTCAGAGTCTCTGAATGTGGCGGTGGCTACCGCAATCGTTTGCTCTGAATTTAGGCGACGTGTTATCGCCGTATAGATGGTGTGAGAAAATAGGTAATAACTATGTGGGAATGTGGCATGTCTGTATTTCTACATAGTTATTTTTTTGTTTTTTTCGTACAGATTTTCCGACTTTACTCTTGTGCAATAATTGCATCTGTATTATATTTGCACATTCTTAATTTAATATGTTTACTTTTTCAAAAATATCATGTCTCAGTATATCAATTTAAAGACCGACTGGGCCTTCAAGAAGCTTATGGGCCAGGAGCCTCAGATGCGTTCGTTCCTGAACAGCCTGCTGAGCGAGGAGTACGGCGAGATCAAGAGCCTCACGTTCGAGAACGTCGAAGTTCCGTCGGACCGGAACGGCGGACGGGGCGTCATATTCGACCTGCTCTGCACCACCGAGAAGAACGACAAAATTCTGGTCGAGATGCAAAATTATTCGCAATTGTTTTTCAAAACACGCGCAAATTACTACCTTTACGCTCTGATGAGCAAGGTGATAAGCCGTGGCGACGAGTGGAGCCGTATGCGCGAGGACA
>CALGHE010000144.1 GCA_937915765.1 uncultured Bacteroidales bacterium | reverse complement strand
TCCCAGGTATGCACATAATCAATCTGTTTTTATTAACCGCAAATGTAAGACTTTTTATCCGGTTCTGCAAAGAGAGCTATATATTTGTCTTTCAAAATCAGCTCGACCAAATTTATATAAATCGCCCAAAAGACACCCTAATTTTACATCAGAACATCATCTATGCCAAGTCCTCCACTTAGCTCTAAAAAACGGAGCGAAACCTTCCTTTTCTCCCACAATAGTTTTCGCACACTTCAAATGCCTCAGCATCGATTTTTCAGCATACAAATACAAAGGCTCTTTATAACCGTCTATGTAAAGTTCATACAGATGTTCAAAACTGGTTTTGCTCATAATCATGGAATACATCATTATCACCTTGACATCTTTCACATTAAACGACACACTGTGATTCCTATCCAAAAAATAAGTAATCTCATCACCACTTATATCTAAACATATACCACGAAATCTTACTAACAAATATATCCACTGTGAAACTATAAGGAAAAAAGGAAAGGTGAATATTCCCCAAAAAACAACTCCAACCAAATTCAACGCGCAATAAATTCGCACAAACCAAGAAAAAACGATTAGACAAGCCCCATAAATAGTGACGTCAAACGCAAAAGAGCCGTAAAAACTTTTATTTATCAATTCTATCCTCATGATTACCCAATTTAGAAACAGCCTCTACAAATTACGGCTCGCAATTCATAGAGGCTGCCATTATCTTACGCCATCTTCTTCTCTATCAGTTCAAAATCGAGCTGTTTCTTTTCAAGATTTGCTTTTGCAATGCGCACAATCACCTCGTCGCCAAGTTGGTAAGTTCTGTGAGAACTGCGTCCTATCAGACAATAATTCTTTTCGTCGAACATATAAAAATCGTCGTCGAGGTCTCGAATAGGCACCATACCCTCGCATTTATTTTCCAGCAGTTCCACATATATGCCCCACTCCTGAATACCAGAGATTACGCCATCATAAACCTTGCCTACCTTGTCGCTCATATATTCCACCTGCTTATACTTTATAGAAGCGCGTTCTGCCGTGGCTGCAAGCTGTTCCATAGAAGAGCTGTGTTTGCACAAATCCTCAAACTTGCCCTTGTCGGCACTATTTCCGCCGCTCGCGTAACGGTCCAGCAGCCTATGCACCATCATGTCCGGATAACGTCTAATAGGCGATGTGAAATGTGTGTAATAATCAAACGCAAGCCCGTAATGCCCCACATTATCAGTAGAATATATAGCCTTAGCCATGGACCTTATGGCAATAGTCTCAATAAGGTTCTGCTCCTTCTTGCCCTGCACCTGATCCAGCAAGCTGTTTATAGATGCAGAGACCTCCTCATTCTTTCCCTGAATCTTAACCTTATAGCCGAAACGACTGATGAACTGCGACAGATTAGCAAGTTTCTCAGGGTCCGGCACATCATGAATACGATAAACAAAAGTCTTCAGTTTACCGCCGTTGCTCTTAGGGCAACCTATATGCGCCGCCACCGTTCTGTTTGCAAGAAGCATGAACTCCTCTATCAGTTTATTTGCATCCTTAGACTCTTTGAAATATACGCTCAGCGGCTTGCCCTTCTCGTCAATCTCAAAACGCACCTCTGTCCGGTCAAAAGCTATCGCTCCCTTTTCGAAACGGTCTTCTCTGAGTTTCTTCGCGAGCCTGTCCAACGTAAGCACCTCGTCACAGAAGTCACCTTTCTGCGTCTCGATAATCTCCTGCGCCTCCTCATAAGTGAAACGTCTGTCAGACTTTATCACCGTATGCGCAATATTGTAATTAAGCACCTCCGCCTCGTCGTTCATTTCAAACAGCACAGAGTAGCAAAGCTTCTCCTCGTCAGGGCGCAAGGAGCATATTTTGTTACACAACCTTTCCGGCAGCATGGGGATTGTCCTGTCCACAAGATATATGGAAGTGGCACGTTTTTCCGCCTCCTCATTAATAATATCCCCGACCTTGACATAATGCGTCACATCCGCGATATGCACGCCAACCTCCCACCTTCCGTTGTCAAGTTTTCTGAGAGAAAGAGCGTCGTCGAAGTCTTTCGCGTCCTTCGGGTCTATTGTGAACGTTGTGATATTTCTGCAATCGATACGCCTTTTGATTTCCTCTTCCGGAATTTCGTCCGGAATCTGGTCTGCAAAATCCTCCACCGCGCTCGGATAAGTGTAAGGCAGTCCGAACTCGGCAAGTATCGCGTTCATTTCGGTGTTATTGTCTCCCATATCGCCCAGCACGTCTATAATTTCGCCAACCGGATTTCTGTCCCTTTCAGACCATTCCACGATTTTCGCCACAGCCTTCTGTCCGTCTTTGCCTCCGTTAAGCTTATCCGCAGGGATAAATATATCATTCTGCATCAGCTTATTGTCCACCAACAAGAACGCATAATTATCCTTCACTTGAAGCGTTCCAACAAACACACTGTTCTTGCGTTCCAGCACCTCCACGACCTCGCCTTCCGGCACCGAGCCTCTCCTTTTAGCATACAGTCTCACCCTAACCTTGTCGCCCGCAATGCCTCTGTTCAAGTTTTTGTCCATGACATGAATCTCCTCGCCGCCATCGTCCGGCACAAGGAATATTTTTCCGCCAGACTTGCGTTCCAGCGTTCCAACCACAGAGCCGCAACGCGCGTTTAGTTTGTAATTGCCACGGCTCGGCTCCTGCAGGAAGTCCTGAATCACAAGTTCCGTCAAAACATCCATAAGCTGCTGTCTTTGCGGCATGACCGACACGCTCAGTTCTGAACAGACCTTTTTGAAGCCGAACGTTGCGTCCGGATGCTTCTGGAACAGCCGCACCACAAGGTCAAGCATGTCGCGCTTCTTCATCCGTTTGCCTGAATCCTGCTTGCTCTTCTTTTGCTTATTGGGATATATCTTGCTTTTCACCTTACTTTTCTTCTTTTTCATCTTCTTTCCGTAAATTAAATTATTGTTCTTGGTTTACTAACACAAACTCAGCCTCAACAGACCGTTCAACCGCTCTTTACAAATACCCTTACCAATACCAAAGGTAGAAAAGAAATTCAGATTTACAGACATTTTGAGAAACAAATTTATCCGTTTCCTTGAAAAACAGACAAAAAAAAGCATTAATTCAAACAAACTTGTTCAAAAACAACTTCTGAAGAGGACTTATACGATATATTTACGTATTTTTGTCCCCGCTAATCAAAAGCGACTTATATAAATTGCGTTTTGTGATTTTCATGTTCTGAAATTCGCTTTGGACGCTACCGATATCATTCAAGGTCTTTCGCCTCAATTTATAGAAGTTGCAATAAATTGTAAAAATCGAAAAAGAGGATGAAAAAAGATATTATAAAAAGAGGGTTCTTATATTATATGCTGACGGCGCTTGTACTTGCAATTCTGTTTGTAAATTATTTGATTCAAAGCCCGCAGATTGAGTTTATGGATCTCTCAGGCATGATGTTCTACATCGCAGCGGCAATCTCTCATGCCGCCATGCTTGCTCTGATTCCGTTTGCGTTACTGTTCGTGCCAATCGTGCTGATTAGCGGCAAAGAGCTGACAGCCGGTATTGTGCATATCGCCAGCATGACTTTCACAAGTATTTTGTGCTATCTTAACGGAATGGTTTTCAGCCTGTACAAATTTCACATAAACGGAATTGTGCTGAGCATGTACTTTGGCGAAGGAAGCGACGAGATTTTTGACTTCGACACGCTGCTGTACGTAAAGATGTTCTTGGCAGTTCTCCTTTTTGCAGGACTGAACATCGGGCTGAAATTCTTGGCAGACACGATTTACAAAAAGTTCCGAAAGGCTTTTGTCCTGCCTTCTGTCATCACGCTTGCGGCTCTGTTCCTCTTCGCCAACCTGTTTCACGCTTACGCAGCTGTAGCCAACAAGCAGTCTGTGATAAAGAGCGCAACGCATCTGCCGTATTTCTTCCCGCTTACGGCTAACAAACTGATGCTGAAGCTCGGTGTCATCTCGCAGGACGACATCATGAAGGCAGACTTCAAATCTGGCAACAACGGCCTTGATTACCCTAAGAACAAAGTGAGAATTGACTCGGCCGCTCAGAAGAAAAACATTGTGATAATAGCGATAGATTCATGGAACTGCCGCACATTCTGCAACGAAGTGATGCCTAACGTCATGCGGTTTTCCGAAAAGTGCGAAAAGTTCGACAACCACCTGAGCAGCAGCAACGGCACGAGAGGTAGCATCTTCGGAATGTTCTTCGGCGTATCTTCTTATTATTGGAAAGATTTTGAGGTGTCCGGCGTAACTCCTGTGTTTATAAACACGCTCCTTGACGAAGGTTACGAGGTAAAGACCTACCCAAGCGCAACGCTGAACAACCCGAACTTCGCCAAACTGATATTCCGCAACGTCCCTAATCTGAACGCTACGACTAAGGGCGAAACAGTATATGAACGCGACTGCCAAATCACTAGAGAGTTCTTAGACTTCATAGATTCGGACTCGGCCAAAGCGAAGCCTTTCTTCTCTTTCCTTTTTTACGACCTGCCACACAGTTACGCTTATCCGAAGGACAGGCAGAAGAAGTTTGTGCCAAGCTGGGAGTTTGCGGATTACACAAAACTAAATAACGACATGGACCCTGAGCCTTTCTGGAACTTGTACCGTAACTGCGCGTTTGCGGTGGATTCGCTGATAGGCTCGGTGACCAAGAGACTGGAAGAGAACGGACTGCTGGAAAACAGCGTGATAATCATAACTGGCGACCACGGACAGGAGTTTAACGAAAACAAGAAGAATTACTGGGGACATGGCAGCAACTACACAAAACATCAGATTCATGTGCCGCTTTTATATTACACTCCGGGCTGCTCGCCAAAAATTCTTTCTCACAGAACTACACACTACGATATTGCTGCAACGCTTATGCACGACGGCATCGGAGTGACTAACGACCCGCAAGACTACTGCATGGGACGACTGCTGCACGACTCAACATTCAGGAACTGGCACATCGTGGGAGACAACCTCAACTACGCCTTTATCGTGGAAGATGATGTGATTGTGGAGAAAAAACCGTCTGGCAGCCTTGAAATTTACGATGCGAACCTCAATCCGTTAGAAGAGTACAAAATCAACGCCAAAGTGCTGAACAACGCGATTCTGAAGATGAACGAGTTTTATAAGACAACTTCTAAAAATTAATCCTCCGGGAGAATCGAAAGAAACATACGGCAAACTGCCCCACATTAAGCGCAAAGCAAAACAGACCCGGCCAGAAGACCGAGTCTGTTAAGAATATAACGATTCGGAGCACAAGCCCCGATGTTACGGATTGCTAAAAATTAGCAGCTCAACTTGTTGTCAGAACCAAGCACGTTGATGATCTTGTGCTTGTACATCTTTTCCATGTTGTCGCGAGCTGGGCCCAAGTACTTACGAGGGTCGAATTCTGCTGGCTTTTCAGCGAAAGTCTGACGGATAGCAGCAGTCATAGCCAAACGCGAGTCAGAGTCGATGTTGATCTTGCAAACTGCAGACTTAGCAGATTCACGCAACCAAGGCTCTGGGATACCGATAGCAGCCTTCAAAGCACCACCGAACTTGTTGATAGTAGCAACTTCTTCCTGAGGAACTGAAGAAGAACCGTGAAGAACGATAGGGAAACCAGGAAGTTTCTCTTCAACAGCCTTCAACACGTCGAATGCCAACGGAGGAGGAACCATCAAACCAGTCTTTTCGTCGATAGTGCACTGCTCGGGAGTGAACTTGTAAGCACCGTGAGAAGTACCGATAGAGATAGCCAAAGAGTCGCAACCTGTGCGAGTAGCGAAATCTACAACTTCTTCAGGGTTTGTATAAGTGTGGTGGTCAGAAGAAACTTCGTCTTCAACGCCAGCCAATACACCAAGCTCGCCTTCTACAGTTACATCGAACTGATGAGCGTAGTCAACAACCTTCTTTGTCAACGCTACGTTTTCTTCGTATGGAAGGTGAGAACCGTCGATCATAACTGAAGAGAAACCAGAGTCGATACAGCTCTTGCAAGTTTCGAAAGTGTCTCCGTGGTCAAGGTGAAGAACGATTTCAGGCTTTTCGCAACCCAATTCCTTTGCGTATTCTACCGCACCCTGAGCCATGTAACGCAACAATGTAGCGTTAGCATACTGACGAGCGCCCTTAGAAACCTGAAGAATAACTGGAGACTTAGTTTCAACTGCAGCCTTGATGATAGCCTGCATCTGTTCCATGTTATTGAAGTTGAACGCCGGGATAGCGTATCCACCTTTAATCGCCTTTGCGAACATATCTTTTGTGTTCACAAGACCCAAATCCTTGTAATTAACCATTTTTTAATTTATTAGGGTTTATAAATTATATTCTCATCGCAAAAGTACAAAATTAATAAGTAATGATTACTAAATTTTCATGAAAATTTGATGCAATAAAATTAAATGTGTCCCCGCCAATGTCTTTTTCTACACTATGCCGAGCCTTTTTCTACTGTTTAAGCACCGCCCTTTCAGCTTTATTTCGGATATTTACCAAAGGTCGCTTAAAAAGAAAAACGGCCTCACTTTTATGAAGCCGCCTTTTATTCCAAGGTATTTTAAAATCAATAAGGTAAAAAAGATTGTGTTTCCGTCGTCAACAACAGTTGACTTTATTTTTTCGCCTGCAAATTTCGTTGTTTTTTTTATTATCACCAAGCAAAAAAATATGTTGTACAATATATTTTTGGGCATTTTCCCGCTTTTTTTGCACATTTCACCATTAGAAACACAATAAAAACATCCTGTCTTGTCCTCAAATCCGGTTAGGACGCACCTGATCCAGCCTCTTCTGCCTTCCGCTCCGTTACAAAGCCTGCACAAAATCGAAATACCAGACCAGCCTTTTCAGCTCTTCGTCGTCAAACTCGCCAGAGTCTCTCAACTCAGCCAAACTCAGCGTCTCCTGCCTTTGCAGCATCATCCTAACAATCTTAAGCTTACCTTTGTTCAAATACGGATGATAAAAGTTTCTCTTCAAGACGTCCTCTCTCGTGAATCGTTTCGCCTCTCCATCTTCCACAAATACAAACTCTGCAATCTGATGATAGGACTCCGCAGCAAGCCCGTAAACCTCTTTCAGCTGCTCTTTGCTATGAAATCCGCCCACCAGATCCCTGAACTTCACAATTCTTGCCGCAAGCTTAGACCCTACCCCGCGCAAACGCTTCAGGTCTGCTGTATCTGCCCTGTTCAGATTCAGCTTCTCAACAGCCTCTGGTTTTCGTGGCACTCTCTTCTCGTCCTTTGCCAGATACGGCTTCGCTTGCCTCCTGACATCCGCAATCTGCACAAAAGGCTTCAGATGTCCGTACTTTTCTTCTGTAAGTCCGTAAATCTTAAAGAAATCGTCCGCTGTCCGGAATACGCCGTTCTTCGCCCTGAATCTCACAATCCTCTGCGCTATGTAATTTGGCAGTCCAAGTTTGACAAACGTCGCCGAGTCCGCCTTGTTAGGGTCAAACGCAAATGTGTCTGCCACACGCTCCACCCTCCGCAGCGAAGCCTCAAACTCCGCAACCTCCGCCGCATAATCAGACTGAAACGGAGCCGCACGCGCCATCTGAGGAAGCACAAAAAGGCGGAAAATCAGAACCGCCATGATCAATACCGACAACAAGAAAATCCCGTTCCGCTCCGAACGTGTAAAATAAAGCCAATCTTTCCACATAATTTTTAAATAACGTAAACATACAAATCTGCGGCAAAGATAACTCTTTAATCATGATCTGCCAAATGTCCGGCGGCGCTGATTCACAACATTCTTAGCCCAATCTGCCTCACTTCTCGTTTCTTTGTTGTATATTTGCGTCTCTAAATTAAATTTGTTCAAAAATGGAATCAACAAGACTAAAAAAGATAGACAGACTTTTGCAGAAGGAACTGGGAGACATGTTTCTTCAGATGACTAACACAATGGGCGGCACGCTGGTGTCTGTGACCGCCGTGCAGGTTTCGGCCGACCTGAGCGTCGCAAAGGTGTATTTGAGCATCTTCCCGAACGACAAGGTGGACGAGACGATGGGCATCATCAAGAACAGCGTCAAGGGCATCCGCTTTGAGCTTGGCAAGCGTGTGAGGCTGCAGCTCCGCCGCATTCCGGAACTTGCGTTCTTCCTCGACGACTCTTTGAACTACCTTGAAAACATAGACAGACTTCTCGGTAAATAATGAAATTCCCTTTGCACATAGCGCTCCGTTATCTTTTTTCAAAGAAAAAGCATAATGCCATAAACATAATCTCTGGCATCTGCGCTGTTGGCATTGCTCTTGCCACAACCGCGCTTGTCGGAGTGCTGTCTGTGTACAATGGGTTTCAAGACCTTATCTCTCAGCTTTTCAGTTCGTTAGACCCGGACCTGAAGATTTCGCTGGTAGAGGGGAAAGTCTTCGATTCTGACATGGAGGCCATTCAGAAGGTAAAGACGCTGGACTTTGTCAAGGTAGCGTCCGAAGTGCTTGAAGACAACGCCCTCGCACGCAACGAAAACAAGCAGGCGGCAGTCACCTTAAAAGGGGTTGACAGCTGCTATAACTACTTGGCCGACACTGACGCCATCTTGCACACCGGACAGTTTGTGCTTAAGGACAGCCGGTCTGACTACGCCGTGATAGGCGCGGCTCTGTCTGCCCAAATAGAGGTTGGGGTAAACTTTGTCTCGCCAATAACTCTGTACACCCCGAAACATGACGCCAAGATAAATGTGGCAAATCCGGAAAACGCTTTTCACGAAAGACTGATCTACGTGTCTGGCATCTATTCCATAAGGCAGCAAGAGACGGACAGCAAGTTTGTCTTTATCCCTCTTGACCTGGCGAGAGAACTTTTTGATTATGAGGGCAAAGCATGCACCTCTATTGAACTGAAGATTGACGAAAAGAAAGATATTGACGACGCTAAAAGGGAGATTGAAGATATTCTTGGCGAAGGCTTCTCTGTGAAGGACAAAGAGCAGCAGCATGATGATTTTTACAGTATGCTAAAGATAGAGAAGTGGATTACATTTCTGATTCTCACCTTCATCCTGCTGATTGCGGTCTTTAACGTGATTGGCTCTCTGACCATGCTGATTCTCGAAAAGAAGAACGACATAGAGACTTTGCACAGCCTTGGTGCTTCTTACAAGGAGATTCGCAAGATATTTGTGGCAGAGGGCTGGATGATTACGGTTTTCGGCACATTCGCAGGAGTTATCCTTGGCCTTGCTTTTTGTCTTTGCCAGCAATGGTTCGGAATAATTAAACTTGACGGAGACGGCTCCGGCTCCTTTATTGTAAACGCCTACCCTGTTGACGTTCAGTTTTCGGACATCATCACGATTATAGCCACTGTGCTGCTTGCCGGACTGCTTATCGCATGGTACCCAACCCGAAACATAGGCAAGCAGAAGACGGATGAGGTGTAAATTGACCCGATGTCAAGTTCCGCACCCGCGGCAGGATGTACGCCTTGTAATATAGATTTTTTATCGGACAGCCGTTGTTTTTATTTCAAAGGGGCTTATCCATGCTCATAACAACGTAATATATTGTTTGTAAAAAAAGTTGATAATCTAAATTATTGCTTAGCGGACAGTAATAACAAGGAATAAATAGTCTAAATTCCACACTCTCTCTCCTACATTTCAATCCCCACAAATAAAAGTCCATCCTTCGCCCTTTCGATACAAATAAACAACCACGCAAGAATGGGAGTCTTCCTAGCACTCTTTTTTGCGCAGATGGAAATAAACACTGTTTTCTTCGGGAATACTTTTTATCGACTTTACGCCAAACTGACGACAAAACTCCAATAAATACCTCACTTCAACTACGTTAGTGCCATTAAATTCTAACGCTTCTCTTATGGGTTGTTCTATGTAAAACCATCTCCTCTTTTCGTACTCGAAAGTAATAAGAAATATACGTATCTACTTATCGCACACGATGATTTACATGCGAAGATATTGATAAATTTTTACATCTAATACATTAACGACAAAAAAATATTGGAGATATTACCTCATTGATAAACTGCTTGCATCGTCCTGATAAATATGCAAAATCTCAGCCGCATAAATTCAGCGACTGAGATTCTCTTTATTATCTTTTACGTTTCTATCGGATACTAATAATTTTACTGGTAATATTTTATATTTTAACTACTCACCAAAAGAGTAGAAGTGTTGCGGAATAAATATTAATTAAGTATGAATAGGCACATCTTTGTGTATTACACTTTTTAAACCTACTGCTGAGATAGGCTTTGTTATGTTTAAAGTTTTCAATAGCTGTCGTACTTTTTCCCCTATCTCATTTCCTTTTTTTGATAGCGGAGAATCAAATATCAAAGATCCATGCAGTTTATCGTCTTTTTTTGTCCAATTTACATATACGCTTAATGGTCTATCTCCATCCCATTTGTCCTTCTTAAGCCTATAATTAAGTGCTTTGCACGCAAAATATATCCTTTGTTGTTTCGCAAATTCTTTGATGTCCTTTAAACATTCTATTACTATTTCAGCATTCAATGTTGACATGTCTTCAACCTCCAAAATGCAGTTCGCTACCCCAGAATCTTTTATAGTTTTATTATTTACAACTGAATTTCTTTTATTTTCTGAAAGATTTGACCCCGCATAAACATCTATTTTTTGATTATCTTTTAATTTTAATTCTGCTGATTTTTCCCCGCTTGACTTATTTGTCAATTCAAATTTCCATCCCAAAGTGATAGATAAAGCATCTGTCTTATTACATTTTTCGTAATACACAAGTGGAGTATCTTCAAACTTCTCTTTGATGGCTTCTATGCTTTTTTTTATGATACGTTGAGCTTCATCTCCAAATATTTCTCTGGCTCTTTCAATCCCGATTTTATTTTCAAGGAAATCTGCATTGCTTTTTTTTACTGAGATTTTCCATTCTTTTTCTTTTCCGTTACTCTTATTCCTAGCTTTAATATATACGTCAGTTTTACATTCACCCTTTGCCGGACGAGGTTTTCCACTTAGTACGACTTCGTATTTATCTCCGTTATAATTAAATGACGAACCAACTTGGAACATATTGATAATGTCTTGTTCCAATTTTGTGAAATCTTGTTCCAACTTTCCCATTATAATAGTGATTTTAAGTCAACTTCCAATGCTTTGCTTACTTTTTCCGCAACAACCAAGGATACATTTCTTCTCCCATTTTCTATATCCGACATATAAGTACGATCTATGCCAGCCATACTCGCAAGTTCTTCTTGAGAGATTTTCTTTTCAGTTCTCAGTTTACGTACATTATTACCGAATATCTCATTAATTTCCATGCTTCAAAGGTATTTTCATTTAGACTATCGTACAACGGACTATAATCTACAATTTTTAAAAAGAATTAGTTAAAGAACAAAAAATAGTCTATCTTTGTGTTATAAAATTGATTTTATCTATAAAATATGAATTTAATAAGTTTGTTTTCTGGAGCTGGAGGACTTGACAAAGGGTTTCATAATGCGGGTTTCCGTACTATTGTTGCAAATGAATTTGATTCAAAGATATGTCCTACATTTAGAGCTAATTTTCCAGATGCACACCTTATAGAGGGAGATATACGTGGAATAAAAGCAAGTGAATTTCCGGAACATATAACGGGTATTATTGGAGGACCTCCATGCCAATCTTGGAGTGAAGCAGGCAGTCTTAAAGGTATTGAAGATGCACGAGGTCAGCTTTTTTATGAATATATTAGGATTCTAAAAGCAGTCCAACCATTGTTTTTTGTTGCGGAGAATGTATCGGGAATGTTGGCTAAACGCCATTCTGAGGCAGTTGATGGTTTTATGAGACTTTTTGATGAGGCAGGATATGATGTTAATCTAAAAATGCTGAATGCAAATGACTTTGATGTCCCTGAAGATCGAGATAGGGTTTTCTATATTGGATTTCGCAAGGATTTAAATATTCATGATTTTGAGTATCCAAAGCCTTGTGTGCATAAACCAACTTTGAGAGAATATATTTGGGATTTAAAGGACAGTGTGATTCCTGCATTGGAGCATAACAAAACAAACGGAGAAAAATGTATTGTTCCCAATCATGAATACTTTACAGGTGCTTATTCGCCAATTTTCATGTCTCGCAATAGAGTGAGAGCTTGGGATGAACCAGGTTTTACAGTCCAAGCAAGTGGTCGTCAATGTCAGTTGCATCCACAGGCTCCAAAAATGATTAAAGTGGAGAAGAATGTACAAATTTTTGTACCAGGTCAAGAGCATTTATATAGGAGAATGTCGGTACGTGAAGTAGCAAGAGTACAAACATTTCCAGATGATTATGTCTTTTTATATACTGATGTAAATATGGGATACAAAATGATAGGGAATGCTGTTCCTGTAAATCTTGCATACCACGTAGCTATGAGTATTCGTGCAACACTTGACAAACATGGTATAAATTACCAAGATTAATTAAAGTATGAATGTAGTGTCTCTTTTTGCTGGTTGTGGTGGTTTAGATTTAGGTTTTGAGAAAGCAGGATTTAATGTTGTCTGGGCGAATGAATTTGATGAATCAATACATGACTCATATAAATTAAATCATCCTAATACAATTTTAAACACATCTGACGTTAGATTGTTGAAGGGAAAAGACATCCCTGATTGTGATGGCATTATAGGAGGACCACCATGCCAAGCGTGGAGTGAAGGAGGAAAAGGAATGGGAATAAAAGATCCTAGAGGTCAACTTTTCCTCGAGTACATTCGAGTCGTAAGAGAGAAGAAACCTAAATTTTTTCTTTTAGAGAATGTACGGGGAATACTTGACGAAAAACATAAAAAAACTTTAGAAGAATTTATTGGTGCTTTGCGAAAGTCTGGATATAATATATCTTATAAACTTCTCAATGCTGCTGATTTTAATGTTCCTCAAGATAGGTTTCGTGTGTTTTTTGTTGGGATTAGGAATGACTTATCGAATAATTTTACATTCCCGGAAACTGTAAGTTTAGAGCATTTCACATTGTGGAATGCTATTGGTGATATTGTTGAGTCACCAAGGTATTATTTAACAGATATAGTTGAAGGAGAACATCCAACAAGAATGAATCATGATGTATATATAGGTCCTTATGATGCTAGGTATATGGCTCGCAATCGTGTACGTGCTTGGAACGAAACTTCTTTTACAATACAAGCACAAGCAAGGAATGCTCCGTTGCATCCCCAAGCCCCTAAAATGACGTTTGTTTCTAATAGCCAAAGGGCCTTTGCCTGTGGCTTTGAACATTTGTACCGTAGATTGAGTGTAAGAGAATGTGCTAGAATCCAGACATTCCCAGATAGTTTTAAATTTTTATATAATGATGTAAGAAATGGATATAAAATGGCAGGAAATGCTGTTCCTCCTCGTCTGGCTTGGCATCTCGCATCTCAAATAAAAAGAACTTTTGCAGATAGCGATAGTTTTGATTTTGCAAATAAAAAAAATATATATCAACAAAATATTAAACAGATTTCTGCTTATGAAATAAAGAAACAATACCCATTACGCATTGTGGATAATTCCCATGTCTTTTTTACTACAGATATGGAAAAACTGAAATCACAACGTAGAGTACTTATCGGTCTTGTCAAACAAGATAATATTGAAAAATATTTAAATCAATCTGCAACACTTTACTATACAGGAAATAAAATACCCTCATGTATATATCTGACAGAACTTTATTATTTTATTCCATATATTAAAGGAAAGGGAATACGCGATTTGTATGCAATTAAAATTGCACGTATTGGAAATAAAAAAGAAATACGACCAGAATATGCAGAAAATGATTTAAGACTGTTTTTAGAAATAGAATATTTGAGACAACTTTTTGAAACATACAAATATATTCATCTTGACATTTGGCATACATTTACGGATATGACGATGGGGGAACTACTAAAACGTATAGATTAAAGTTTTCACTGCATATTTGGCTGAATTCTAACCGGTTGTGTAAACTGTACTGCGTCAAGATTGTTTTTTCTTTTTTATGACTGAAATACGACTAATTATGACTATTTATAACTAAAAAGTAGCCAAACTCTTTTTTCAATCAAGAAGTTTGGCTACCACTGTTTCAGAGTTATTTGACAAAGCATAATGCAGAAGATTGGTGCAATTCCAATGTCGCCAAATCGTTACCAACAACTTACAACTATAGCATTCGCTATTTGTGAATCAATCAGATACGAAATAATTGATTATCCTGCACAAAGACAACCCTTTTTGCGAAAGGCAAAATATGTATTGTTCCCAAAATACTCCAAATATAAACGCTCTTTCCGTCAATTTTTCTCTATACGTAAGGCCTCAATTTTGGGTACTGCTTCACAGACAGAAAGTTAGCCCAACTTCCCTGACTCTCATAAAAACAAAAAGAGCGCACCCTTACGGATACGCTCTTTTTTATAAAGCTAAATATTATCAGTCTTTGATTTTAGCGCAAAGGAACTCACGGTTCAAGCGCGCGATGTTGCTGATAGAGATGTTCTTAGGACATTCAGCTTCGCAAGCGCCTGTGTTTGTACAGTTACCGAAACCAAGTTCGTCCATCTTAGCAACCATTGCCTTTGCGCGGCGAGCTGCCTCAACCTTACCCTGCGGCAAAAGAGCCAACTGAGACACCTTAGCAGACACGAACAACATAGCCGAACCGTTCTTGCAGGCAGCCACGCAAGCGCCACAACCGATACAAGAAGCAGAGTCCATAGCCTCGTCAGCGTCAACCTTAGAGATTGGAATTGCGTTAGCGTCCGGCACGCCACCTGTGTTCACAGAAACGTAACCGCCAGCCTGAATAATCTTGTCGTAAGCAGAACGGTCCACCATCAAGTCGCGGATTACAGGGAATCCAGCCGAACGCCAAGGTTCGATAGTGATAGTTTCGCCATCCTTGAACTTACGCATGTGCAACTGGCAAGTAGTCACATCTTCGTCTGGCCCGTGCGGGTGACCGTTGATGTACAAAGAGCACATACCGCAGATACCTTCACGGCAGTCGTGGTCGAACACAACAGGCTCCTTGCCTTCAGCAACAAGCTGTTCGTTCAGCATATCCATCATTTCCAAGAACGAGCTGTCTGTAGAGACGTTCTTCAATTCATAATTTTCAAAAGCACCTTTTTCTTTCGGGCCTCTCTGACGCCAAACCTTCAGCGTGATATTTATTGAATTTTCCATTTTGTCTAAATGTTACAATTAGAGGAAAAAGCTCCTCCGACTCTTGATTTAAATCCCAAACAATTACGACTTGTAATTACGCTGCTGACGCTGAACGAACTCGTAAGTCAAATCTTCCTTCAACAATTCAGGGTCTTTGTCTTCGCCCTGATAGTGCCAGCAAGCCACGTAAGAGTACTCGTCGTCCTGACGCAGAGCTTCACCCTCTTCAGTCTGGAACTCTTCACGGAAGTGACCGCCGCAAGACTCGTTACGGTTGTATGCGTCGATAGCCATCAAGTAACCAATTTCAAGGAAGTCAGCAAGACGAAGAGCCTTTTCAAGCTCAGTGTTCAAATCGTCTGCATTACCTGGGATAAACACGTTAGACCAGAACTCCTTCTTAAGCGCCTTGATCTTAGCCATTGCAGTTTCCAAAGACTCCTTAGTGCGGGCCATACCAACGAAGTCCCACATAATGTGACCAAGTTCCTTGTGGATAGAGTCAACAGAACGTTTACCCTTGATGTTCATCAGCTTGTTAATCTTGTCGTTAACAGCCTTTTCAGCCTCAGCAAATTCAGGAAGGTCAGTGCTCATGCGCGGAACCTGAATCTGGTCAGACAAGTAGTTCTGTATTGTATAAGGCAACACGAAATAACCATCGGCAAGACCCTGCATCAAAGCAGAAGCACCCAAACGGTTAGCTCCGTGGTCAGAGAAGTTAGCCTCACCGATTGCGAAGAGACCCTTGATAGAAGTCTGCAATTCGTAGTCAACCCAGATACCACCCATAGTGTAGTGGATAGCAGGATAAATCATCATCGGAGTTTCGTACGGATTCTGGTCTGTAATCTTTTCGTACATCTGGAACAAGTTACCGTAACGAGCGGCAACAACATCCTTTCCAAGACGGTCGATAGCATACTTGAAGTCCAAGAAAACAGCCAAACCTGTGCTGTTCACACCGAAGCCGGCATCGCAACGTTCCTTAGCAGCACGAGACGCAACGTCACGAGGCACAAGGTTACCAAACGCAGGATAACGACGTTCCAAATAGAAGTCGCGGTCTTCGTCAGGAATATCAGTAGGTTTCTTCAAACCTTTACGCAAAGCTTCAGCATCTTCCTTCTTCTTAGGAACCCAGATACGTCCGTCGTTACGAAGAGACTCAGACATCAAAGTAAGCTTAGACTGAATATCACCGTGAACAGGGATACAAGTTGGGTGAATCTGAGCGAAGCAAGGGTTTGCGAAGTAAGCTCCCTTCTTGTAGATCTGAACAGCCGCAGAACCGTTAGAACCCATTGCGTTAGTAGAAAGGAAGTAAGTGTTACCGTAACCGCCTGTACCAAGCACAACAGCGTGTCCGAAGAAACGTTCGATCTTACCAGTAACCAAGTTACGAGCGATGATACCGCGAGCGCGTCCGTCAATGATAACCACGTCGAGCATTTCGTAACGAGTGTACAATTTCACAGTTCCCTTGTTCACCTGACGGCTCAAAGCCGAGTAAGCTCCAAGAAGAAGCTGCTGACCAGTCTGTCCTTTAGCGTAGAAAGTACGAGAAACCTGCGCACCACCGAAAGAACGGTTGTCAAGAAGACCTCCGTATTCGCGAGCGAAAGGCACACCCTGAGCCACGCACTGGTCGATGATATTGTTAGAAACTTCCGCCAAACGGTGAACGTTAGCTTCACGAGCGCGGTAGTCTCCACCCTTTATAGTGTCATAGAACAAACGGTAAACAGAGTCGCCGTCATTCTGATAATTTTTAGCTGCGTTGATACCACCCTGAGCCGCGATAGAGTGCGCGCGGCGAGGCGAGTCCTGAATACAGAAGTTCAGAACGTTGAAACCAAGTTCGCCAAGAGATGCGGCAGCAGAAGCTCCGGCAAGACCTGTACCTACAACGATAACATCAAGACGACGCTTGTTTGCAGGGTTCACAAGTTTCTGATGAGACTTGTAGTAGCTCCACTTTTCAGCCAAAGGCCCCTGTGGAATTTTTGAATCTATAGTAGCCATATATATTATTTTTCAATTTCTGTTAAACAATTTTTTCGTCAACACCCTGTATCAAGCGCAAAGGCCAAGGCTATTGATGTAAGCAGCAATAACTACAACTGCAAATCCAAGGCATATAACTGTAGCGAATATCTTAGAGATGCATTTCAAACGTTCGAACCAAATCTTGTTGTTCCAACCGATAGTGTGCAAAGCGCTCCAGAAACCGTGAGTAAGGTGGAACCAGATAGCAACGAACCATATCAAGTAAATGATGCACACAACAGGCTGAGCGAAGTAGTACTGAATGAAAGCGGCTCCAGCTGTTGGAGAAACGATCTGGTCTCCAAGCTCAACATCATGACATCCGATGATTTCAGCGAACTGCATTTTGTACCAGAACATTGCCATGTGAAGCAAAAGACCCAAAAGCACAATCGAGCCAAGCACGCCCATGTTACGAGACGCGAAACTAACTTCTTTAGGAGCGTTAGTGTATGCGTAACCCTGTTCACCGCGAGCCTTCTGGTTCTTGAGAGTCAAGATAGTTGCGTAAACAACGTGAACGATAAAACCTCCGGCAAGAACAGCAGTTCCGGCAAGAGCATACCAGTTCGCACCCAAAGCGCCGCAAATCATGTCATAAGCCTCTGCAGAGAAAACCGCCACAAGGTTCATCGACATGTGAAACAACAAAAATAGAATAAGGAAAAGCCCTGATATACTCATTATCAGTTTTCTTCCAATCGAAGAGTTAATTAACCACATAAGATTAAAATGTTTTAGTGAATATTTAATTATTTATATTTTACAAAAAATCCTCACAAATATAGATTAAAGGGCGAACATTTCAAAGAAATTTTGAAAAAATCAGCCTTGCTTCAACTACGAAAAAAGCATTTTGTCCTCTAACTCCTTAAAATCTCGTCACTTCCGCAACAAAGACACAAGGAGGCGAGTTCGGGAAATATCCGAATCCGCCCTAAATCTGTTTCAGCACAACCAATTACAAGAACCCTGGCGAAGCAAACATCTTGACCTCGTTTTCCGAAATCACCTGCGAACCCAGAATGATAAGCCTTTCCACCACATTGCGCAGCTCACGTATGTTTCCGGTCCAGCTGTGATTCTGCAACTCTGCAACAGCCTTGCTGTCGAACGACTTTGCCGGAACGCCCTGCTCCTGACAGATCTGCTCGCAGAAATAGTTCACCAGCAATGGAATGTCCTCTTTCCTCTCGCGCAGCGGCGGTATATGGATAGGTATCACGCTGAGACGGTGGAACAAGTCTTCGCGGAAATTTCCGTTTTCGATTTCCTTCTTCAGGTCCTTGTTTGTTGCGGCAAAGACACGCACATTCACCTTTATGCTTTTGTCGCTGCCCACACGCGTCAGCTCGTTTTCCTGCAAAACGCGCAGCACCTTGGTTTGCGCAGACATGCTCATGTCTCCGATTTCGTCAAGGAATATAGTGCCACCGTCGGCCAGTTCAAACTTCCCGATTCTCTGCTTGATTGCAGACGTGAACGAGCCCTTTTCATGGCCAAACAGCTCGCTCTCAATCAGTTCCGACGGAATAGCAGCGCAGTTCACCTCCACAAACGGAGCAGATGCTCTGTTGCTCAATTCGTACAGCTGCCGGGCCACGACCTCTTTCCCCGTACCGTTTTCGCCAGTAATGAGGACACGTGCGTCGGTCGGAGCCACACGCTCTATAATCTCGCGCAAGTGCTTGATAGGAGCAGACTCGCCCACCATCTGGTACTTGCTTTCAATCTTCTTCTTCAGGACCTTTGTTTCGGCAACAAGGTTAGTGCGTTCAAGACCGTTGCGCACGCACACAAGCAGCCTGTTCAGGTCTATCGGCTTTTCTATAAAGTCAAACGCCCCCTTTTTGATGCACTCAACCGCCGTGTCTATATTTCCGTGACCAGAAATCATCACAACCGGCAAGTCCTTCTCAATCTCCTGCAGTTTCTCAAGCACTTCAATCCCGTCCATCTGAGGCATCTTTATGTCACACAAAGTCAAGTCAAACTTCTCGCCCTTTATAATCTCAAGAGCCTTGATTCCGTCTTCTGCAATTGTAACCTCATACCCCTCAAACTCAAGAATATCTTTCAAAGTGTTCCTGATACTGCGCTCATCATCTATAACTAATATCTTCTTCGCCATATTTAAATTCTATTTATCTCAAAAATAACATTCCGCAAATCAATTCTTTATCAAAGAAGAGAGCGGATATTTCGAATTCTCTATAGTGTTCAGCATTGCCTTTACAGAGCCGACCTTAATTTTCGCCTCTATGAGAAGCGGTATGTGATTATCGTCGTCACTGACATACACAGCCATATCGTCCTCATTCTCAAACAAGTCGCCCGTAATAAGCGTTGGCATAAACTTCAGAGCCTTGTACTTCTTGCCATTTCTGAGCTTTATGTTCTCCTTGCCTTTGTATTTGAGCCCAAGTTCATAAATCTCATTGTCGAAAACCATAGAGAACGGCACAACCTGGTCTTTCTTCAGGTCTTTGACATTTATGTTTCTTATCTTATAGCAACTTGCGATCAGGTCCGACGTGTGCTTAGTCACCTGAAGCGTGTCAACCATGTGCTTCGAGCGCTTTTTCCTGTCGATGGCCACACTCAGGCTGTCATTCTCCTGAAGCCTGTAAACATACCTGATCTGGGCTGTGTACGAGTCTTCGTGCTTCGACTCTCGATAATAAAGAGGCACCATAGACAGCGGGTCTATGTAAGACTCGAAAGTGTCTCTGATGGTGTACATTTTGTCGAACGTATTCGTAGTGTATCCTGCCACCATAAGAGAGAATACATCCTTTCCTTCATACTTTTTCTTGCTGACCTTAAAATCCACATCGCCAGCATGAATCCAGATGAACCCCCAATTATAGTAGAGATTGAACTTCGCCTGTTCTCCCTCCTTGAACACAATCTCGTCAAGAAAAATATCCTCGGCTCTGTCTCTGTTTGCCGCGCAAAGCGGGGACATCAGGACAAGAGACACTATAAATAAAAAAAACTTCTTTCCCATAACCTTCAATTTTAAATGTTATACCAGACAGCCACCCTGGCCCGTAATTAGACAAACCTCAAATTCGCCTCAACACATCCAGCCTTGCGAAGCCGCCTTTATTAAAATATAACAAATAGAATGCCAAAGACCCTTAGTCATGAATTTTTTTGAAAATCCTTTCTGTGCGAACACTTGATAAACCGGACTTGTCCTTGTCTATCGACATCCATACAAATATTGGTTTGCCCACGATATGGTCTTCTGGCACAAAGCCCCAGTACCTTGAGTCCGACGAGTTATGCCGGTTATCGCCCATCATCCAGTAATAGTCCATCTTGAACGTGTAAGAGCTGGCAAGCGCTCCGTTAATGAAAATCTGCCTGTCCTTCACCTCAAGAGTGTTAAGTTCGTAATTTCTGATAATCTGCTCATAAATCGCGATGTTATTCAGATCAAGGTCCACCGTCTCACCTTTCTTAGGCATCCATATAGGTCCAAAATTGTCCCTTGTCCATCCGTTGTCCAGTTTGTAAGGGAAAACCTTGCCCAAGTCAAGAATCGAGTCAGACTCGATTGTCACGCTGACAAGACCTCTGTCCATCGCCTTCAGCTTAGCCAGCGCGCTCTTTGTCATAGGGAAATGATAAATAAAATTGAAATGTCCGGACGGAGTCCTTCTGTAGCCCAGATTCAAAAGCAGCGAGTCCGCGCTGGAGCTGCCCTGACTTATAAGCATACGGTCGTCCTTGCTTATTCCGAGAGCGCTAAACATCTTTTCATCATAGAACGACGTGGTCTCCACGAAATAGTTGAACTGCAGTCCGTCCGGGTCTTCCTGCTTGACACCGTTCAGATAAAGCGCACCATTTTTCAGTTCCAGAACATCGCCCGGCAAAGCCACCGCGCGCTTCACGTAGTTCTCGCGTCTGTCCACCGGACGAGTAACAATCTCACCAAACCTATCCGGATTGTTCCACACATAGTCACGTCCAAAACGCTCAACAAGCGAATAATAGTCCACATTCTGCATTTTCTCTGCCACCGTGTCGCCAGCCGGGAAGTTAAACACCACAATATCATTATGTTTCACATTTCCGAAGCCCTTCAGACGATTGTACTCCCACTGCGGCTTCTCGATGTACGACTTGCAGTTAAGAACCGGCAGCGTGTGCTGAGCGAGCGGGAAAGAGAGCGGGGTCATTGGCGAGCGCGGCCCGTAACTAAGCTTGCTGACAAAAAGATAGTCGCCAACCAGCAAAGACTTTTCCAACGAAGATGTCGGAATCTGGTAATTCTGAAAGAAATAGATATTGATAAAATAGACTGCAAACAGCGCGAACACAATCGCATCCGTCCATTCCGCAATCGTTTTCACACAAGTGTAGCTTGCACGTCCGAGCATCCTCTTCAAGCCGCTTTCAGAATCTCTCCACGCGTTCCACGGCATATACAGCTTCAGCGTGTCCCACTTCAGCACCTTGCGCCACTGCACATATTCAAACAGATACATCTCTGCAAATACCGGAATCAGCAGCAGAACCCAAAGGTTGCCAGACCATAAAACGAATAACAGACACAACAGAGCCAATACGAAGAAATTCAACTTCTTCTTAACGCTTGCCTCTTTGAAACGCTGCGCCAAACCTCTTTTACCTTCACTTGTCATATTATATCATTTAGAGGCAAAGCCGCAGCCCCGCCTTTATGAATCATTAGTTTTATCAAAATTTAAGCATATCGCACATGCCCAGCAGCCCCTTTTTTCCGGCAGTGAACTCTGCTGCGACTACAGCCCCAAGCGCGAAACCGGCACGGCTCTTCGCATCATGAGTGATAGTTATAGAATCCACCGGCGAATCGTACGTAATTGTATGTATGCCAGGAACTTCACCTTCGCGAATAGATTTAATCGCCAAGTCGGACGCGCTATTTTCGGCCTCTTTCGTCCAAGCCTGCTTGCGGTCCAGATTCTTCAAAATATCTTCAGCAAGAGTTATGGCTGTTCCGCTCGGAGCGTCCAGCTTATGTATATGATGCACCTCTTCCATCTCCACGTTATATTCAGGGAAGCCGTTCATTATCTTCGCAAGATACCTGTTCACCGCCGCAAAAATGTTCACGCCAAGACTGAAATTGGACGCCCAGAAGAGAGTGTTGCCGTTCGCCTCCAGCTCTTCCTTGACATCGTTCAGATTCCAGCCCGTTGTGCCCACAACCACCGGCACACGCGCCGCAAAGCACTTGCGCACATTGCCCAACGCAACGTCCGGACGAGTGAACTCAATCGCCACATCCGCGCTCTTGAACGCCTCCGACTCAAAATCCTGCAGATTATCTATGTCTATTATAGACACAATCTCGTGACCTCTATCTTTTGCAATCTGCTCGATGGTCTTCCCCATCTTGCCGTATCCTATCAACGCTATTTTCATCTTTATATGTACTTTTTGTTTTAAGTTACAAATATAGACATTTACAAAAAAACATCAACCTTGATTGCGCATATTTTTTTCCAAAATACGGAAAATACTCTTTCGGAATAATTCTCTAAAGGCTGATTGTTTACAAAAGTTGACAACTCTATTTATATTAAGGTGGATTTACAGAACTAACCTTAAGGTAAAAACTCACGGAACACAACCGGCTCAGAAACGCAAAAGACAGATTCTTTCCCGATTTGTTCGGTCAACACTGCAAAAAATCTCTTAATTATTGTTAAATTTCAACTCCTGCATCATTTTTTATTTCTATAATCTAAGATATTTATGTATTTTTGTGAGATTTTAGCGAGAATGGCAAAATAAGTGAAATTTTTTCTCGTTCTCAATAAAGTACTTTTTATAATTAACATAATGCGAAATTTAAAGTTTAAACATTATATTGCACTTTTGGTTACGTTGCTCGCCTGCCAAATTTCCAGCGCGCAATATATAGGCGAGTTTGGTGTGCTTGGAGGAGTCTCCTATTATAACGGAGACGCAAACTCTGTAAAGCCTTTTGTCGAAAACCATCCGGCTGTGGGCGCGCTGCTGCGAATAAAGATGAACGACCGCTTTATGATGAAGTTTGACTTTGCCCATGCGGCTGTGTCCGGAGACACCAGAAACTTTCCGGAAAACAAGCTGCCCGGCGATGTGGACGCAGAATTTGAAAGAAGCTTTTTTGAATTCGGGGCACAGGTTGAACTCAACTTCTTCAAATACGGACTGTCTTCGTGGGACAAGGAGGTTTATTACCACACAGCCTACGTGCTGCTCGGCCCAAGCCTTGCCATGTATCAGGACTGGAACGGGAACGAGTTTTCTCCAAGCCTGACTTTCGGCGTAGGGTATAAGTACAAGCTCACAAAGCGCCTTAACATAGGCGTGGAATGGTCTATGAGGAAACTTTTCCGCGACGACTTCGACGTGACTGACACGTATAACGAGATTCTGGAAAATCCGTACGGCACCGGGCAGTCTTCTTTCAAAAACAACGACTGGTATTCTTTCGCCTTCGCATTCTTGACGTTTGACATCTTCAAAGAGCGAGGCAAATGTATGGAGAACAGATAATTTTTTTGGACATGATTAAAGATAAGATAAACAAGGAGCTCTTGCCTCGCCACATAGCTGTTATTATGGACGGCAACGGACGATGGGCAAAAAAACAGGGCAAAAACAGAATTTACGGGCATCAGAACGGGGTGGACTCTGTGGACAGAATCACGGAGGCTGCTGCGGAGCTGGGCATTGAGTACCTTACTCTCTACGCTTTCTCTACCGAGAACTGGAACCGCCCGCAAGACGAGGTGAACGCGCTGATGGACCTCTTCGTGGAAGCTATAAACGCCAATATGGAGAAACTCCTCGCCAACAACGTGCGCCTGTGCGTAATCGGCGACCACGACCGCTTGCCGGAAAAGACCCGCACAAACATGCAGGAGGCTATCAACAAGACCAACGGCTCTACCGGCATGACACTCGTGCTTGCAATAAGCTACTCCAGCAGATGGGAAATTCTGGAGGCTGCGAAAAAAATCGCGGCCGACTATAAAAACGGCTCTGTTGACCTTGACGGCATCAACGAGGAATATTTCGCGTCAAAACTTGCGACAAGCGGAATGCCGGACCCTGACCTGCTTATTCGCACAAGCGGAGAACTGCGCATCAGCAACTTCCTTATGTGGCAGCTGTCTTATTCCGAACTCTATTTTACTGATGTCTGTTGGCCCGAATTTAAAGAACAGCAGTTCTACGAAGCTATTCTCGACTATCAAAGTCGCGAACGCCGTTTCGGGAAAACAAGCGAACAGATTTCTAAATAATTATTTTGTTTTAATTTAATATGAAGCGTTTTTTAAGCTTTCTGATTTTTAACGTTTTTTTAAGCTTTGCGTCGGCTCAGTCGGCCGATTCGCTCAATGTTTCTGCTCCAAAGGACTCTGCCGCAACGAACTCTGCTTTGACCGTGGTCAAACAGGACGCCCCGGCGGCTGACTCTGTCGGCTCCGACTCTGCCAAAACGAACTTGAACGCAGCTCCCGAAAAGGAAGAGCCTGCAGTTATTCAGTACACGCAGACTCCTCGAGAATACACAATACAAGACATTGAAATTACCGGGGCAGACTCGTATGACAAGGACGTGATACGCAACTACTCCGGCCTGCACAAAGGACAACGCATAAAAGTGCCTGGTAGCGAAATATCAGCCGCCATCAAACGCTTCTGGAAACAAGGGCTTTTCGGCGACGTGAAGATTTTTGCAAAAAAGATGGAAGGCGACAAAGTTTGGCTGGAAATCGCCATGAAACAGCGTCCGCGCGCCTCTGAAATTAATATATATGGCATGAAGAAAAAGGAGCAGGAGGATGTGCTGAGCGGAATAGGAATAGTGAAAGGCAGCCAAATCTCGCCTAATATTCTGAACAGAGCCAAACGCCTGCTTAAAAAGAAACTGGAAGAGAAAGGCTTTGAAAAGGCGGAAGTCTCCATCTCCACAAAAGACGACCCTGCATCGCCAGGCTACGTGATTGTGGACATCAACGTGGATAAAAAAGAGAAGATAAAGGTTCATCGCATCTATATCTCCGGAAATGAAGAGGTTAAAGAGTCAAAACTTAAACGTGCGATGAAGGAGACCAAAGAGAAAAAACTTGTGAATCTCTTCAAGTCTAAAAAATTCATCAGAGAAAAATATAACAGCGACAAAGACCTGCTCATAGATAAGTACAACGAGTTCGGATACCGCGACGCGGAACTTGTCTCAGACAGCGTTGTGCCTTATAAAGACAATAAGGTGGACATATACCTCAAGGTGCAGGAAGGCAAGAAATATTACTTCAGAAACATCACATGGGTCGGCAATACGGTATATCCGTCGCCAGTCCTAAGCGCCGCCCTTGGCATCAAAAAAGGAGATGTCTATAATCAGAAACTTTTGCAGGAAAAACTTCTGATGGACGAAGACGCTGTGTCAAGTTTGTATCTCGACAACGGCTACCTCTTCTTTAACGTTGACCCTGTCGAAGTTAATATAGAGGGAGACTCCATTGATATGGAGATGCGCATATACGAAGGGCGACAAGCTGTTATTAACGAAGTGATAATCAACGGAAACACAGCTGTGTATGAACACGTTATCCGTCGTGAGCTAAGAACTAAACCCGGACAGCTTTTCAGCAGGTCTGACTTGCAGCGCTCGGCCAGAGAGCTTGCCCAGACGGGTCACTTCGATCCGGAAAAGATGGATATACAGCCAAAACCGAATCCGGAAGATGGAACTGTGGATATTGTGTACAATCTTGAGCAAAAGAGGAACGACCAGGTTGAGCTGTCTTTCGGATGGGGGCAAACTGGTGTCATCGGGTCGCTCGGACTGAAGTTCACCAACTTCTCCATACAGAATATCTTCAACGGCGAATCTTACCGCCCGCTGCCTCAGGGCGACGGACAACAGCTTTCCTTGTCATTCCAGACAAACGCAAGCTATTACACAGCGGCAAGCCTGTCGTTCATGGAGCCTTGGCTCGGAGGAAAGCGTCCGACCTCTTTCTCCACATCTGTCTATTGGTCTAAGCAGACCGGCGTGAACAGCAGCTATTATGACAATTCGTACTACAACAACTATTACAACAGTTCGTATTACGCATACGAAGCGGATCCGGACGAGTACATCGTGACTGTCGGAGCGGCTGTCGGGGTAGGTACAAGACTCTCTTGGCCAGACGACTACTTCTCTATATACGCAGAATTGGCATACCGTCACTACTCGCTTAACAACTGGTCTTATTTCGAGCTTCAGACCGGAGACGCAAACAACCTCAGCGCGGCTGTGACGTTCAGCAGAAACTCGCTCGACAACCCTTACTACACACGCAGGGGCTCCGCTTTCTCGCTGATGCTGCAAGCTACTCCGCCTTATTCCAAGTTCTCTGACAATAGCGAGACCGACGAGCTGGTGGCTAAGTACAAGAACGGAACAATCTCTAACGACGAGTACAAGACAATGCAGCAAGACTTGTTCAGGTGGGTTGAATATTACAAGACTGAGTTCAAGGCGAAGATGTTCACCCCGCTCTCTTCAAATCAGAAGCTCGTGCTCATGACTCGTGCGGAATACGGATTCCTCGGATACTACAACGAGAACAGACGCTCTCCGTTCGAAAGATATTATGTCGGCGGTGACGGAATGTCCGGATACAGCAGCACGTACGCGTCAACAACCGTCTCTTTGCGCGGATACGAAAACGGCTCGCTGACGCCTCGCGACCCAATCTCCGGCAGGCAGGCAGGTAACATGTACACAAAGCTCTCTTTGGAGCTGAGGTATCCGGTTATGCTGCAGCCAACTTCCACCATATATCTGCTCGCTTTTGCAGACGCAGGTAACTCATGGAACGAATTTAACGAGTTCAATCCGTTCGACCTGAAACGCTCTGTCGGAGGCGGTATCCGTATCTTCTTGCCGATGATCGGACTCATCGGAGTTGACTACGGTTACGGATTTGACCGTGATGTGGACAACAGGAAAGGCGGCGGAAACCTGCACCTGATTATCGGACAGGAGTTCTAATATGCTGAATATGACCATAATATGCACTTTTTGCACTTTTTTGAAAATTTTTTAGCATCTTTTTTACAGAAAAAAGGAAGTTTGGTCTTATTTTTGTTGTATTCAAATTAGAGGGCAACCTCAAGTTTTTGTAATTATTTTTTAATTAAGATACAGTTATGAAGAAGATTTTATTTATTGCGTTGACAATGATACTGAGCGTCGGCGCGGCTTCTGCACAGAAGTTTGCAGTTGTCGATATGGATTATATCTTGAAGAATATTCCTAACTACGAGTCTGCCAACGAGCAGCTGAAACAGATTTCTCAGAAATGGCAGAAAGAGGTCGAAGCGAAAAACGAGGAAGCTAAAGTCCTTTATAAAAACTATCAGACCGAACTTGTCTTTTTGTCAGACGAAATGAAGGTGAAGAAGGAGAACGAAATAGTCGCTAAAGAGAAAGAGGCGAACGAGCTTAAGCGCAAATATTTCGGTCCGCAAGGCGAACTTATCAAAAAAAGAGAAAGTCTGATGAAGCCTATTCAGGACGAAATTTACGTCGCTATCAAAGACGTGTCAGAATCAAAAGGCTATCAGCTTATCCTCGACAAGGCGTCTGCTGTGAACATTATCTATTACTCATCTAAAATAGATATCAGCGACGAGGTTTTGACTAAATTGGGTTACAGCAAATAATCATAAAACGAATATAACTAAAATAAAAATTTATAATTATGTTTAAGAAAATTGCTATTGCAGTTTTGTGCGCGATGCCGTTTGTGGCTTCTGCGCAGAACACACAGATTAAATTGGGGCACATGGATGTCCAGGCTTTGTTTATGTCGCTTCCGGAAACAGCGGAAATTGAAACATCTCTCAAGGCTCTCGGAGCGCAGTTAGAAGGAGAAGTGAAGAGAATGGAAGAAGAGTACACTCGTAAACTTACGGAATTCAAACAGGGTGAGGCTACATGGGACGAAACTATCAAGAAGAACCGTATGGAGGAACTTCAGACGCTTCAGGTGAAGATGCAGAACTACTATCAGACTGCGCAGCTTCAGCTTCAGCAGAAACAGGAAGAGCTTCAGGCTCCTGTCAGAGAGAAGATAAAGAAAGCTATCAACGACGTGTGCGTTGAAAACGGATTCCTTTATGTGTTCGACACAAACACTATGCTTTACAAGTCAGACTCGGCTATCGACATCACTGCTCTTGTAAAGAAAAAAATGGGTGTTAAATAATCTTTTTATTCCATAACCACTTGAGGCGCTTCAATTACGAGGCGCCTTTTTTTTGCACTGTGTCCCTATCAAGCTCTCAAAACATGCTCTCCAACATCTATCAGAAAGAGACAGGCACAAATTCGTCAAAATATTTTCTTTTGACAAACTAATTTATTAAATTTGGGGTATGTCAGTTATCACACTTAAAATCTAATGTTATGGCGTTAATCACTTTTACTCTTAAATGCGACACCGTGCCCGGCGAGGACCTCTTCGTCATGGGCAATATTCCGCCTCTCGGGAACTCATGCGAAAATGCCACTCCTCTGAAATATGAAAACGGCGGATGGACATTCTCTGTGAACACATCAGAACGTGAATTCCGTTACTCCTACATAATAAAGAGCGGAGACTCTATAATAAGCAAAGAGCCAGACCTGAAGCGCGCCTTCTATCTGCCAGGCCTGAAATACAAAAACATTCATGTGCACGACAGATTTGACCCGGCTCCGTTGCCATCTCGCTCAATGATGTCCAAGCCTTTCTCTGAAAGCATAATGAACCACCCGCAGTCAGAAATATGCCTGGACAAGATAAAGGTGCCTATCATCTTCAACGTGTTCGCCCCTAACATACCGGCTGAACAGAAACTTGTAATCAGCGGTAACGACGGACTGCTTGGCAGATGGACTGACGAAAATATGGTAAATATGCAGTGCTGGAAATTTGGAGAGTTCAGCACCGTGTTTGACGCAAACAAAATGTTCTTCCCCTTAGAATACAAATATGTGCTTATTGACGAGAAGAGCAACGAAATATCTTTCTGGGAAAAAGGGAACAACAGATGCGTGGTCGCACCACAAAACAGCAAGTCCGCAGACTTTATCATAGTGAACGACGGAACTCCGGACTTCTCAATCCCCGACTTCAAGGGCGCGGGCGTCTCTGTCCCGGTATTCTCGCTACGCTCTGAAAGAGGATTTGGAGTGGGTGAATTTGAAGACATAAAACTGCTTGTGGACTGGGCCGTGATGAGCGGACAGAAGATCATCCAGACCCTCCCCATAAACGACACTACGAACTTCAAGTCTTGGAAAGACTCTTATCCGTACAGCGGCATCTCTGTGTTTGCTCTGCATCCAATGTATTTAGACTTGGAGCAGATAGGAGAAATTCCGGACAAAAAGACGTTCTGCACGTTAAGAAAGGAACTAAACGCGCAGAAATTTGTCGATTACGAAGCTGTGAACAAACACAAGTGGGAAATAATACGAAGCATATTTGCCAAGGATAAAGGGAAAACACTGAACAGCCTTGACTTCAAGACTTTCCACAACAACAATAAAGAGTGGCTTGACGCGTACGCAGTTTTCTCTTATTTAAGAGACAAATTTGGCACAGCCAATTTTGACGACTGGGGCGACGATGCTAAATATAGCGAAAAAAGAGTGGCTGAATATTGCAACCCTAAACATCCGGAATATCAGAAAGTCGCCATTTATCAATTTGTGCAGTACCATCTTGACAAACAGCTGAAATCAGTCTGCGAATACGCTCACGAACGAGGCGTAGCTCTGAAGGGCGACATACCTATCGGAGTGAACAGATGCAGCGCAGATGTTTGGTCCAACCCTGCCCTATTCGACTGCAACGGACAGGCGGGCGCACCGCCTGACTACTTCTCCGCTTACGGCCAAAACTGGGGCTTCCCTATTTACAATTGGGGAAAGATGGCTCAGGACAATTACTCATGGTGGACAAAACGTCTGAAAAAAATGGCGGAATATTTTGACGCATACAGAATTGACCATATTTTGGGATTCTTCAGGATATTCAGAATACCTGCCTCTTGCACTTGGGGACTGCTCGGCCAATTTGCTCCTGCACTGCCTATGTCCGTCAAAGAAATAGAAAGCTTCGGTCTGAAGTTCGACGCAAAGAAAATGACAGTTCCTCATCTGAGCGACGAGACACTTTCAGCCATCTTCGGCGAATTTAAGGAAGAAGTTCAGAAAAAGTATTTCAACAAAAAAGGCTCTCTGTACACGCTGAAAGCCGCTGTTGACACTCAACGAAAAATAGAAGAATCAATAAAGGGCGACGATGAAAAAAGTTCCTTAATAAGGAAAGGGCTAAGCACCGCCGCTTGTCAGGTTCTTTTTGTCGAAGACTATAAAGAGGAAGGCAAATATCACCCTCGCATTTCGGTTCAGCAAAGTTACGCGTTCAAGAGCCTGAGCGATGAAGATAAATGCAAGATGAACCAGATTTACGACAACTTCTTCTATCAGCGCAACGAAGAGTTCTGGCGCGAAGAGGCAATGAAAAAGCTTCCGCCTCTGGTTTCCGCCACAAACATGCTCGTGTGCGGCGAAGACTTAGGCATGGTGCCGAAGTGCGTGCACCCTGTCATGGAAGAGCTTGAAATATTAAGCCTTGAAATCCAAAGAATGCCTAAAGTGCAGTTCGCCGAATTTGGCAACCTTGCTGATGTGCCAAGAATGTCTGTATGCACAACATCAACCCATGACATGAGCACCACGCGCGCATGGTGGGAAGAAAACGTTGAACAGACACAAAGATTCTTCAATAACGTGCTCAACGAATACGGAGCATCGCCCTTCTTCTGCGAGCCATGGGTTTGCCGTCAGATTGCAGAGCGTCATCTTGCCTCTAAAGCCCTGTGGGTTATATTGCCTTTGCAGGACTGGATGGCGATAGACGGAGACTTGAGATGGGAAGAAACAGCCTGCGAACGCATAAACGACCCTGGAAATCCTGATAATTATTGGAGGTACAGAATGCATATCACGCTTGAAAAACTGATAAGCAACAACATTTTTGCAGAAAATTTGAAAAATATGATAAAATTTTTCGGCAGATAAATCACTTTTATTAAAGTGATAATCAAGATGTTAAAAAAAACATCAAATAAAATCGTAATTTTACTTGAAAAATATCTGCCAAAATATTTGCAGATTTGAAAATAATGCGTACCTTTGCAACGCAATCGGGAAATAAAGCCCGAAAGTTAAAAAGAGGAGGTGTGGTAGTTCAGCTGGTTAGAATACATGCCTGTCACGCATGGGGTCGCG
>CALGHE010000143.1 GCA_937915765.1 uncultured Bacteroidales bacterium | reverse complement strand
TATCTGAGAAAGAGCCTCCTGCGCCGAGCCGTCACGCTTGCACTCTATGATATAGGCACACTTCTCGGTCTCGAAAAATATGTCGATTCGTCCGCCAAGCACCGGATGCTCCACAAACACGTTATGCCCCGTGGCGCGAATCAACAGGTAAATCATGTTACGGAAATTCGCCTCAATCAGTTTCACATCCTTGCTCTCAAACGGTATCTGACTGATAACCAATTGAATTTGAGCCATGAAACCATCAACGTCTTCTGTGCGTATCAATCTCCTCAGTTTGATGATATCGGCATCAAAACTGTCCATGCTTTGACCAGAAAATTCAACCAACAGGTACTGCACAAAACCGTCCGCCACCTCTTCGTTGGGAAAGCCAAGCATATACGCACCGTCCTCGTAACCCTTTATTGTCAGATAGCCGCTCTGATACAATGCGGCTGTGATATTCTCCTCGCCGTTGCCGAAACTCTTGATGTTCGTCTCGGTGGCATAAACGCCATCAGAGAATTTTGACAGATCAAAAGTCTTTTTCTTGAGAATCCTTGTCAGATATGTAGGCGTTCCTGTAGAGAACCAATAATTCGTCAATTGCCTGTCTGACAGCGCATTGAGCAAACTGAACGGATTATAGACATCATCTGAAATGGCACTGAAATGGTATCCGTCGTATTTCAGTTTGAGAAGCTGATACATGCGGTCTTTGCTTACTTTGAGCTTTTCTGCAAAGAGTTGAATCTCATCATCAAAATATCGGTGCAATTCCTCCTCCGTGATACCACAAATCGAAGAGTAGTCATCTGTTATGGAGAGATTCTTGGGGTTGTTTGCCGCGCTGAAAATGCCCAGCTTGCCATATTCGGTGACACCGGTAAGGAAGGCGAATTTGATATATTTGTCGGCATTTTTCAGGACACCGTAAAAGCCTTGCAGCGTCTGTCTGATTCTGTCCTGCACCTCTTCATTGCCGATGTTGTCGGTCAGCGGTTTGTCGTATTCGTCTATGAGGATAACAGTTTGCCGTCCTGTTTTTTCATATGCTCTTTCTATAACACCTTTGAATCGTAACCCAAACGTTGTTTCGCCCTCGCCAATTCCATATATAGATTCCCATTTCAGAAGAAACTTGTTTATGACAGAATTTGTCGCATCCTCACTCGAATATGACTCTCCCGAAAAGTCAATATGAAAAACCGGATATTCCACCCAGTCCTTTTCGAGCTTTTCTATGGCGAGACCTTTGAAAAGTTCCTTTCTGCCTTGAAAGTAGGCTTCGAGAGTGGTTGTGAGGAGGCTCTTGCCGAAACGGCGCGGGCGACTGAGGAAGTAATACTCTCCCGTTGTGACGAGTCTGTACACAAGGTCGGTTTTGTCTACATAGACGTAGCCACCCTTGATTATCTTTTCAAATGTCTGTATGCCAATAGGGTATTTCATATTTTCTTATTTTTCTTTATTCTGCAAAGATAATATTTTTTGAGACACGTGGCAAAATCTCTTCGTATTCTGTCTAAAACCGTCCTGATTTTCAATCTGTTTATCGTCCTCAATATTTTCCCTGATTGATTTAAGCTTTTTGCGATTCAGGATCATTTGCCGTCCGTCTCTTCCTCTTTTGAGGCTGGCTGGGCGTATTTCACCTCAAACTTTTTGTAAGTTTCCACCCATTTTAGCAT
>CALGHE010000142.1 GCA_937915765.1 uncultured Bacteroidales bacterium | reverse complement strand
AATCGTACATATGAATATAATAAAGAAAACGGTAATTTTAAATCTGCATATACTGATAATTTAAAAATCCATGAGTTTATTTCTGAACTGAAAAACAATCTGATAACGCCGCAGAGTTACATGTCCAAACCTGAGTTTCATGAGAAGGACATGAAGGCGAAAATGACTCTGCTGAAAGATATTTACGCAATTTACGTGAATCGCTGCATCAAGGCCGGGGCGATGGACTTTGACGATTTGCTGCTCTATACCAATATTCTTTTCAGAGACCATCCTGGAGTGCTTGCTAAGTATCAGAACTACTTCAAGTTTATTCTTGTGGACGAGTATCAGGACACGAATTTCGCGCAGCACCTTATTGTCAAGAAGCTTGCAGACAAGCATCATAAGGTTTGTGTGGTGGGCGACGACGCTCAGAGCATTTACTCTTTCCGTGGCGCGAATATAGAGAATATTCTGAACTTCAGAGAGGTATATCCGGAGTGCAAGGTTTTCAAGCTGGAGGAGAATTACCGTTCGACCAAAAGCATAGTCAATGTGGCGAACAGCCTTATTGTGAAGAACAAGAACCAGATCAAGAAGAATGTTTTTTCCTCTCAGGCAGACGGCGAGCCGGTCCGTGTGCTGAGCGCCTATTCTGATATTGACGAGAGTTATACAGTGTCTAATGTGATTGTTGATTTGCATAGGAACAAAGGTTTTGATTATCAGGATTTTGCAATTCTTTACAGAACAAACTCGCAGTCGAGGGTGCTGGAGGATGTGCTTCGTAAGAAGAATATCCCATATAAGATTTTCGGAGGACTCTCCTTTTATCAAAGGGCGGAGATAAAGAATGTTCTGGCCTATTTCAAACTGGCTGTCAACAAAAGCGATGAAGAGTCGTTCAAACGAATTGTAAATTATCCGGCGCGAGGCATCGGAGACACTACTGTGGCGAAGATAGGAGCGGCTGCGGCTGCAAATAACGTCTCTTACTGGGATGTCTTGTCGGACCCTTTGCTGTATAACCTTCAGGTGAATTCCGGAACGGCAGCTAAGCTGGGGCAGTTTAAACTCATGATGGACAATTTTGCTGTTGCGCTGGAGGAGAAAGATGCGTATAATGCTGCGGATTTCATAATCAAGCAGTCGGGGGTGTGGAGCGACATATTCAGGGAGCGCACGCCGGAGAGCATGACAAGGCAGCAGAACGTGGAAGAGTTGCTGAGAAGCATATACTCTTTCTGCGAGAGCAAGGCAGAGGAGGAGGGCGAGGAGTTTACGAGCCTTTACGACTATCTGCAGGAGGTCTCTTTGCTTACAGATATGGACAAGGAGACTGACGAAGACAAGAACAAGGTCACGCTGATGACGGTGCACTCTTCAAAGGGTCTTGAGTTTAAAAATGTGTTTGTGGTGGGAATGGAAGAGGAACTGTTTCCTTCTAATATGAGCACAGGTTCGGAGGAGGGCATAGAGGAGGAGCGCAGGCTCTTCTATGTAGCCATCACGCGCGCGGAGGTCAACTGCTTCATCTCTTATGCAAAGAGCCGTTTGCGTAATGGTAAGCACAATTTCTCTAATCCGAGCCGTTTCATAAAGGATATAGACCAGTCTTTGTTGGTG
>CALGHE010000141.1 GCA_937915765.1 uncultured Bacteroidales bacterium | reverse complement strand
ACATAATTTTATGTTTTTACAAAATTAATAATAAAGAAAATACGAGACTCTTTTCTGAATCCCGTATTCTAACATTTACACAAAATTATGGATAGTGCCTCTAAATATAAAAAAAGCCTTTTGAAAACTTTCAGAAGGCTTTTGCGTTTTTGCAAAGTTAGTGAGAGTGGCAGTCATGGTGGTCGCAAGAGACGCCGGAATCGACCATTATGCCTCTTTTGTAATTTTCCATTAGTTTGTCGATTGGGCCGCTGCAGCCTCTCAATACTTTGATGTTGTTTTTCTCAAGCACGTTTTTGGCGCCATCGCCCATGTTTCCGGCAAGCATGAGTTTGACACCCATCTGGCTCAGAACCGAGGCGATGTTAGACTTGCAGCCGCAGCCTTCCGGAGACGGCACATGTTCCGTAGAGACGATGTTTCTGTTTTCGTCAACTTCGTACACTGTATAAAACTGGCAATGCCCGAAATGGTCATCAACCATGTTTTCTCTTGTTGGAATTGCAATTTTCATATACTAATATTTATTTGTTAATCATTCAAAAAATAAGAGAGACTTCACAGCCTCTCTTACCCATAAAAACCTTAACTATGAAAAAATCTACCTGTTTTTGTTTGCACTGCAAATATCGCTATATTTTTTATAAAAACAAATTTTTTGAAGAAAAAAATAAATAAAAATCACATGAATTTGCAAATGTGATTTTTTTAAAATTTGTTATGTCGTCTAACGTGTTTTGTTTTAGGTACTTATTAAGTAAAAGAAGTCACGACCTTCAGTTTTTTGCCTTAGAAGTCTGATTCGTCGTTTCCTTTCGCTATGTCCCAATGTTTCATTGCGAGTTCAATTTCGCCAAGTTGAGAATATACGTTGCCTAAAAGTTCATGCGTCATTTTATGTTCTGGCTTTAAGGAGTTTGCCTTCAGAAGGTCGCTTAACGCGCCGTCGAAGTTGTTTGTCTGTATTCTGTTCTTGCCTCTATTATAAAGCGCTTTAAACAGAGTGGGGCTTAGTTCTACCGCTTTGTTGAAACATTTTTCGGCCTCGTAAAAATCGTTTGTGTCGTAAAGAGTTACGCCTTTTCTTACCCAAGCGTCAACGTGCATAGGATTTAGAAAAAGGGCCTTGTCGAAGTTCTTTATTGCGCTTGCAGGATCTTTCAGTTTGACCATACATTCGTTGCCCATAAGATAAAACTCGTCGGCCATCTCTGCAAATTTGCTGCGCTGGCTGTGAATTTTGTCTTTCAGCAATTTATTCTCTTTTTCAAGTTTCTTTATGCAGTTAAGTTTTTTTCTGATAAACCGTTTTGCAATAGGTTTTTCAATATCGTATCTGGAGTGTATCGCCTTGAAAAAGTTATCAATGGCAGCGTCGAAGTCTCTTTTGTCGAAATGCAGCACAGAAGCGGCGTAGTGGTGGTCTGCTTTAGACTGTTTCATGACTTGCTCGAAGAGCTCCTGATTGTTGTATTGTTTTGCGAATTTGACGATTTCTTTGTTCACGAATACGTCCGACGGTGATATTTTCTGTTTGAGCGCAAGCCCTTTCAGAGACCGGCACCTGCTCAAAGCCACATAAGTTTGTCCGCCTGCAAAAGCCCCTCCGGACAAGTCAACAACAACCTTGTCGAAAGTGAGACCTTGACTTTTATGTATAGTGATGGCCCAAGCGAGTCTTAGCGGAAACTGTTTGTATGTGCCAAGTTCCTCTTCCACAACTTTTTTCTCCTTTTCATCGTATTTATAGCGCACGTTAGTCCACACTTCCGGACTTACGTTTTCCTCAGAGCCATCCTCAAGCTTGACGGTTATGAAGTCTTCGTCGTTAGCCGATATTACGTTTGTTACTTTGGCGATGGTGCCGTTGCTCCATCTTCTGACAGGCCCTCTGTCGTTTTTGGTGAAGATGACCTGCGCGCCTATCTTCAGCTCCAGCTTTTTAGGCGATGGCATCGAATTTTCCGGAAACTCGCCTTTGACAGTACCTTCGAAAGTGTAAGTTTTGCCATTCAGTTCCTCCAGCCTGTTTTCGTTTATAAAGTCAACAGTGTTCTTTTTTGTGGCTACAGTCATGACAAACTCGTCGTTGCCTGGCTTGTAGTTCGGGAAGCACCGTTTGTTAAGTTCGGACAGGTCATAGTCTGTCACGTTGTCAATACGTATGTTGTCAAGAATCTTTATAAAGTTTAAATCATTCTGGCGGTAAACTTTAAGAAGCTCGATTGTGACGAGCTGCATCTCTTTAAACACATTGGCAGAGAAGAAAAACTGATTAGGGTACGCCCTTGCCAGTATCTGTTTCTGGTCAGAGGTGACAACTGGTTCCAATTGGTAGAGGTCTCCGACAAAGAGCATCTGTTTGCCTCCGAACGGTTCGCGCATATTGCGAGAGTACACCCTCAGAACTTTGTCGATGAAATCGATCATGTCAGCTCTGACCATTGAAATTTCGTCTATAATGATAAGCTTAGCGCTTTCGATGGTCTTTCTAGTTGCCTTGTTCAGTTTCAGAGTTTCGAAAATCCTGTTGTTTTTCAAGGATAAGTCCGGGTCGTCCGGAAGTATAGGTTTGAAAGGCATATTGAAGAAAGAGTGTATGGTCATACCGCCTGCGTTTATAGCCGCAATACCGGTAGGCGCAAGCACGACATGATGCTTTTTTGTCGTGCCGCATATATATTTCAGGAATGTCGATTTTCCAGTCCCTGCCTTTCCAGTAAGGAAAACGGACTGTTTTGTGTGAGAAATCAGTCGCAGAGCATTCTGAAATTCGGCATTGTCAGTATCTATATTTTGCAAAGCGGAATCCATTTTCAGAATTTATTGATTGCTGTTTTGTTGTTTATACTCAGTTGGTGTCATGCCGAACTTCTGTTTGAAGCATCTGCTGAAATATCTGGAGTCGGTCATGCCTATCATATATGTAATCTGGGTCATGTTGAGCTCTCCGTCCATTATAAGCTTGGCAGCTTTCGCAAGTCGTATCTCTCTGATAAATTCGACAGGGGGCATACCTACCAAGGATTTCACTTTTGAGGTCATATTCCACCGGCTAATCTTCAGGGCGTCGCAGATATCGTCGAGCGATAGTTCGCTTTGTTCCATATTTTGTTCGATGAAATCGACAAATTTCTTCATGAATGCGTCGTCCATAGCCTCTGGCTTTGGCAGCATTGCTTCATTTGTTTTGGCCGATTCCTTGTCATTATCGCCTAAAACAGTGACAAGAGATCCGCGGTATGAGTTTTGCCATTTTTTGCGTTCGGCTATAATATTCTCAATTCTTGTTTCAAGATAGACCATGCTGAACGGTTTTGTCAGATAATCGTTAGCTCCGATTCTCAGACATTCAAGTTTGCTGTCCATATCAGTTTTTGCGGTAAGCAATATTATAGGAATATGGGAAGTCCGTTCGTTCTGTCTGATTCTCCTTGTCAGTTCTATGCCGTCAAGCTTTGGCATCATGATGTCTGTCAATATAAAGTCCGGCATCTCCTGAAGGGTTGTGGAGAGCCCGGCTTCGCCGTCTGGAGCGTCTATCACGTTATATTTGGCAGAGAGTACAGAAACAATGAAAGACCTCATCTCCTCGTTATCTTCCACAACAAGAAGCTTCATCTTTTGATTGCTGTTTTCGGCGGGAACATGTTCCGTTGCAGTTTGCTCAGACGTGGCGTTTCTTATTATGTCCGCATTTTCGTCAAAATGTTCTGTTCCGGGTTTTAACTTTATGATAAATTCAGACCCTGCGTTTACTTCGCTGGACACGGAAATTTCGGCCTTATGAAGGTCTGCGATTTCTTTGACAAGAGAAAGCCCGATTCCGGTTCCGCTTTGCTTGGTGAGCGAGTTGGTCTGAAGGGTAGTGTACCTGTCGAATATAATGCCAATCTTGTCTTTCTGTATTCCGCAGCCTTGGTCTTTCACGTGCAGCGCGCAGTTTCCGTCTTCAATATTCAGCGTTACCTCTATGCGTTTTTTTTCTGGAGTGAATTTGAATGCGTTAGAAAGAAGATTGAACATTATGGTGTCAAATTTGTCTCTGTCAACCCAGTATTTGGCGCCGTTTGTATTGTCGCTTATAATAAAGTCGATCTTACGCGAATCGGCAAGTTTGGTGAAATTAGAGCAGCATTTTATCAATAGTTCGCCAATAACGCACTCCTCAACCTTCAGTCGCATTTTGTTGCTCTGCAGTTTTCTGAAGTCGAGTATTTGATTCATCATTCTCAACATTCTTTGCGCGTTAGTTCTTACAACTTCAAGCTGTTTGCGGTCGTTTTCGTTGAGTTTGCCGTTGTTCAGAACATTCTCCAAAGGAGCGTTTATCAGTGTCAGCGGAGTCCTTAGCTCGTGAGACACGTCAGTGAAGAATTGCAGTTTCACGGAAGACATCTCTTTGTCGAACTGCATTTGAGAGCGTAGCCTGAAGAAAAGCAGAAGTCCGGTAAGCGCCCCCCCAACAACAAGCGCGAACAGAAGCAGATAGAGCAGATACGCCCAGCCTGTTTCCCAGAAGGAAGGCTTTATTGTTATGACGATAGAGTGCGTATTGTCGCACCAGAAGCCCTCGCTGTTTGTTGACTTCACAAGCAGGCGGTATTTGCCGTGCGGCAGGTTAGTGAAGGATGCTACTCTTTGAGTTCCGACCATATTCCAGTTGTCGTCAAAGCCGTCGAGCTTGTATGCGTACTGCACATTATGCGGGTTGCTGAAATCCAAGGCAGCATATTCTATTGCAAAAATGTTTTGGTCATGATTCAGCTCAATTTCGTCTATAAGATGAATAGGCTGTTTAAGCACAGAATTGTCGCAAACTTTGACCTCTTTGTTGAAGAGCAGGAACTTTGTAAACTGCAGTCTTGGGACAAAGTCGTTATGCGCGATTTTATCAGGAGAAAACAGGTAAAAGCCAGAGTTTGTGCCAACCGCAAATTTATTTCCTTTCAGAAGAGCAAAAGCGTGTTCGGAAAACCCGTGACTGTTCAGACCGTTCATTGTGCCGAATGTCTCAGACGTCTGCTTTTTAGGGTCGTGCTTTATGATCATGTTTTCGGAAACGCACCAAATAAAGCCGTTGCTGTCTTCCTGAACAGAATATATGAGGTCGGTGGGGAAGAGCTTGTTTGATTTGCTGAAAGTTTTAAATTCAGGAGTTTCGCCCAGAAAAAAATCGTTTTCTGTCTTAAATAAGCCTCCCCCGAACGATGCGAACCACATCTTTCCGTTTTTGTCCTGATAAATATCAGAGATATAGGAGTTTTCCAAATTTGTGTTTTCCGGATTGTAGAAGAAGAATTTCAGAAATCTGAAATCCTCGAACTCGGCAGGGAAGACCGTGATGCCCTCGTTCGAGCCGAGCCAGATATTTCCCGAAGCATCTTCGAAGAGGCAGTTAGTTTGCAAGATTGACGGCGGGTATCCAAACTTCAGTTGATTGTGCCTGTTGATGAATAGCGTGCCGTTTTCCTCCTTTTCATCGAGCATTTGCAACCCGTCACCAGAGGTGGCGAGCCAAATTCTGCCACGGCTGTCTTCCAGCACGTCAGTCACTTTTAGAGCTTTGGCGCTCATTCCGTTTTCTTCCAGATGAAACGCTTGCAAGCTGAATGATGTTCCGCTTTGGTTTCGAGGAGTGAGTTTGTAAAGAATTGCGTTCGAGCCGAGCCATATAACTCCTTTTCTGTCCTGATAAATGGTGTGTACCGTTCCGAATTTAGCATCCGCCACAATGTTTCCAGTGGGGCTAAGGCAGCCTAAGGCTTGTCTTTGTTTGTTGTAGAGCCTCACGCAGTTGTCTCTGGTTGCAATCCATAGGTTTTGAACGTTGTCTTCGTAAACCGAGCGCACATCGTTGGCTTCAGTGTATCTTGCTGCTTTTTTGCATTTATGCAGCACGAAGGATTCGTTAGAAGAGACTAATTTTTGCACTCCGTTGTAGGAGGTCGCAGACCAATATACCCCGCAGCTGTCTCGCAGCGTTTTGTATATCACAGACGGCAATCCGTCTTTTTGGCCTTCTTTTTCAAACCGAGGCTTTTCGCCTTCATATCTTTTGTCGTACCAGGCGCATTTGCCCTTGTCCGCAGGCAGCAGCCATAGCTGGTCGTTGTCGTCTTTAAAAGAGAAACAGAATTCCTCCTCGTTGTATGCGTCTATTCCGTCCTGGAATTGAAAGGGGAGGTGCTGAACTTCTTGCGACTTAGCGTCGAATCTCACGAGTCCGAATGTGTTGCGGAATTTCATCCAGACATCACCTCGAGCGTCCCTCCAAAGTTGTTCGGTAAAGTCGGACGGCAGTTCAGGATTTTTATCCTTGCAGAAATTGCTGATATTTCCGTTGGTAAGATTTAGCAGGAAAAAGCCGTTTTTATCGGATGAAATTAATGCTTCAGAGTCTGACGTTAAAGTTATTCCGTTCAGATTGCCGTCGGTCGGGAATTTTAGGGAAGAGAACCTTCTTTTCAGCTTGTCGTAGCGGAACAGTCTTCCGTCGTTTGCGGTAATCAGCAGTTCGTCGTTGGTCTCGGCGCAGCAGAGCAGAGAGTTAAGTCCAAGCCCGTTTTCTTGCAGATAGAATCTCGACGGCACTGTATCGTTTTCCAATACAGTTGCCACGCCGTTTTCCGTTAGCAGCCAGACACATCCTTCGCTGTCCTCAAAAGCGGCGCGGACATCATTTCCGACCCGGTCCTGCAGTTTGGAGCAGAAAAGCCTCTCTTCGGGAGAGCCGTCGGCATTTTGCCTTACGCGTATCGCCCCGTTGCCAGAGCCAACAAGCCAGATGTCGCCGTTCCTTGCAAACAGAATCTGCCTGATAAAGACGAAATTGTCACCTCGGTTGTACTCTTGCGATGGGTATATGTCAAATTGTTCGGTCTTTGCGTCAAATCTGAGAGCCTGCCCCATGTTGTTAAGCAGCCAGATAGAACTGTCTTTCGCAATCGTTATGGATGTGATATGATTGCTGACGCTGCTGTTCAAATCGTTGTTGCGGGCTTTGAAATTGCGGAAGTTGTATCCGTCGAACCTGCTCAGCCCGTCTTTTGTGGCGAACCACACAAAGCCATCCGGACCTTTTTTTATGTCGATGATGGAATTTTGAGACAGCCCGTCTTCCGTGGAGTAAAATTCGGAGACGACACGCACCTGCCCTGCTGCCGAAAAATGGAGCAGAAGTATGAATATCAGCCAGAGATAACAGACACGTTTTGCCATCGATTAAGTCTTTTAAGGAGGAATCTATAAATTCATTTCGTGTAATTTTTGAATTTATTTCGAGCGGATTGCAGAGCGAAAGAATGAAGCAGTACTGGCATTGTGACCGACTGACAATCAGCAAGTTGCCGAAATAAATCAAAAAGTGCCGAAAAGTTTGCCCCCTTGATTTATAATTTCTTAATTACAAACGGTGAATTTACAGAACTCACCTTAACTCACAAAAATAGATATTTTTCATTAAAAATCAGTCTTGAATTTTCTTAAAGTGCAAAAATAAAGGTGATTTGCCCTAAAATTGTCAACTTTAACAAAGTTTAACATATATTTTTATTCAAGACAGTGTAAAAAATCAATCATTTTAATTAAATTTGCGGATAATTCAAAAAAATAAGACTATGGTTAAGCATGTCGTGCTATTTAAATTGAAAGAGTTCGCTTCGGAAGAGGAGAGAATGCGTAAACTGAATCAGATTAAGTTGGGTTTGTTGAATCTGAAGTCGATAATAGAAGAACTTAAAAGTATCGAAGTCGGAATCAATCAGAATCCAAAAGAGCAGTTTGACATAGCGCTTACAACTACTCATGATGATATGGCCGGGCTTGAGGCCTATGCGGTTCATCCGAACCACGTCGCTGTCGGCAAGATTATCCGGGAAGTGTTGGAGCAGCGGTCTTGCGTGGATTACGTGATCTGATAAGCATTTTTTGCGGACTGCCTTCGGGCTGCAATCCTTTGGGCTGTTTTGGATTTTTCAAGACAGCTCGTTTAGGTTGCGTTAACGGCGAATTTTGCTTGTCGCAGTTTAAAAGAGGCAATCCGAAATAATTCAGAATGTTTTTTGAGAGATAGTCTTCAGTTTGGATATATTTTTTAATGCAAGATGAAAAAGAGTCATTTAATTTCGATACTGTTTGTATTTTTTATAAGTTTTGTCTGTAACGCGCAGATTTTGGAGCCTGCAAAATGGAGCTTTTCCATGTCAGAGCCGAAAGATGGAGTTGCGGAAATCTTTTTTGATGTCGCCATAGATGATGGCTGGCATGTGTATGGCATGAACCTTCCGCCAGACGGTCCTGTGTCCACTAAATTTGTCTTTGAGACTGTGCAGAACGCCGAGCTTCTGGGTGATGTTGAGTGCGGGTCTGTTTTGGTGAGGAAAAAGGAGCCGACTTACAATAACATGGAACTTGAATGGTACGAAAAAAGCGCCAGGTTTAAGCAGAGGGTTAATGTCGAGGACGGTTATTATGTGGCTGGATATGTGGAGTATATGGCTTGCGATGACAATGCTTGTCTGCCTCCGGCCAAAGAGAAGTTTTCGTTTGGTGTCATGACAGATGCAGCTAATGAAATAGACAGTGAAGAAGAGACGGACTCGGCGGTCTCGGCAGCGTCTCCGTTTGCTCCGCTTGAGTTTAACGACCTTTCCGCAGAGGTTAAGGAAACTGAGGAGGTGGATTACTGGAAACCGGTCGAAGGTGTTGATGAAACATGTAAGGATGGCGATTGCGGCGACGATTCGGTATGGAATGTTTTTGTGGCTGGATTGATAGGGGGCTTCATCGCAATTATAACGCCTTGCGTGTGGCCTATTATACCTATGACAGTCAGCTTTTTTCTGAAACGTGGCAAGAACCCGCGCAAGGGGCGTAAGGCTGCCATTGTGTATGGCTTGTCTATCGTTCTGATTTATGTGGTGCTTGGACTTGTTATCACGCTGCTGTTCAAGGCGAACACTTTGAACGACCTTTCTACTAACGAGGTGTTTAATGTGTTCCTTTTTGCGTTGCTCACTTTGTTTGCCATGAGTTTCTTCGGAGGCTTCGATCTTGCTCTTCCGGCTACGTGGAGCACTAAGATCGATAATAAGGCGGATAAGACCGCGGGAATCTTCAGCATCTTGCTGATGGCGTTCACACTGGTTATTGTGTCGTTCTCCTGCACTGGGCCTATTATCGGAACTTTGCTGGTGCAGGTGCATGAGTCAGGGGGCGAGAGCTTGTTCGCTCCGGCGATAGGTATGTTTGGCTTTGCCTTGGCTCTGGCTATCCCGTTCACGCTATTTGCGTTTTTCCCAAGCTGGTTGCATAATTTGCCGCGGTCTGGCGGATGGCTCAACTCTGTGAAGGTGCTTCTGGGATTCTTTGAACTGGCTTTCGCTCTGAAGTTCCTTTCGGTTGCAGACCTTGCTTATCATTGGCATATTTTAGACCGTGAGGTGTTCATCGCATTGTGGATTGTGATTTTCTCTCTTATGGGATTCTATTTGCTTGGAAAGCTGCGTTTCCGTGGTGACGACCCGGTGGAGGAGATTTCTGTGTTCCGCATTTTTATGGCTATCGGTGTGTTCTCTTTCGTGGTTTATCTTGTTCCGGGCATGTTCGGAGCGCCTCTGAAGGCTATCAGCGCGTTTGTCCCGCCAATGTCAACTCAAGACTTGGTTTTGTACAATAAGCAGGTGCACGCTCAGTTTGACGATTATGATTTGGCTATGGAGTATGCAAAAAAGAATAAAAAGCCCGTGGTTGTGGACTTTACAGGATATGGCTGCGTGAATTGCCGCAAGATGGAATCAACTGTATGGACTGATCCGGAAGTGAGTTCTTTGCTGACTTCGGATTATGTTCTCGTATCTCTGTATTGTGATGACAAGAGCGAACTTGACGAGCCGTTTGTCGCTACAGAGAATGGTGCGAAGGTGGAATTTGCGACTGTTGGCGAAAAATGGAGCTACTTGCAGCGTTCTAAATTCGGGTCTAACGCCCTGCCTTATTATGTGCTTCTTGACAATAAAGGTGATTTGCTCAGTCAAAGCATGACATTTAAGGAGGGTGACGGAGCAGCTGCCGAGTTTGCGGAGTTTTTGAAAAAAGGTTTGGAAAATTATAAAAATAGATAACTTTGTTTTATGCTGAAGTTTTTGAACAATAGAAGAACTATTAGAAAATATAAGGAGCAGGATGTTGACAATAGCCTGATCGAGAGATTGCTCGAGGCGGCCGGTCGTGCTTCTACAACTGGAAATATGCAGCTTTACAGTGTTGTGGTGACTAAGGACGAAGCCAAAAAGGCGGAACTTGCGCCAACTCACTTTAATCAGCCTACATTCAAGAATGCTCCGGTAGTTCTGACTTTCTGCGCGGATTATAACCGTTTTAACAAATGGTGCGTGGAGAACGAGGCCGTTCCCGGCTATGACAATTTCTTGTCTTTCCTGACTGCCGCTATTGACACGTTGCTCGTGGCCCAAACTTTTTGCATCGCGGCGGAAGGCGAGGGACTGGGTATCTGTTATCTCGGAACAACAACTTACAACGCGGATAAAATCTCTGATATTCTGAATTTGCCGGACTATGTGGTGCCGGTAACGACTATCACTCTTGGGTATCCGGCTGAAACTCCTGAACTGACAGACCGCATTAAGGTCGGCGGATGGGTGCACTATGAAGAGTACAAGGATTATGACTCGGCGGATATAAAGAGGGTGTTCGGATATAAAGACGAGATGGAAGAGAATAGGAAGTTCATTAAGGAGAATGGTAAAAAGACCTTGGCGCAAGTCTTCACTGACGTAAGATACAAGAAGGCTGACAATGAGTTTTTCTCTGAGGCTTTTATTAATTTGCTTAAGAAGAAAGGTTTCCTAAAATGATGCTATGAGGTACAAATATTTGTTCATAGATCTGGATGATACGATTTGGCACACGTCGCTAAACTCTAAAATGCGATGCGAACGGTCTTTTTTGACTATGGTTTTGACAAGCATTTTGAATCTTTTGACGCTTTCTATGATGTGTACTGGGCTAATAACACGGAACTTTGGGCAAAGTACCGCAAAGGCGAAATTTCTAAGGACAAGCTTATTGTTGACAGGTTTATGATGCCGCTCGGTTCTCTTGTGCCGGACGAGCTTGCCGCAAAGCGTCTGAGCGACGATTTTCTGGAACGCACAACGCACGAGAAGGCTCTGCTGCCTAACTGCATAGAGACGCTTGAATATCTTGCTGGGAAGGGGTATGAAATGCATATCCTTTCTAATGGATTCAAGGAAGTGCAACGCGTGAAGATGGGCAATTCCGGATTGCTGAAGTATTTTGACAAACTGATCCTTTCTGACGACGCAGGCGTGAACAAGCCTGATGTGAGAATATTTGAGTATGCACTGAAAGAAACAGGGGCTTCGCTGAATCAGTCTGTTATGATAGGTGATAATTTCGACGCTGATATTTTAGGAGCGTTCAACTTCGGAATGGATCAGATTTGGCTTAATCTTTATGATGAAAAACCAACCGGATTTGAACCTACTTTCACTATTACGGATTTGATTGAATTGAAGGAGATTTTGTAAATGTGAGTTTTAAAGATGACGTTAACTAATTACCATAGTCACTGTGTTTTTTGCGACGGACGAGCTTCGATGGAGGACTTTGTTAAGTTTGCTGTTGCTAAGGGGCTGCGTGCCTACGGTGTGTCGAGCCATGCGCCGGTGCCGTTTGCTAACAATTGGTCCATGAAGTATGATGACTTGGATGAATACATGCAGGAGTTTTTTAGGCTGCGTGAGAAGTATAGCGAGATTATAGAGCTTTATTTAGGTCTTGAGGTGGATTACATTCCTGAAGTGGCTTCTGTCAATGACCCGGAAATAAAACGCCGCAAGTTTGACTATCTGATTGGTTCTGTGCATCATCTTGGAGTTCTTGAAGATGGCGCGCAGTGGAATATTGATGGCAGTTTTAAGGTTTTTAAAAAGGGACTGGACCAAATATTTCATGGGGACATTTTTGAGGCGACCAAAAGGTTTTACAGGTTTACTTGTGAAATGTTGCAGCTTGGCGGCTTTGACATTATCGGTCACTTTGACAAAATTGCGTTGAATGCAAGTTATATAGACGGGTTTTGTATTTCCGACAAATGGTACAATGACCTGATGGAGGAGACTCTTGATCTGATAAAGGAGAAGGACGTAATAGTTGAAATAAACACAAAGTCTTTTTGTAAAAATAGTGTTACGTTCCCTAATTTCGCGCATCTGAAACAGATTAAAGAGAGGAATATACCTGTGATGGTGAATTCCGACTGCCATTATCCTGATAACGTGACGGCAGACTTTGACGTTGTTTATGACAAACTTAAGGCGTGCGGATTTAAATCTACAAGAGCTTTGTTGGGCGGCGAGTGGATGGACGTGCCGATTTTGTGAAAACTTGCGAGATTTCAGCAAGTGTCGCCTAATCTAAAAAAAAGCCGCAGCAAAACTCAAAAAAAGCGGAAAACGACTTTTAAAATATTATTTTTTCTTGTAAATTCGCAAACTGAAATAGTATAAGTATAACAAACAGAGAATAAAGCGTGTTAACCGTTTTATTTTTAGCATATTAGAATTTAAAATGCCGCAAACATCAGTTCGAGGGCAGATAATGCCGGAGTCACCTATCAGAAAACTCGTTCCCTTGTCGGACAAGGCGAAGGAGAGAGGCGTGAAGGTGTACCATCTTAATATAGGTCAGCCAGACCTGAAAACTCCTAAAGTAGCGCTGGAGGCTATAAAAAATATAGACAGGGCTATATTGGAATATAGTCCGAGCAACGGAATAAAGAGTCTTAGGCTGAAATTGGCGGAGTATTACCGCAAGTTCAACATTAATGTGACAGAAAACGATATTATCGTCACTTCTGGCGGTTCGGAGGCTGTGAACTTTGCGTTTATGGCGTGCCTTGACCCGGGTGACGAAATAATCGTGCCAGAGCCTG
>CALGHE010000140.1 GCA_937915765.1 uncultured Bacteroidales bacterium | reverse complement strand
CCGTCCCGAAAAACTTCTTGAAGGCGAAATCCGTGTAGAAATTCACGTAGCGACTCGTCGCTGTTCCCGGTATGCACATAGTCAGTCAATTTTTATGTTTTCAGTGCAAAAGTAACATATTTATTTTAAGCTACTTCTATAATGTACATTTTTTATTTTTCCAAAAAATTTCGTTCAGATGCTTTTCAAAATCATCCTGATGTAATTTATAGAAATTAACATTATTTAGAACGAAATTTTTCTATCTCAATAACGGAAGCATTTAGAAAAGGACATTTTTCTATATACCGAATATCCAAAGAATCTCCAATTTGCAAATCTTTTAATTCAGCAACTTGAACATCAAAATCTATCGATTCAACAATTCTAATTTCAAAACCTATTAATTCAACAGTTTGATAATTTTGTTTAGCATCTTCTCTTAATTTTAACATTCCTGAATATGTGGAGCCTTCACATGAAAACTTATACTCCCTAACTTCTTCAATATATGGTTCTACACCTCCTTTACTTGGTTTGTGTTTTCGCTTATAACTATCCACAATAATTGCTGTTGTATGCTTTCCATACTCATCAACAAGAGAAACCTTTAATTGATTCCAAAATATTTTATATACAACGAAAACTAAGAAAATAAGGAAAACATAAACTATAAGATCATGTTTTATGAAATTAACAATTTTTCCAAACAAAATAGATCGTTGGGATACCTCTTTCACATATTTTTTTCTCTTCCTTTTATTTTTTAGTTTACCCATATTTTTTGATTAGTTTCTATACTAGCCTGTTTACCTTATTCCTTTTGCAACGTTTAGCCTGCTGTGTCTTCTTTTAGATGCTTCATCAGATTGTTGGCCATAGGCTTGAATAGCCAATACGAGATGAAACCTGATATAATGGCACAAATTATGATAATAAACACGTCTATTCCCGTGACAAAAGCTTCTTTGGTCAAGGTTATTCCGAACCATTTTGCCACTTGACGCATGGCGGTCAGAACGGACAACCTCGCTACAGCTTTTGCGGCGTAGCGCTGCACGGCCTGCTTGGCTGCGACCCCCGCCGCGGACTTGAGCATCCTTGTGAATTTGTGCTTGCCTATCATCACGGTAGTCATCAGTATCATCAGTTTTGCAGAGGTGTCTGAACTATATTCGGCAAGGCTCGCCTTATCTTCGTACAAATAAAGCAATTTCTGAGAAACGGCGAACACATGAATCTGAAACTGCACAAGGTCCATGACAAAAAACGGAATCATCATAAAACCTGTTGGCACAGCGGATATTGCAGAGAGCAGAAAGGTCCAGAACGCGTGCTTGCCTATTGTCTGCTTCGCAATTTTGTCCACCATCTCTTTAGAGCATACGCTTGCCGGCGACGTTTGCAAAGCCGCCTGCAAATCATCCTCAGAAAGCAAATTTCCAAATGTTTTCGTTATGAATTTATCTCTGTTTACCTGCGCGTACGGTATCATGAAAGAACTTTTCAAAGAGTTTTCGTAACTCTTCGTTCCCCACTCTATAGCTTGCTTTATCTGTTCAGCCGTTTTATTTATCATCTCCAAAGATATTAGAACTCCGCAAGTTAGCATTTTTTTTCAAAAAGACAAAATAGCAGAATGCACGGATATTCTCGAATCTTCAGAATCTATAATTACTTTCGTAAGGGTCATCACAATTACATAATACAATCTTATCTTTAAAATCTTTTTTATAATGACTCAATTCTAACTGAATATCGTTCAGTTGCGTATAAAACTCATCATTTTTTGCCTTGTTTGCGGCTTGTAAATCTTTTTTTGCCATACCGATTGAAGTTTTTTCGCAAAAACCATCAATCACAACGGAGCAAAAGAAAGGTGCAGGCCTTTCTACTCGCGTTCACGGGAAGCCTAGGAAGAAACCCGCCATACATCATAGTCCAGCCCACACCCAAAGGTGTGAGCATTAACACTAATGATGTATGTACGGTTTCAGCCGAAGCCAACCGTGAACAACTTTTAACTTGTCCGTTTCAAAACGAATCAGTTTCCTAGGCTTTTTCTTTTTGAACGCGAATAATAGTTAATGCTAATATGTTATAAATTCGTTACTTTCTGTTTCTTTCTATAAATTTTAAATTTTTACCAAAGGCAACTTCTATAAATTTTCCTCCGGATGCTTTTGAATCCATCTCGAACTAATTTATAGAAATTGCCTAAGTCTTTTATTATCACATTGTCAAACGCGGCGACAACCTTAGCGCTTGATAAACTGAGTTCTAACCGCTTCGCTTTCACTCACAAGCTCTATTGTATAGATGCCTGAAGCCAAGTTTTCCACATCAATTTCCACAACATCAGCTGCAAAATCTGCATTTACTATTTTGACAAGCTTAGTTGTAGAGTAAACTCTTATCTGCTTAACACCTTCAGTGCCAGAAACATTCACAAAGAGAGTCTCTTCCACCGGATTCGGATAAACAGTCAGCAGATTATCCTCAACAGGTTTCACACCGCTCTCCTCGCAATTGGCGTTAGGGTCAAGAACCGCAAACACCGGAGTTCTTGAGCAAGTAGAACCTGCAGAAATCTTCCAGTTATAAACAGAAGGGAACGCATAATCATTTGTCGAGCCGTTTTCAAACTTTATGATGTCCGAATATGCGAAATCGTCATAGTTGCACCCTGTAGTGTACACAAATTCCGCATTGCCAGGCTTGAACTCAATGCTATAAGTTCCGGCTTTAGTTATATCTATCGGATTGCTTTCAAAAGAGAATGTGTACTCACCCTCTTTCTGCACATTCTGAGACGCAGATACAAACACACCCTCGCCGTCGCCAGAAAGCGTTGCAGTCAAAGTCTGTTCGCTCTTATGATAAACACTTCCGTAATTTACTGTCAGTTCAGTAATCTGAACCGCACCTGTTGTTTTGAAATAAACAACTCCGCTTCCGTAGTTTCTGTTGTTAGTCAACTGAGTTGCAGAAGGTCCGGCTGTAGCCGAAATAGAACCAGCATCCTGAACGTAGAACACTTTAGACTCTGTGATATTTGCAGAGAATGTGGAGCCTGTGCCAAGAGGCGAACCGCCCTCTTCAACATCATACCATTCAAATTCTCCGTCAGACAATACAGAAAGAACCACCTTTCCGGCATTGCAAATAACAGCGCCCTCAACCTCAGGCAACAAAGAAGTGACAGTAGCCTCAGCCGACTTGCTTTCGCATCCCAAAGCCGAGACGGTCAGCTTATAATCACCAGCAGAATATGCAGTATATTCAGCCTTATCCGCACCTTCTATAGTTTTTCCGTCTTTGGTCCAAGAATACGACAAACCCTCGCCGAAGATGGAAGATTTAAATGTAACAGAAGTCTCTTCGCAAAGTTCGATGCCATCACCTATAGTCAAATCAGGAAGTTCGGCAGAGATAACAACCTCGTCGCTTGTGCTCCACTCTCCAGAAGCCTCAACAACCTCGCATTTGTAAGTTCCAGCTTCAGAAACTGTGATGCTCTGCTTGCCGTCATTTGCAGCGATATGAGCATCATTTTTGTACCACTTGTAAGTAATATTCTCACCGTCTTCAAGATTAGACAAATCCACTTCCGCCTTGATAGTAACAGAACCGACACCGCAAAGCGTCTGGTCATCACCAAGTTCAGGAGCAGGGTGACCGAACTTGTTCGTATTGACAGGATTTATCATCGAGTTGATATAACCCAACGCACCTACAAGTCCCGCATTGTAGTCGATACCACCCTCTGAGTAGGTATATTGCTTTTCTTCATCAGTGTAAGCACCATTCTTCAAAGAACCACCAACCATATAACCTAACTGCACATACTTATAATCCTTCGTGATTTTAGGCAATGCGCCCTCATTATTGTTGTCTGTACGGTAGAAGTTCCTATGATGAGGATAGAACGGGTGGTTGTCACCAAATCCCACAATGTAAGAAAACTTTCTTCCATTGTTACCCATGATATACTCGATAGAACCCAATGCGTAAGGATCGACAGTTGTCGCACCCGTCAATTTCGCATACAAACCATATACAAAAGCTTGGTTGGCAGGGAATCTCAACACTCCCCATCCATCATTTTTCACATTTAGAAAATAGCCACTTGCAGGTTTATATAGTTTAACAAAATACTCTAATGCAGCTTTACCATACTTGCTATATTCAGTATCGTCACCCAAAGAGGCCATCAGGTAGCAACCCAAATCCTCTGTGTTGTTGTAACAAAGGCTGAAATTGTGGTTATAGTCAGTCTTTGTCATCATCCATGACGCAGATTCTTCCGCAGCCTGAAGATATTGTTTGTCTTTTGTCGCACGATACAACTCGGCATAGAAGATGGTTTCATCCGTCTGATATTTAGGCTTGTTGCCATAAAACGCACAAGCACCTGAATTTCCTTTGGTCGTACCTGTCACAAACTCATAGCAAACCTTAGCCTTCTCTAAACAGAGTTTTGCGTATTCAGGGTCGAACTTCGCATAAGCCTGTGCCATACCTGCCAAAGCAGCACCTGCCAAGGATGCCATCGAAGTTACTTTGCCAGTCGCCTTACCAATGTAACGAGAACCGTCTGATTCACCTCCATTACTAACACTTAACGTAGATTTTGTAGGAGAAGTACACCAAATCTTATGGTCAGCGTCTCCGTCCCCCTTCTGATAATAGAATGTATTCTTGTCACGAACCGCCTTGATGATGAAGTCAGTTGCATATTTTGCCTCGTTCAACACATCAGGAATACCATCTGGAGCACCTTTTTTTCCTTCCCAAGAATAATCTCCCGACTCCACATAACCATGATAGTCTGTAGAATAGAAGTCGTCATAACCTTCTGGGAACTCCAAATAACCCAACACAAGCATATAGGCAGAGTAGAAGAATGTCTGACCAAATGTGGCGAAGTCTCCACAGTCATACCATCCTCCGGTCAGATCGTAGCTACCATCCGCATCTTTAATGTAAGATTTTCCTTTCACAAACGCGGAAAGATTTCCTTTACAGTCATTAGCCACATCAGTAGGCTCATAATCTGCAATCAACCAGTTAGGCCCATGACCCGAACGCTGCGCCCCATAGAAACGAGTCGTCATCCACAACGCCTTCTGATACTGTTCGTTATCAAACGAAGGTGTTGTGCTTTGTGCTAACGACGGCACCGCTCCGCTGCAAAGCAAAGCGACGCCCGCTATTAAATTCTTTATCTTTACCATAGCAAAATAATTTCTTAAAATCCCCTATTTTTATGTTTTTTAATTAATATCTACAAGTAACCTTCACTAAAAATATTTTATACTGAAGTTACATAATTAGCACAATAATCCAAAATCGCTGCAAGATATGTAAAATAAAATTCATATCAAAATAAAAGGCACAAAAAAAGGAACCGACAACCGTCAGTTCCTTTTTTCGTACCCAGACCCGGGGTCGAACCGGGATGGAAGTGAATCCACTGGTGTTTG
>CALGHE010000139.1 GCA_937915765.1 uncultured Bacteroidales bacterium | reverse complement strand
AAGGTTACGCAGATTTGGTTTTGATACCTTATCTGCCAAATATTCCGGCAATGGTAATTGAGTTGAAACACAACAAAAGCGCAGGAAGCGCGCTTCAGCAAATAAAGGACAAAAACTATTGTCAAGCACTCAACAACTACAAAGGCGACCTGCTTTTCGTAGGCGTAAATTATGACGAGAAGACGAAGGAGCATAGTTGCAAGATAGAGCGGTTGGTGAACTGACCCAAAGGTTAAGATTACTAACGGAGACCTGCCACAGAAACAAACAACACGCCGCAAATCTCCATAAACTTGCAAAACAAAAAAGGCTGTCATAAGACAGCCTTGTAAAAATTATTAGTTCACTTTAATTCTGCTTGTTTCCTTGCCGATTCTCACAATGTAGATGCCAGGCTTCAAATCTAACCTCAATTCACGTTCATCCTCTGAAATTTCGGCACGGAAAACAACAACTCCCACCATGTTGGTAATCTCCAGCACAGCTTTCTGTTCTGATGTTCTCAATACATGAGCATCATTACTAGTTTTCAGGCACACGCTATACGCCGCCGAATCCTCCGCAAAAGCAGAGCCACCCAACAGCAGCAACGCGACAGCCGAAACTGATAAAAATCGTAATAACCTACTCATTTGCCTCTATTATAATATATTGTTATCTCTGCAAAGATAAGCAAATCAATCTAAAACAAAAAAAAATCAAGAACTTTTTTATCATCAGACACAATAATATATATAAAAATCAGTTTCCGCACGTCAAAAAAGCATAATCACACACGCTCAACGCTCTTCACTCCCTTGACAGCCTTTATCTTTTTGACAAGTCCGTTAAGAGCCTTTGTATCATTAACCATAACAGTTATGTTACCCTGAAAAAGCCCGTCAACAGAATCCACAGAGATAGAGCGGGTGGTCACATTAGACTCTTTTTGTATAAGCGACGTTATATTGGTCACGATACCAATATCATCATTCCCCACAACGCGCAGCGTGCAAGCGTACAGGCTGTCGGACTTGCCCGTCCACAGAGCCTTTACAAACCGATAACCGAACCTCGACATCATCTGAGGCGCATTAGGGCAATCGCTTTTATGAATCTTGATTCCGCCGCGAGCCGATATAAACCCGAAGATTTCATCTCCAAAAATAGGATTGCAGCACTTTGCAAGCGAATACTCCACCCCTCTGAGATGGTCGATAATCAGCACATCATCCCTGCCCGACTTCTCTTCGAGATCAGACACATGCTCAAAGCCCTCTGCACTTCTGACCTCCGCTTCCACAGCCTGCGAGCCTCTCTTCTCTATATCAAGATAAAGTTCCTTAACCTTTTGGAGGTCAAGCCTCTCGTCTGCCAAGTCCTGAAAGAAATCGGTCGTAGTTTTGTAACCTATTTTCTTCGCAAGTTTAGTAATCAGCGTTTCGTCATACTCAATCTTCCAGTTTTTCAGCCTGCGTTTCAGGAGTTCCTTTCCAAGTTCAAGATTAGCAGCCTCCTCCTCTCTCAGAATCTGCTTTATCTTGGTCTTGGCCTTAGTTGTGTTGACAATAGAAAGCCATTCCTTCCTTGGCTTCTGCGACTGCGAGGAGAGCACCTCCACCTGGTCGCCGTTACTCAGCACCTGCCTTATGGTCGCATTCTTTCCATTGACTCTCGCCCCCACGCACCTTGCGCCCAGATTAGAGTGTATTTGAAAAGCGAAGTCCAGCACCGTAGCCCCCTTAGGCAACTTGAACAGGTCGCCCTTAGGAGTAAACACAAAGACCTCCTTATTGTACAGATTAAGTTTAAAATCATCTATATAGTCAACCGAACTTGTTTCCGGATTCTCCAGCACCTCCCTCACGTTAGCGAGCCACATGTCAAAATCCGTCTCGCCCTTCACCCCCTTATACTTAAAGTGAGCGGCAAGCCCCTTCTCCGCAACCACATCCATTCTTTCCGTCCTGATCTGCACCTCCACCCATTTCCCTCCGGGTCCCATCACAGTGGTGTGCAACGACTCGTAGCCGTTAGACTTGGGGATAGAGAGCCAGTCTCGAAGCCTTTTAGGATTAGGCTGATACATATCCGCCACAATCGAATACACCTGCCAGCACTCCGCATGTTCACGTTCCAAGGGGGTGTCAAGAATGATTCGGATAGCGAACAAGTCATAAATATTCTCGAACTTTGTATTCTGCTTGCGCATCTTGTTCCATATAGAATATATAGACTTGGTACGCCCCTTTATAGAGAACTTGAAACCCTCCGCTTCCAGTTTCTCCTTCAGCGGACCGATAAACTCGCTTATGTACTTATCTCTCGAACGCTTTGTCTCGTTCAGTTTCAGCGCAATCTCCTTGTAGATATCTCTGCTGACACATTTCATCGAAAGGTCTTCCAGTTCAGACTTTATTTTGTACAGGCCCAGCCGGTGCGCCAGCGGAGCGTAAAGATACGAAGCCTCCTGCGCTATTTTCTGCTGTTCCTCAGCATCGAACAGATGCAAGTTTCGCATCAGATAAAGCCTATCGCAAATCATGATAATGATAACGCGTATGTCACGAGCAAGCACCAGCAACAGTTTTCGGAAATTTTCCGTCTCCACAAACTTATGCTTTCTGTAAAGTTCGTGCGCCTTGATCAGCCCGTCAACAATGACGGTCACCTGCTGCGGAAATTTGGCCTGCGCCTCCTCGTACGTGCAGAAGCCAGACTCAACCGCCTCATAGATAATCTTGCTCATCACAGCCACCTTACCCAAGTTTGCGTCTTCGACGAGGATAAGCGCCGTGCTGACAGCCTTCAGCATCTTATCCAAGGCCACAGCCTCGTCAATCCCGGCCTTGCTCTCCTTGAACACAGACCGTATGACCGCAATCTCTCCAGCCTCAAACATACCGTCCGACAAGCGCAGCACTTTCCTGTACTTATCTATGAAATCACGTTTTCTCTCGTTCATAAGTCCTTTTTTTAGTTCCGTAAAGTTATGCAAAAATATTTTTTTTCGCTAACTTGCGCCGTCATTAATTTTAAACAATGCACAAATTAAGAGAAGAAGATCTGTTCGATGCCCTTCGCGACCCCCAAAGGCGTAGCGAAGCGTTTGGTGTTGTTGTCAAGGCTCACTCCAGACAGCTCTACTGGCTAATCAGAAAAATGGTTCTCTCTCATGACGATGCGAACGACGTTCTGCAAAACACGTTCCTCAAGGCGTGGCGCGGGCTGGACAATTTCAGAGGCGACTCCAAATTATCCACATGGCTGCACCATATCGCCATCAACGAAACGCTGTCGTTCCTCTCCTCTTCCGAAGCGAAAAACAAGTCAGACATATCCTTAGAGGACTCAATGGTCCAAAATCTTGTCAGCGACGAATACTTCTCAGGAGACGAGCTGCAGCTGAAACTGCAAAGAGCCATACTCTCGCTGCCTCCGAAACAAAGGCTTGTGTTCAACATGAAGTATTTCGAAGGACGAAAATACGAGGAGATGGAAGAGATTCTTGGAACATCGGTCGGAGCACTGAAAGCCTCGTATCATCATGCAGTGAAAAAAATTAAAGATTTTATTCTCAACGAGAATTAAACTTTGGACGCTTTTTTCAATCTAAATAACAAAGACTAAAAAAGCGACACAAAACTCACAAAACAAACGACATGAAACAAAATGAAGACATATTAGGAAATTGCCAGGACGCTGAGAAAATCTTCAGAGTCCCGGACGGATACTTTGAGAGTTTTGCTAAACAGATGGAGGAAAAAACTGCAGAGACAGACATCAAGCCTCTCACACGACGCATGAGTTACGCAAACTGGTGGAAGCCGGTTTCTGTCGCCGCGTCTGTAGCTGCTGCAATAGTCTGCACTTCTCTTTACATCAACGAAAAGCAAGAAGAGGAACTGATGTTGACAATCGAACACGAAGCGCTCTACTCTCAGCTGGAAGACTTGGAAATAATTGACTATTTAGCATCAGAGGAGGATTGACGAATGAGAAAGACTTTCTTACTTTTTACAGCGCTCGCATCTTACTGCACTTGCCTTTTCGCCAACTTTCCGGACAAAGAAAAGTTTGCCGAAATGCTGGACGAAAGGAACGAATACATACTCTCCAACATCGGGCTTACGCAAGATGAGCTGGAGGCTTTCGCCCCTGTTTACAAAGAGTATCAGCTAAAAAGAATGGAACTTTACGGGGGGCACAGGCTGAACAGATGCACGCAGCCTGAACAGCAAGAGGCTTATTTCGAAGAGTTGTCAGAAGACGAATGTCAGACTCTTAATGAAAGGTATATGCAGAACAAAGTGAAAAGAGCCGAGCTGGACTTCTCTTTCTATCAAAAATTTAAAACGATGATTTCTGAAAAGAAAATCTTCAAGCTATACAGTCTTGAAAAAAAGTACAAGAAAGAACTGCTGAAACAGGTAAAAGAAAAACGCTAATAAAACTCCTTATTTTATTTTTCGAGGCTACCCTCACGGGTGGCCTTTTTCATGCTCTCTTAATCCAACGTCTATGCAAACTGCGTTTTTCACATATTTCTTCAAGGCAATTTATATAAATCAGGTCAATTATATTAGCGAGGAAGTGATATGGGCATCGTTACTGAGCGAATATGAGCAAGATTAATAAAATGAATTCAAAAGCATCCGAATCTGAATTCACGAGCCGCAAATATTAAATCATAATTTATAAAAGTCACCTTAACATTTTCAAATCACAGAAACCACATCATGTTGACAAACGGAAACAAAGCCCGACTCACATTAAAAAGAGCAACATAAACCCTCAAAAAAACAAAAAAAACACATCTCCGCTCCATTTTTTTCAAAAAAAATCATGAAACAAGAACACCCCTCCAGCCCTCTAAATATAGGCATTCTCAACATCTTCACGCAGTAAAGTTATGAAAAATGTTACATAAAAGTATGAAAAATGTTGCGCAAAAAGCAAGTTCATATCAAAAACTTTTCTTATATTTGCCGATGTAATATTTTGGCATTCAAACCAAAAGTCACGCAACAGGAAATTTGGTTGCATTTAAAGTATAAATATTTTCAAGGGGAATTTGTCATGAAAAACAAATTTTTATTAGTTTTTTTTGCCTCTCTGTTTTTTGCGCAGTCTCACGCATCGGTCGTGATAAACGAGGTAATGGTTAAAAATGTTTCCGCAGTAGTAAACGACGACTTCAATTATGTCGGCTGGGTTGAACTTCACAACACCGGCAATGATTCTGCAGACGTGTCCAACTACTATTTCTCTGACGAGAAGAACGACGCTTTCAAGTGGGAAATAAAGGCTGGCGGACGTCTTATCGCTCCTAACGGCTTTGCCGTATTCTATTTCGACGAACTGGACAAGGATTTTCATGCCAACTTCAAACTTGACGCAGACGGCGGTGTCATCTATCTAATTGACAACCAAGGAAATGTCTCAGACGAAGTTAAATATCCAGCACCTTTCAGAAACGCATCTTACGGGCGCCTGACTGACGGTTCCGGAGAGTTCGCCACTTTGTCGGCCTCATCTCCGAACGCAACAAACGCAGGGGCTTCCGCATGCTCTTCGCAAGCGGCCAAGCCTGTATTCAGCGTTCAGTCTGGCTTCTACAAAAGCGAGCTGTCTGTTTCTATCATGTCAGAAACCACGGGCGCCAAGATTTACTACTCTACAGACGGTTCAGAGCCAAGCGCCGGCAAATCAGCTCTGTACGAAGGCGAAATCAAGATTTCAAAAACAACCCCGCTGCGCGCGATAGCTGTAACGGAAGGCACTGTTCCGAGCGAAATAGCTACCGCCTCATACTTCATCAACTCGCGCGAGGTCAAACTGCCGGTGGTCTCGATTGTGTCGGACTCGCTGCACCTTTACGATGAAGAACTGGGCATGCTCGTTGCGGGTGTGAACGGTTCTGCGGTGCCTTCTCACTGCAATGGACCTGACAGTTATGCTAACTATTGGAACGACTGGGACAGAGCTGCAAACTTTGAATATTTCAACATGGACAAAGAGCCTATGATTAATCAGGAGGTCAAAATAGGCAACTTTGGGGCTTGTTCGAGAACTAAGTTCGTGAAGTCTATCAAGGTCAACACATCAAAAGTGTTCGGAAACAACAAAATCAACTGCCCTTTCTTTCCTGAAAAGCCAAACCTGAAGTGCAAAAGCGTTGTGCTTCGAAACTCAGGAAACGACTTCGGACGAAGCTATTTGCGCGACGCTTTCATGCAGTCTTTGCTTATAGACCGTGTTGACATCGACCACCAGGCTTACCAGCCGTCGGTTGTGTTCATCAACGGAAATTACTACGGAATGCTCAACATTCGTGAACGCTCTAACAAGGATTTTATCTATGCAAATCACGGTCTGGACGAAGATGAGTTTGTCATTATAGAAGGCTCTGGCAAGTCTAGCGAAGATGAGGCGTACAGAGAGCTCATTACCATTCTTGAGAGCGACTCCGTAAACACAGACGCCGCTTTTGAGAGGATAAACGAGCTTGTAGATATTGATGAAACTCTGAACTACTTTATGGCTCAGATTTATTACGCTAATACAGACTGGCCGGGCGGCAACATCAAGTGCTGGAGAAAGAACGACGGCGGAAAGTTCCGATACATTCTGTATGACACAGACTTCGGTTACTCTCTGTACGGCGCGAATTACAGCACAAACGGATTTTCTCAAGCTTCTAAAAATCCTGTATTTGCAGGACTGATGAAGAACGACGCCATAAAGAGCATCTTGGCAAACAAGTTCGTTGTGCATCTTGCTTCTACATTTGAAACTGACCGCGCAATTTCTCTACTTGAAGAGATGGCTGACGCGATAGAGCCTGAAGCTCTTATATACGCCGACTATTTGAGCAAAAACCACAAAATTGAGCAGGGTTGGGAAAAGGACATCTTAAACATGGAATCTTTCGCGCAGAATCGTCCTAAAAACATCTACAGCCAAATGAGCTCTTTCTTCGGTCTTGGCAAACAGGTCAAAGTTGATATGTCTTCAAATATCGAAAATGCCAAGTTCCGATTAAACAAGGAGGCTTGCGCTTTAGACCTTGCGTCTTTCAGCGACTTTGTCAACAGAGGCGTTGATTTCGAAACGTTGCCTGTCGAAGGCTACTTGTTCAAACAATGGGAAGTCATCTCCGAAAAGAAACTTTTTGGCAATAATGAATATTGGAACTATTGCGACGAAACAGGTGTGGATACAACCACATGGAAAAACAGGAGCGGAGCTTCCAAGTGGGAAAACGTCCAGGCTGTAATTGGCTACTCCGGCACAAACACAAACAAGGACAAGCTGACTACAGACTTGACAAGAGAGAAGATGGCAAACTCCATCACAACTTATTTCAACAAGGTTGTGAATGTGAAAAACGCATCTAACATAAAAACAGTTTTCTTTAATCTCACTTATAACGACGGGGCAGTTGTTTATGTAAACGGAACTGAAGTGCACCGCGTGAATATGAAGACTGGAGACGTTTACCAGACCACTCCTGCTATGTCAGACTGCTTTACTAGCCTCAAAACCTCTACTTTCGAGGTTAGTGGCGACGTGTTCATAAATGGAGAAAACGTCATTGCGGTTGAGCTGCATCAGAAGAAGCCTAACACTTCAGGAATGTTCTTTGATATGTCTGCCAACTTCACAGAGATTGAACCTGAGGTAGAAATCGTCACGAACAACATTCTATCTATAGTTCTTAAAGGAAACACGGAGATCAAGGCTGTGTTTGAAAAAGACGAAAACTACAAGCCTGCGGAAACTCCGCTTTACATCAACGAGGTTTGCGCGTCTAACAATGTATTTGCAGACGAGGCTTACGAAGACGAAGACTGGATCGAGATCTACAACGCGTCTGACAAAGACATCAACCTTGGCGGTCTGTTTATCTCTGACGACTTGACCAATCTGCGCAAATTCCGGATTGCAGATTCTGTTCCGGCTTTGACTACCGTTCCGGCTCGCGGATACATATCTCTTTGGGCCGACAAAGAGACTGAGCAGGGCGTGACTCACCTTGGTTTTGAGCTGCCTAAGGGTCGTTCGCAAACCATAGTTCTGAGCAAGGAGGTTGACGGAAATCTTGTAACGATAGACTCGGTGTCTTACTTGCCTCACGAAAACGGCGAGTCGTTCGCGCGTGTCTCATACTATCCGGAATCAATTTGGGACGTCACTTCTAAGCCTACGTTCGCAAAAGAGAACAGATTCCCGTTGTCCGACGTAGAAAAACTCGTGTCCGAGACGGCTTCTGTATTGGCTTACGTAAATCCGGCTACAGAAGAGCTGTTCGTTGTGAATGCAGAATACGGATCTCTTTTCTGGATTGTTGAAGGTAACGGCAAGGTTGTCTCGTCCGGAACTTGGAACGGCGACGGCATAGACATCTCTAAAGTGTCAAAAGGTCTCTTCGTGCTGGTTATTAATAACGGCGGACAGAACGTTGGCATAAAGCTGATTAAAAGATAATTGGGAAATAGATCTACTTCAAAAAATGACGTGATAACATGGAGCGGGATAAGTCTCGCTCCATGTTTTTATTGTTGACATGGAAGACTTAACACAGGAGATTCAATCTTACAGCTCCTCATCTGACTTGCAAAGAACAAACCTCAGTTCATCCTCCTCCGTCTCTATCTCGTCTATAAAATCAGTATAACTTTCTGCCTGCTGAGGCACTGCAAACGGAACCATACTCACAAAACCGCCGTAACCCTCCAGCTGATGACGGCGAACCCGTTGCCTATCCTCGCAAGGGAAGACAAACGCGCCATTTCCCGACTTTTTGCAATACATATAGGTCACAAGCTGATACAAATCTTCCCGCCCTGCGTTTTTCTCTCCAAAGCGTTTGTATTTTGCATCAACTACAAAATTCTGTTCATCGTTGTAGAAGTCTGGATAAAGTCTGCGGTAATTATTATCCACAAACGCATCGTCTCCTGCTTTCTTGAACATGCAGAAGCCTCCGCTTCTCTCCCTATTCTTAGGATGCGCAAAGCCAGAGCCGCGCAGCACAACACCCAAATACTCCTCCCACAGCCACGCCCCGTCAAAAAGCACGCCGTAAACTTTGTCCTTCTCCCTTCCGAATTTTATGGACTCGTGCCTAAGTATCTGAAGGCAAAGCCTCTGCAAAGCCGTATAAGCCGAATAGAAAGGATGCCTTAACGGCTTCAGGTTGCAATTCACAATATGTTCGCGAGAGCGACGTCTATACGATGGTGTCGCCATAACAATTTGCGTCACGCACTCCCTCGTCTCCTGGTCGCAACTTAAAATTGCCGTGCCCTGCTCTTTCTCTCTTATGTACTCCACGGTGTGCCTCACCAGCTGCGTCACCTCGTTGTCGAAACTGTGCGCCCTCGTTGTGTAGGATACACTCCCACGGAACGGCACATTCTCCCTGATATGACGGTTCACATCAATAACGCCCTTAACGTTCGCGTCGTTATGCGCAAACTTGCGGTACTTTTTGAACAGTCCCTGCGAAAGCGCCCTTTTAAGGAAGTGCGGAAAAAGATAGAGCAGAAAATCAAACACCGGCTCTCTGCTCAACGTATGCTTTATGTCGAAAAGGCTGACGGCAAACACCTTTTGCAGCATGTAGTGCAGGAAATAATCTGCCTCATCGTGCTTTGCGAAACGCGACCGAATATCCAGCTGCGTGTCGTTAACACCCACAAAGCCCATGATATTGCCAGACGACAGATTCTCGTCTTTCAGCGAAACAATGCAACCGTCGCCTATATCGTCGCCATAACAGCCCAAATCTCTTGGAAAGACCAAAAGATTAGGATTGTTGTCGAGAGTCATCTCCTTTATTCTGACATCCGCAATCTTTTTAAGGTTCTGCAGGTCAGACTCAGAGCCGCCGTCCGACACAAAATAGGAGTAATGCCTCCAGTCGTGATTATCCGTTATTTGTATTTGACTCATTTCCCCAATAAGCGTTTTCAAGGTTTCTCATCTCTTCGTCTGCGTTTGGCATTCCGCGCAGATACTCACGCAAAAGTCCTTCAAGGTGATAGTTCCAAAGAGCCTCCCAACGATCCTCTCCGTACTCTTTCAGTTTCAAGAAGTAGCTTGCCCCTATATGGTAAGCAGAAGAGAGACCTTCAATTTTAGAGATAGCCGAATTTAAGCGATTCATTCTGTTTATAGCATCATCTTTCAAGCCCAAAACCTCCAATTCATCGAGCATTTTCACATTATCCTCAGCCTTAACCTCCGCAAAAGCGAACCGGCGACGGAAAGCAAAGTCCATACTCTCCACACTGCGGTCTATATCGTTCATTGTTCCGATGATATAGACATTTTCAGGGACGAAGAAGCCATCGCTAAACATATCCCCCTCTTCCACCAAGTTTTGGTACTGCGTCTTCACGCGCCCTTTTTCTCCACGATAGCCCGGGTCGATGGAGAAGAACAATTCTCCGAAGATTTTGGATATTTCACCTCGGTTGATTTCGTCGATGATGAAGACGAATGGTTTTGTTTCTTCATTTATTTCAACTTCATCAGAAGCTATTGGGTCATCTACAACAATCTCTTTATTCCCTTTATTTAAAAATGCTTTAGCTCGATTTAATAATTGTTGTAGAGTCCAACCATATTCTACATAATCTAACGTTTTAGTTCTCCCTTGTGTCAGTTGTGATATTAATTTCCAAAAATCTTCCTTTTCGTATTCTGACAAATCCCAAATTTGATTTTCAACATAATAATCATACATTAATTTCATGTTAAAATCAGATTCCGTTTTGCCATTTTCATAACGAATCCTACTACCATCATAAGATAACTTACCTGTTCTATATTTTCTATCATAAGTAGTTATGACACCTCTTTTCACATCGTTCAGTAAACTATCATACACATCGTTAAAAGATATTCCATTTGCTGAGGTTAGAGGAAGTTGTTTTTTATTCTGTGGTTTTATATTTAACGCCCTTTTACAAAACTCCTTAAACACCCCATCTTTTCTTTCAAAACCGATGTTATCGCAATTATCTTTCGACACGGGTCTCAGCCCCTCCACAAAATCGGTATAATCGTAAGATGGATGGAACTGCACAAAGCCTATTTCATTTTCTGTACACCCCATAGCCGCCGCAATTTCTTTTGCAAGGTATGTTTTACCTGTGCCGGGTGCGCCGGTGAGGATGAGGTTGCGGGTGGATTTGAGCAGGGTTGTGAATTTGTTTACAAGCCCGCTTGGTTCTTTATCTAAAATCAATTCTTTCCGTTGCTCTTTTGTTATATTTGGATTGTAAACTGACTCGTCCGGATACCATTTCCCATCATGCCCCAAATTAATATCTGAAAGAAACTCTTTATATTTTACAATTGCATTTGAAAAAGCTTTATTTGTTGACTCATCTACCTCATCAAAATTTACAGCCGATTTCAAAATTGGTATTAATTTTTCAAACTCAGCAACATCCTCATAAGAAAATATTGACTCTTTATATTTACCTTCTATTCCGTCAAGCATTTGGGGCTTACTATTCAAAGCGCTACAATAAGAATTAATAGTGTTTGGAGAATAATTCTCACCATTACCTTTTATTTGGCTATCCATCCATTCTTTAAATTCTATTTTTTTATTATTCTTTTCGCTCATACTTATAGCTTTTAAATTAGATATTCACACGCTTACGCATTGTGCAATATTAATAAAAAACATTTAAACTACCTATGTACAGAACCAAAATAGTTTTTACTCTCTTCCGATAACGTTCCGTTTAAATTTCTGCCTAAACAAAAACTTTGCAGCGTTCTTGTCCGAAGAGACTTTTTTTGTATTTATCTTAACGCTCTGCAACGGCTCCTTATCAGGATTGCCTTTTTGGTAGTATCTTTTGTCTGTCATTTAATCTATACTTGATATTTGCGGCACACCTCCGTACCTGCCCTCTTCATACCCTTTGCGGATATTCATAGTGTTGTGAATTTTGTAATCATTAAACGAACTCATAACGGAATTGCCGTTTTCTTTCTCCACTTTCCAAAGTTCATCAGGACGCACCAGTTCCTGCTGGTCCTGCAGCTGCGTGAGATGCGTAGTACAGACAAGCTGTCCGTCGGACTCACTGTTAAAAAAATACCTCAGCATCTCGTAAATGAGCATAGGGTGCATACTGTTCTCAACCTCGTCTATCACAACAGTCTTGCCCTCTTTTGCCTCATAAAGAGCCGGAATAAGGGTTAACAGCCTGACAGTGCCGTCGGACTGGGTCGAAATGTCCATCTTCCTCTTATATCCGCCTACCCCGCTCTGTTCAAACAGAAACTCCTGAACTATCTGCTCGCCGTCTTTCAGCGTAATGTTGAAATTGTTGCGGTTATTCGAAAATGCAGAGAGCCCTGAATTATCTGTAATTGACGTCCTTTGAAGAATCTGCCTTAACTCCGCGCTGTTTTTCTTGCTTAACATCCACTTGTCTATAGGAGTCTCTTCCACATTGAGAGAGTCTGTAATGCGCAGATTTGACAACAATTTGTTTGCAAATACTAAAAGTTGCTCATTTTTCGACATCATATCTATCAAAAAAGGTGTTTGAGTGTTGATTGTCACAATTTTAAGGTCATTGAGAAACCAGTCATACACCTTCGCCAAATCATCATTGTCCACAACTGGATATTGCTTATTCAGACTAATCATTGACGAACTGGGGTTCTTGTCCAAAAGTTGCTCAGAAAGGGAACTATTTGTCGTTGGCGTCACATTGTTTCCAACTCTTTCAAAAATCATCACATCATCTTCATCAACTCCAGACAAGCTAAGGTATTCTCTGATTTCATTTCGAGGAGAATGATTTATTTCAACTCCGTAAATGTAATACTTGTTGTCTGAGCAAAACTCAACCTCTATCTTTATCGGCTCATTATTATCACTAATCAACTGAAAGCAATAATCTTCCAAATTGACTTTGTCAAGAAAATCATCCAAAACAACAAAAGATTTAATGAACTGCAAAACCTTCACGAAATTAGATTTCCCAGACCCGTTAGCGCCATATACCAACGCATGTTTCAAGAGCGGAACCTTACCCTTGTCGTTTATATGATGTCCCAATATTTCACGTTTCGGATTTGGGAACATGTCAAACTCAGTCTTTTCATAAAAAGACAAAATATTTTGAAATGAAACTCTAAGCAACATAGCTACCTACATTTAAAACATATGCACAAAGATATACTTTTTTCATAACGCGTGAAAAAATCACGCCGCTATTATATATTCAAGTCTATTAAAAAATGTTAAAAAGCGGACTTGGCTGACTTCAATCCTGTTTTTTTTGTACTTTTGCATCGTTTAAGAACCTTTTAATGTTTTATTTATGAAAGTTTTAGGGAATATAATATGGATTATTTTCGGCGGGTTCGCCACTGCGCTTGAGTATTTTATGGGCGGACTTACGTTGTGCTGCACCATCATCGGCATTCCGTTCGGGTTTCAGCTTTTCAAGCTTGGACTGCTGGCGCTTCTTCCGTTCGGAAAGGAGACCCGCTCCGGCGAGGGCGGCTGCATCACCACGCTGCTCAACATCATCTGGCTGTTCACCGGCGGCTTAGTGACGGCCCTCACGCATCTCTTTTTCGGCGTGCTGCTCGCCATCACTATCGTGGGGCTGCCGTTCGCAAAACAGCACTTCAAACTGACTAAAATGGCGCTCCTGCCTTTCGGAAGAACCATCTTCGACCCTTCCGAAATAAACGCTGAAGATTAAATGGCAACCTTATAGAATTTACAAAACAGAGGAGCGAGCCTTATTGCCCGCTCCTCCTCTTAATAGCTAATAAAACCGTATCAACAATAACAACCTCTATTCCGTTTCGCTTCTCTTCAACTATTTTTTGAACAAGCTTTCTTTGATTCGCACGACATCTCCTTAACGTCCGTTTTCCACAGTCCGTGCAAATTGCAATACTCATAGACCGCCACCGGCTTGCCGTTTTTGACGCAGAACAGAGCCTCCGGCTTGTCCTTCAGATTCACGCGCATTCCGCCGTTTTCCGTCTCCACATATATAAACGCAATGTGGTGCGCATCCTCCATCGGGTGCGGCACGCTGCCAACCGTCACCTTCATTTTGCACTCCTCTAAACAAGAGACAACAGGCACATGCTTTTCGCCGCTCGCATCTACTGTGTTCGGCACAAGCTCCTCCATCTCTTCGCCACAACAAACTACCTTCACTTTTGAATCTACAAGTTTCTCAATCACATTGCCGCAATGGCGACATTTATAAAATTTCACTGCCATAAGAATATGTTTTTAATTTGAATATGTGAATTGGCTCTACATAGAGCTCACCTTACTAACGCATTTGCAAACACATTTGTTCAGAACAGAAAGAAATCTGCAAAAAAATTATAGGCAGCTTCTATAAATCAGGTCAAATATTTTTGAAGAGCAACCGAAACGGAATTTATGACACAAATAATAAAATTGTAATTTATAGAAGTTGCCTTAATTTCGCACTTGCCTGTTGGTCTATAACGAAAGAGCCTTGCGATTTTTTTTTGCAAAAAAAAACTTCAATATGTTTGCATATTAAAAATTAATGCGTACCTTTGCAACGCATTTGAGAAAGATGTGCGGGCGAATACCAGAGTGGCCAAATGGGGCAGACTGTAAATCTGCTGGTTTTTACCTTCGGT
>CALGHE010000138.1 GCA_937915765.1 uncultured Bacteroidales bacterium | reverse complement strand
GATTTGGAAAATCCATAAGAATATATAATAACTATTGTCTCGTCAAGCAAGTCGTGACATTCCTTTTCTCTGAATGTATATTCCGACACATACCTGTCCTTCCAGAACTCCTTGTCGGGATGGTCTATCGGTACTCCCATCAGCCCTATAAGATAGACCGGCTGGACATTGTAATCATGTCCGCTCTTGTTCTGCCGGTCATACGCCCGGCTCGCATAGCTAACGCACCTCTTGAACCATGACTTCTCACGGTAACGCTGCATCTCGACTATGAATACAGTGCCGGAAGTGTCACGGCATATGAAGTCATAGCGGAACTCCTTGCTGTGACCGACGACCGGACCCTGGAGTTCGCTCTGGGCGTAGTCGATGTCCGCGACCTTCCGTTCCTCCGGAAGAAAGGTATTAAGGATCATCATCACCTCCTTCTTGTTGTTGGGATCGCCGAAGAATGCCTTGAATCCTCCGTTGCTGAGCAGATCGACATAGCGCTGCTCTACCGCTTGATTGAAACCTGTTTCCATATAAAATTGTTTAAAGATTAACGGAAACAAATGTCCTCATCATCTTCCTGACACTGACTAAGAAAAAGAAAAACTTTTCACGAAGATCTTCTTTTATGATTTGAGATAATAAAAGAAAATGGGAGTTTTGACAATGGTTTCCTAACAAAAGACACCTCTGTTTTAATAAATTGCAATCTAAACACATTGTATAGCTTCAAAATTACTGCGGTAAACGATGGAGGAGAAAGTTTTCCTTCCGAAATATTGTCCGTCTGCAATCTTTCCGAAAGCAAGGGACTACTGCTGCTCGTAAACGGATTCGACAGAGTATCAGCCCCCGAACACTTCCGCGTTGCGAAGCACTCCGGATTTCTTGACAGACTGGATTATGGCGTGCCGGACAAATATGATGTCAGCTACACCGGCAGCCAGTACAACTTTGTCATCGGCTCCACCTTCGCCACTAACAACGCACCCGGACACGGAGCAAGTTCCGGCGAGTTCGAGACCGACATCATCGCAGGAAACACGTTCGACTTTCCTTACAAACATGGCCGCTCCATCAAAAAGGCTGGATACTCGTTCGCGTCTTGCAGCGACGAGTTTTTCGAGTCTGAACAGATTGACCTTGACAAATATTTCGCTATTGACTACATACTTGGCGAAGAGAAAGAGACCGTCTCCGGGAAAGCGGTCAAATATCAGGTCTTTTCTGAAAACATGATTTCAAAGCTCAAAGATTATCTTCTGAAACATAACGGCAATCTGCTCCTGACTGGCGCTTACATCGGCTCCGATATATGGGAAAAGGACTCTTGCGACATGAATAAGATTGACTTTGCGGAGAATGTCCTCCATTACACATTTGTCAAAACAGACGCTTCGAACAACGGAAAACTTACGCTCCTGACCAACAGCGACTTCAATTCAGAGTTTAATTTCTGCACCAAACTTAACCAGTCGCTTTATGCTGTAGAGGCACCAGACGCAATAAACTGCACTAAGGGCGGAAAGGTGCAGTTCAGATTTTCGGACAGCAAACTGCCTGCTTGCGTGACCTACAGAGGAACATACAAGTCTGTGGTCGCAACATTCCCTTTCGAATCAATTCTTTACGAAAGCAACCGCAATAAATTCATGTCTGAAACATTATCTTTCTTTGAAAACAACGAAAGGAAGGTTAAGAAAAGGACTGTTGCCGCAAAAAGCTCGCCTAAGAAAAAAAGCGTTGCCAAAAAGAAAAAGAAGAACAAAACTGTAAAGAAGAGAAAGGTTTCTCCTAGATAATTTATTTTTGACTGATATATCATTATGACAATAGATTGCTTTATCCCTTATAGCGACGCAAGCACAACTGCAGATGTCGCAAAACAGTTCAAAGCGGACGGCTTGTCCGGCAAAGTTTACGTGCTGCACGAAAATGAGCGTCCGGCACTGGAGGCCGACTGCGAGTATTTACCGTTCGACGGCTCTCTGAAAAGCAGCGACACGATGCGGCTTATCGCGCAAAAAGCGTCGTGCGACTACTTTTTCATCTATACAAAAAAAGATGCGTTGAAACTTGGGCAGCGCTGCGTGAAAAGGTTTTCTCGCGCGGCCGCATCTACCGGCGCCGGATGGATATACTCCGACTTGCACCAAGTAAAGAAAGGCTCATCGGAACAGCACCCTTTAATAGACTGGCAAATAGGCAGTGTGCGAGACGACTTCGACTTCGGCTCGCTAATTCTGGTGAAGGCAGACGCATTCAAAAAGGCAACGGAGGCTTTGGACTGCAGCTATAAATTCGCCGGACTTTATGATGTGAGACTGAAAATTTCAGCATCTGAGCAAATGTTTCATCTCAACGAATTTCTTTATACTGAAATAGAAAACGACACAAGGCTCTCTGGCGAAAAGCAGTTCGACTACGTCAATCCTAAGAACAGAGACGTTCAAATTGAAATGGAAAAGGCCTGCTCTGAACATCTGAAGAAAATAGGTGCTTATCTTGAACCGTCTTTTAAATCTGTAAACTTCGGCTGTGAGAGTTTTCCGGTGGAGGCTTCGGTAATCATCCCCGTAAAAAACAGAATCAAGACGATTGAGGATGCCATCAAGTCTGTTCTGATGCAAAAGGCTGACTTCAAATTTAATCTGATAATAATAGACAACCATTCGACCGACGGCACATCTGACCTGATTCGCAAATATGCTGAATCTGACAGCCGTGTCATTCACATAATACCTCAGCGCGAAGACTTGGGCATAGGCGGATGCTGGAACGAAGGTGTCAACGACGCTCGCTGCGGACGTTTCGCCGTTCAGCTCGACAGCGATGACGTGTACAGCGGCAACGACACTCTCGCCAAGGTTGTGAGAGCTTTCTACGAACAGAACTGTGCAATGGTTATCGGCTCTTACAAAATTACGGATTTCGACTTGAATGAAATTCCTCCTGGTTTAATCGACCATAAGGAGTGGACTCCGGAAAACGGTCGAAACAACGCTTTGCGAATTAACGGTCTTGGTGCGCCGAGAGCATTCTTCACGCCTGTACTCAGAGAGATTGGCGTGCCTAACACAAGCTACGGCGAAGACTATGCGCTTGGACTGATGATTTCGCACGATTACCAGATCGGCAGAATTTACGAAGTCCTTTACAATTGCAGAAGATGGGCTGACAATTCTGATGCCTCTCTTAACATAGCTAAAATTAACGCTAACAATCTGTACAAGGACAAATTACGAACTTTAGAGATATTATCTCGCAAAAAAAGAAACGGAATAGCATGAAACAAAAGGTTGAGAATTTGTTTTCGGAACAGCTGAACGAATGGGCTGACTTCAAAGAACGGACTGAACAGCTTAACTGCCTTGAACTGAAGGAGTTCAATTTCGGAACACACAGAATCATCACGCAGTTCAATCCTGCAAGGGCCGTCTCTACTGGTGCAAAGCTGGACGCAAAGTCTATCGCCGGGCGCAAATGTTTCCTTTGCAGAGAGAATCAGCCGTCCGTGCAGCGAGGAGTTGACATTAACGACAGATTCAGCGTTCTTGTGAATCCGTTCCCAATCCTGAAAAAGCACTTCACCATTCCGCTGAAATCTCACGAGAAGCAGGAGATTCTGCCTTACATTGCAGATATGCTCGACTTCGCAAAATTGCTGGACGATTACACTATTTTCTATAACGGAGCTAAATGCGGTGCCTCCGCGCCGGACCACATGCACTTTCAGGCTGTGGCTAAAGGTCAGCTGCCCATCGAATCGGACTGCAAAAACGCTAAATCTGTTCTTCTCTCCGAAAACTCACGAGGAACGATAAAAGAGCTTAAGAATCTTGGAAGAAGATGTCTGCTCATAGAGTCAAACGACAAAAACTACGGACTGTCTCTGTTCAGACAAATCTATTCTCAGCTTGCTTTTCAGAAAGATGAAGAGCCAATGATGAACGTGTTCTGCTATTACAACTCCGAAGGGTGGCATCTGATAATATTTCTTAGAAAAGCGCACAGACCATCGCAGTTCTACGCCGAGGGCGCTGACCATATAATGGTTAGTCCCGGAGCTATAGACATGGCCGGCGTAATGGTGCTGCCACGCAAAGAGGACTTTGACAAGATTGACAGAAAAACAATAGCGGATATCTATTCGCAAGTATAAAAACAAAACTAATCACACATGAAACATTTTCTGAAATTATACATGCTTTGGACCACAATTGTTCTGTGCGGACAAAACGCTTATTCAAACGACTCGGTTCACGACAATTTGCAGAAAGTTGACATCAACTTAGTTCAACCCACTCCTATTGTCGATCCTTGTTTTGGCTATTTCTTAGAAAGTCCATTCCACTTTCTGAACGAGCCGAAGGGAAATTATAAGGCAAATCATCTGCACACGACAATTGACGCTCTCACGTTCGCGCGCAACGCTGAATATTTCTTGCCCTACACTAAAGGGTACACAATGCTGGGCTTTATTGCAAATCCTACTTTGAATTACGGAATTGGCCATTACGGACAAATAACCGCTGGTGTGCACCTCATGGGCGCCGCCGGCGACGACAAGAGCATCATGAGCATAAAACCTATAATCAGGCTTGAATACAAACCTAATGATTTTGTCTCTATAGTCGGAGGCTCTTTGTACGGAAATCTGAACCACAAACTGTACGAACAGATGTACGGATTTGACAGGTTTTTCATGGAGAATTACGAAATGGGCTTTCAGGTTCTGGTAAACTACAGGTGGCTGGACGCCGACGTTTGGTGCAACTGGGAAGACTTTATCGAGCCGGGCGACGAGAAGCAGGAAAAGCTTACAATAGGCATCAGGACAAACAGCCGACTGAACGGACACGGGAAAGCAATTCTGAGCGTTCCGCTGCACATCGTTGGAACGCATAGAGGCGGACAGTTCACCGCTCTTAAAGACACTTGCCTCGAGACTTTGTTCAATGCGGCTACAGGACTGGAGCTCAAGGTTTACATGAACAACCAAAAGTCTCTTGACTTTAAAGTTCCTGTGTTCTTTTCCGTGAACAATTCAGACAAGGCTCATATTCACACCATTCATGAGTCGGGCTGGGGCATCTATCCGAATGTCACTTTTTCAGCTCGTCAGAACAGGCACAAAATAGAAGCCGGTTATTGGTATGCAGACCGCTACTTCTCGCCTAAAGGCAGTTACCTATATCAAACCCGCTCTTATTTCGACCCTAATTTCAGATGTGACGAAAGGAGCATGGTTGTCGCCAAATATTATTACAACGGAAACGACAAAAGAAAGCTGAGATTTGGAGCCGATGTGCAGTGCTATTACGACTTAAAAGAGAAGAAACTTGATTTTGCGTTTGGCCTGTATCTCAAATTTCATGAGAATTTCCGCATTGCAAAACTTAAGAAAAAGAATCTTGAGTCAACTTATATAAATTAGGTCGAAATGACTTTGAAGACATTAGACTTAGCCCAACTTTCATGAAAATAATTTTGATGTGAAAGTTGGGCTAATTTATTTGCTCGCACCTCATCTGTTACTTTTCTCCAAACCTCTTCATCACATTGTAAGCGACATAAATGCCAAGTTCGCCAGCTTTGCTCAAATCACTTAGACCCTTGTCATTTTCGCCCAAATAGATATAAGTAAGTCCTCTGTTGAAATAAGCTTCAGCAAAATCTTTGTCCAACGAGATTGTCTTTGAATAACTTGCCAGAGCATTACGATAATCCTTTTTCTCTAGCAATATGTTGCCTCTGTTAAACCATGCAAAGGAGAAGTCCGGATAGACTGCGAGCGCCTTTTCATAATCTTTCAGAGCAAGATCCAACTCTAAATTATGGTCAGACTCTAACTTTTCATCATCTTGCGACATCCAGCTGTCGTCCAAAGACTGCTCATAAACAACCCTTTTGTATCTTGCATTAGCCCTGCAGAAATAAGCCAGCTCGAATTTAGGGTTTAAATCCAAAGCCTTGTCCAAGTCCAATACCGCATTCTCATAATCCTGAATCAGCATATAGTCCATAGCCCTGCCGAAGTACGACAAATCACTGGCGTCCGCCACTATTTTTTCAGACCATTCGTCGATAGAGCGAAAACGCTTCACCGCCTCCTCCTTGCTAAGCTGTCCGTTTGAATTTGTCAAGTAAACAGGCTCCATAACTTCTTTACCATTCAGTTCACTGACCATATTGTCGAACAAGACAGTCTTTCGAACCTCGTTCTCTTTGGGATAGAAAGACAACAAATAGACACCCTCAGGCTCTATTACAAAATTAGAGTTTTGAACCTTACCCCTAAACTCGTTTTTATAAGTCAACTGGTCCGAATTTTCTATATCCGAAACATACACAAGCTTTTTGTACTTATTCTCCCTTTTCGCCTTTCTCTGTTCCCACTCTCTGTTCTGTTCCTCTACGCTTTTTTCCATCATGCGTCTTTCGAGCAGCACAGCTGTGTTGTAATCCACCTCAGCCCCTTTCCTATTTTTCTGTTTCTGCTTAATTTCCGCCCTTGTGAAATACAGAATAGGCTCCTCTTCATTCTCCGAGATCAGATTGCTTATAATATCAGACGCGATAACATAATCGCCCACTTTCATTCTCACCAAAGCCTTGTTATACATTGCAAGTTCGTTCTCCGGCTCCATTTCCACAACCCGGTCAAAATCATATTCCGCTTTTTTCAACTCGCCGGTCTCCATAAATAACAGCCCTCGGTTAAAGTAGGCCGACGCATTGTTCGGGTCTAACGCCACCACCCTGTCAAAATCCTCCTTTGCCCCCTTCAGGTCATCCTGCTTATATCTGACAAGTCCTCTGTTCTGATGATAACTTGCCACATTCGGTTCTATTCGCATAGCCTCGTCATAATCTTTACTAGCCTCGTCATATTTGCCCTGCATATAGAACACCAGACCTCGCGCAGCATACCCTTTCGGGTTAAACTTGTCAATTTCGAGAACCTTGTCAAAATCCGCCAAAGCTTTTATCGTATCATAATTCTTCAGATAAGCCTGCCCACGGTTCAAGTACGCATCCGTAAACTTGGGATACAAATTCACCGTATGAGTCAGCACATCTACAGCCTCATTGCACCGGTTGTCATGCAACAGCGAAACACCTTTGCACAGAAGCAAAGTCTTGTTTTCCGTGTCGAACTCAAGTCCCTTGTCAAAATCCGCCACTGCTTCGGCATATCGTTTCTGATTAATACGCGACACTCCTCTGCAATGATAAGCCTTTACGAGAAAAGGGTTCCGTTCCAAAGCCAGCGAACAGTCCTGCTCTGCTCCCTTATAATCTTCAAGGTTGATTTTAGCCACCGCCCTCAAATAATACGGTTCCGCAAGATACGGCTTAACACGCGCAACCATGTTGAAATACTGAATAGAGAGTATATAATCTTCAAAATAAAGAGCGTTTCTGCCGATGGAAAGCACACGTTCAGTATTTATCTGAGGGAAAGCCACAGACGAACACAACGCAAGAAATATGATAAAAAAACTCCTCATTAAAAGCCTGCTTTTGTAAAAAAAATCACTAATTAGGAATCTGAGTTCAAAATTAAACAATTAGACCTATTTTTCAATAAACAGAACCTTGTTTTAAGAAAAATTAACCTAAGAAAGTGTCACATACAAAAAAAGCGCGCCAAATTAAGCGCGCCTGTGGAGCTGGAGGGAATCGAACCCTCGTCCAAACGAGGAACTAATATGCTTTCTACATGCTTATCTTCGCCTAAATTTTCGTGCTGCAGCAAGACCGAAGCCACCAACCGCAACCTTATCCTTTAAAACTTCATCAACACATCAAGGCCTATGTTGACTATCCCCGATTTTCCTGCTCCTCCGTATCGGACCGCTTCAGGGCGTAGCATCCGGGAGAAGTCTCGTCCCAGCACCTTGTGCCAGGATTAAGCTAATCTACTATGATTCGATTAAGCAGCAAGAGCGTAATTTTCTTCGCCAGTTAAATTTTTGGTCTCCAAGATTAAAGTGCTGGCCACCAGCGCACTGCATGCTTACATACCACTTCTGCCCGCTGTCAAATCCAGTCAGCCCCGACTTGATTTTGAACAAATAGTGTTTTGGACTGCAAATATATGTGTTTTTTTTATAAAATCACATTTTCCGCAAAATTATTTTATTTTTTTATATGGGGACGAAACTCGCAAGCCTCGCCCCGCATCTCCTTTTGGCAATTCTACAAATTATTTTTTCAAAACCGAGAAGCGCTTAACGACAGCACCAGAGTTCTTCAAATAAATAAAATACATTCCGCTTTGCAAACCTGCCATGTCGTAAGAGTTAGAAACACCGAACTCTTTTTGCACCACACCCGACACAGACACAATGGCAACCTCGTCGAAACCGCCCCCTATCACAGTAAACTTATCGTCAACTAAAGTAGGAATTATAGCCCATCCGTCATTTTCATGGGGGTCAATGTAAGTGCCTCCGTCTTGAACAGCAACAAGTTCAAAGCCCCACATTTGCGCGTCGTCACTCTTCCATGAAGCCTGACGCACTTTGTCGCCCGACTCTTTATTAGCCTCTATGCAAGATGTGGTGTTATTTGTGCTTTTGTTCTGAATACGGAACCATACATTTTCGGCAACCTTAGTCACAGACCATTTTTCGCTCGGGTCATCGTACGAGCTTGCAGCCTGAAGCAAAATCTCTGCATTATCGTTCGGATTATACTTATTCGTCATATTCTCCTGCTCCGCACTGCTGAACAATACAAAATCGCCGTCCACCGTAGCCTTGAATAACTGCCTTGAGTCTTTTTCATCTCTCGGCTTCTGAACCAGCATATCCCCCTCTGTAGTTATCACCTTGCCGCTTTTTTTATTCACAATTCGATAAACATTGCCCGAAGCCACAAGTTCCGCCAGCTCAGGGTAACTGACATCACCAGACTCCTCGCCATCATCCTCTACGCCACCTTGGTTACCACCATCTGAACCATCGCCAGACTGATTATTGTCGTCATTACCATTATCTCCGTTTTGATTGCCATCACCCTGACCTCCATCACCTTGACCTGCGTCAGAAGAACCGTCGCAAGCCTCAAACTCAATAAGATCTTCCTTCAGCAAATTCTTTATTAAAGTGCCAGACTCAGAAGTGTTATTCCACTTTCTATCCTTGCAAGAGCCCGATATAAGCGAAGAGGAAACCTCGTTCTTGTCCGCATAACTCCAGCAAGCCCAGCTGATTTTGCGTTCATTCAGCCACTTTATCCACGTTTTAGTCTCTTCCGGACTATAATCCTTGTCGCCGCTCGCATGGCTTGTGCCGAACTCCGTCACAAACAGGGCAATACCATTGTTAAGCGCTGTCTGAGCCTTTTGCCTCAGATACTCCTTGTGCGACCCAGCATAAAAATGCAAAGTGTACATTATATTATCGCCTGAAAGTTTGTTTTGCGACGCTTTGTCAACATCCTGACTCCAAGTTGGCGTACCTACAATGATAATCGTGTTAGGGTCATTTTTTCTGATGATAGGAATAATAGTTTCCGCATAAGATTTCACGACAGACCAATCCACACCGTTCGGCTCATTGCATATTTCAAACAGCACATGGTCTTTTGCTCCGTGCTTCTTAGACATATAATCCCAAAACTCTTTAGATGCATCTATGTCATTATTTGGATTTCCCGGATTTAACACATGCCAGTCTATCAAACAATAGATTCCTCTTTCGCCGCACATGTCCACATACTGGTCAATCCAATTGCGCCAATGATCTTTGTTCGTGACAAAACCGTTCTCCTGACGCGAAACATACATAGCGAGCCTGAACAAAGAGATGCCCCAGTCGTTCACCATCACGTCTAAAGACTCAGAACAATAGCAACTTGAAAACCATTGCGGTCCATGCGTGCTCATACCTCGAAGCTGAACAGGCTTACCGCACTTATTAACCATCTGTGTGCCAGATACTTTTAACTTTCCGTTCAACGCAACCGGCGAACCTGCCGGATACTGAGCGAACGCAGATATTGCCCCAAAGAACAATAATACCGAAAATAAAAACCTTCTCATAATTCTGTAATTTTGAATAGAAACATTTACTTTAAACATCGCAAAAATAACTACAAAAAATATTCTCTGCAACAAAATGCCACATGTTATAGAACACACAAATCCCTACAGTTCTTGCATTTAGGCTCCGCAACACAAAATAAATCTAAAAAGACAGCCTGCAAAAACACATAAATCATCTCATAATTTTATTTTCAAACACAAAAAAGGCACACTCTTCCGAATGCGCCCTAATTTGTCTGCCACAAAAGACAGTCTATTACAATCTTGCCTTGATAGCTTCGCTCTCTTTTTCGTAGCCTGGCTTGTCAAGCAAAGCGAACATGTTCTTCTTGTACGCTTCAACACCTGGCTGGTTGAACGGATTCACACCAAGCAAGTAACCGCTGATACCGCAAGCCTTTTCGAAGAAATAGAACAACTGACCGATGTAATATTCGTTCAGCTGAGGCATTTCAATCTGCATGTTAGGCACCTGACCGTCAACATGAGCGATAACCACGCCAAGTTCAGCCATCTTGTTAACCTCATCAACTCTCTTGCCTGCCAAGAAGTTCAAGCCGTCAAGATTGTCTGCGTCTGTAGGGACAACAACCTTCTTGTTAGGGTTCTTGATAGAGATAACAGTTTCGAAGATTGTGCGTTCGCCTTCCTGAACCCACTGACCCATAGAGTGAAGGTCTGTAGAATAGTCAACAGCAGCAGGGAAAATACCCTTCAAGTCCTTACCTTCAGACTCTCCGTAAAGCTGCTTCCACCATTCTCCGATATAGTGCAATTTAGGGTGATAGTTAACAAGGATTTCAATCTTCTTGCCATTTGAATACAACTCGTTACGAGTAGCTGCGTAAATAGCGGCAGGGTTTTCTGCGAACGGCACATTCTCACCGCAAAGCTCTTCCATCTTCTGCGCTCCAGCCACAAGCTGCTTGATGTCGAAACCTGCAACCGCGATAGGAAGCAAACCTACCGGAGTAAGAACAGAGAAACGTCCGCCAACATTGTCAGGAATAACGAAAGTTCTGTAACCTTCCTGAGTAGCAAGCGTACGAAGAGCGCCCTTAGCAGCGTCTGTCACAGCAACGATAAGCTTCTGAGCTTCAGCCTTTCCAACCTGCTCTTCGAGCTGAGTTTTAAGGATACGGAACGCCAAAGCAGTTTCTGTAGTTGTACCTGACTTAGATATGTTGATGATACCAAATTTCTTGCCCTTCAAATATTCAGACAATTCTGCAAGATAATCTTCGCCGATATTGTTACCCGCATACACCATCACAGGATTTTTGCTTTCCTGCAACCATGCGAAAGAGTTAGACAAGGCGTCGATAACGGAACGCGCTCCAAGATAAGAGCCTCCGATACCTGCAACCACAACAACTTCGCAACGGCTGCGCAAATCGTTAGCCACCTCCATAATTTCGTTCAAGAACGCATCTGTTATAGAAGACGGCAAATTCAACCAGCCCAAGAAGTCATTGCCAAGACCTGTTCCCTTGTGAAGCATAGCCTGACACTCTTTAACCTTAGCTTCATAACCATAAACCTTTTCCTTTGAAATAAAAGAAAGAGATTTGTCAATGTTCAACTTAATATTTTCCATTTATCAATATTTTATAATTCTTCAAAATCAATTATCTCATACTGTCAGACAGCAGCTTTATCTCTATTGCCGGAGAAATTCGGCCATAAAGGATGTTATAAACAGCGTCAAGAATAGGCATCGTGACATGATACTTTTGGTTTATCTCCTTTATGCACTTTGTTCCGTAGTACCCCTCCGCAATCATTTCCATCTCAAGCTGAGCTGTTTTCACCGAATAGCCCTTGCCTATCATCGTGCCAAACGTTCTGTTACGGCTAAACTTAGAATACGAAGTTACCAGCAAGTCGCCAAGATAGCCGGACTCGTTGATGTTCCTCTGCTTTTGGTCAACCGTATTCAAGAAACGGTTCATCTCAAGAATTGCATTGGAAATAAGCACAGCCTGGAAATTGTCTCCGTTCTTCAGCCCGTGGCAAATTCCGGCAGCTATAGCGTAAACGTTCTTCAGCACAGAAGCGTACTCCAAGCCAAAGACATCATCAATCACCGACGTTTTTATGAAATTGCAAGAGAGCAAACTCGCCACCATCCGGGCGTTCTCTCTGGATTGACAGCCGAATGTGAGGTAAGAGAGCCTTTCTAAAGCAGCCTCCTCCGCATGACACGGACCTGCAAGCACAAGCAGATTGTCATACGGCACTCCGTACTTTTCATGAAAATACTCCGTTATGATCATATTCTCATCCGGCACAATCCCTTTTATTGCAGAGACAATAATCTTTTCAGACATGTCTGCCGACAACTTTTCAAGATGGCTCTTTAAGAAAGGCGAAGGCGTGGCAAATATCAGAATATCGGAAGCGGTCACCGCCTCATTTATATTCGACGTGAACGAAATACGGTCTGTATCAAACTGCACACTCGTCAGATAAGAGGGGTTATGCCCCAGTTCCTTAAACTCTGCAATCTGACTGTCCCGACGCATATACCAGTTTATGCAACGGCTTTTGTTCACAAGACAAATCTTAGCGATTGCCGTAGCCCAGCTTCCGCCGCCTATCACCGCTATTTTAGGTTCTTTATCCATTAACAACACTTAACGTTAAACCTTATTTGATATTGCCAATCCATGCGGCAACGTCCTCTTTTGAAGGATTCGCAAGTTCAAGCTTAAACTTCTTGTTCAAGCCGCAAATGTCCTGATGCAATTTGTTTGGATTAGCCTCTTTCAAAGACGCAACAGTCAAAAAGCCCGCCTTCTGTATAACAGCCACCCACTCTTCCGGAATTCCTATTTCCGTATATTTTGCAACAGCATCTTTAGGCTGCACCTTTTCAGGCTTCATCTGAGGGAAGAAAAGCACCTCCTGTATAGTAGTCTGCCCAGTCAAGAGCATGACAAGTCTGTCTATACCAATTCCGATTCCGGCAGTCGGAGGCATACCATACTCAAGAGAACGCACAAAATCGTGGTCTATGAACATCGCCTCGTCATCGCCCTTTTCAGAAAGCCTAAGCTGCTCTTTGAATCGCTCCATCTGGTCAATCGGATCATTAAGCTCAGAGTATGCGTTTGCAAGCTCCTTGCCGTTCACCATAAGTTCAAAGCGTTCTGTCAACCCCTCTTTGCTGCGGTGCATCTTTGTAAGCGGCGACATCTCCACCGGATAGTCCGTTATGAATGTAGGCTGAATAAACGTGCCTTCGCAGAACTCGCCAAATATTTCGTCAATAAGCTTGCCCTTGCCCATAGTGTCGTCAATCTCCATGTTCAAAGCCTTGCACACTTCGCGAATTTCGTCTTCGCTCTTGCCGCTAAGGTCGTATCCTGTCTTTTCCTTTATCGCGTCAAGGATAGGAAGCCTTCTGTATGGCGCTTTGAAACTTATGACATTGTCTCCCACCTTAGTCTCATAGCTGCCGTTAACTTCAAAGCATATCTTTTCGAGCAGCTTTTCGGTAAAGTCCATCATCCAGTTGTAATCCTTGTACTGAACGTAAAGTTCCATGCAAGTGAACTCCGGATTATGAGTTCTGTCCATTCCTTCGTTACGGAAGTTTTTGCCAATTTCATACACACCTTCAAAACCTCCGACAATGAGTCTCTTCAGATAGAGTTCCGTTGCGATACGAAGGTACAAATCCGTATCAAGCGTGTTGTGATGCGTTATGAACGGACGAGCGCTTGCGCCTCCTGCGATTTGCTGCAAAGTAGGAGTCTCAACCTCAGTGTATCCAGCCTCGTCAAGCACAGAACGCAAGGTTTTGTAAACTTTGGAACGTTTCATGAAAATGTCCTTCACTCCGTCGTTAACCACAAGGTCAACGTAACGCTGGCGGTAACGAAGCTCAGGGTCGTCGAACGAGTCGTACGCAACACCGTCCTTATACTTAACGATAGGAAGCGGACGCAACGACTTGCTGAGCACAGTTATCTCCTCTGCGTGAACAGAGATTTCGCCCATCTGAGTGCGGAACACGTACCCTTTTATACCAACAAAGTCTCCTATGTCAAGAAGTTTTTTGAACACGACATTGTACATATCCTTATTCTCGCCCGGGCAAAGGTCGTCGCGAGATATGTAAACTTGCACACGTCCTTTGCTGTCCTGAAGCTCCATAAATGACGCCTTTCCCATGATACGTCTGCTCATGATACGTCCGGCTACAGTCACCTCTTTTTTAGGCGCATCGTCAGAAAACTCCTCTTTTATATTTTGAGAATAATCAGACACAACATACTCCGCTGCAGGATATGGCTCTATCCCCATCGCGCGCAATTCCTTAAGACTTTCGCGTCTTAAAATCTCCTGTTCGCTTAATTCTAATAAACTCATCTGAACAACTTGATTTAAAGAAAGTTACATCAACTTCCGTTATACATTTAGCTTTTGAGGTTTACTGCATTCTGTACATCAACTCAAGATTGACACGAACTCACCCACCTCAACGTCCGCAAAAATACAAAAATATTACAAATTGAAGCATCATTTTCTTCTAAAATATTTTGCACTCAAGATTTTTTCATGCCTGAATATTTGCACATCGACATATCCTTCCCTCTTTTTTCTCCTTTTTTTTCTTTCTAACATTTTTCCTATTACAATTCTTGCTTATTTCAAAAAAAATCACATACTTGCAAAATAAACGCCTCTCGCAGGCTATTTTACTAACTAATTAAATTAAAGTACAATGAAAATGTTTCCTAAAAAGGCACTCCTCGCTTTGGGGATTGCGTCTGTTCTTGCTGCATGCGGCGGAACTCAGACATCAAATCAGAACGAGTCTAATCCTTGCGACTCATTGTCAGCAACTGCAGAACAAAATGGCTTCCGGATAGGAACTGGCGTGAACGTCAGCCACTGGCTGTCCCAGTCTCCTCGGCGCGGAAAAGAGCGTGAAGAGCTAATCACTAAAAAAGATTTCGACTCTATCGCCGCAATGGGGTTTGACCATGTGCGAATACCGATTGACGAAGAGCAGATGTATGATAATGACATGAGACGCAACGAAGACGCGTTCGCTCTTCTTAACAATGCGATAAACTGGTCTATCGAAAACAAACTTAGGGTTATTGTTGACCTTCACATTGTACGTTCGCATCACTTCAACCATGAGAACGAAAAGCCAAATTCGCTTTTTGAAGACAGGACTGCTCAAGAGAGAATATTTTCTATCTGGGCTGATCTGCAAAAGGATTTAAAGAAATACTCAACAGACTCTGTTGCTTACGAATTCCTCAACGAACCAACGGCTCCAACTTGCGCGCAATGGAACGAACTTGTTAGCGAGTTTATTCAAAACATCCGCAAAGATGAGCCTAACCGTTGCCTCGTAATTGGGTCTAACAGGTGGAACTTTCCTTGGACTATAGACAGTTTGAGTATTCCGCAAGCTGAGAAAAATGTGATTCTAAGCTTCCACTTCTACGGCCCAATTCTGGTAACCCATCACCAAGCACCTTGGCACCCTCTTACTAAGTTTTTCACAGACAAAGTCAATTATCCAGGATGGATTATAGAAGACACATCTTGCTACGAGAAATACACTGAAGAGCAACGACAAATATTAAGAAGCAATAATTTCAATGCGGTTGCAGACTCGTTAACCCCGCACTTCAACCATTTGAAGGAATTTGCGGACTCTCTTGGCGTCCAGATCAATTGCGGCGAGTTCGGAGTTTACCCTTATCACATAGACAAGGAGGCAAGACTAAGATGGTACAGAGACATGTCAAAACTCTTCCGCGATCACAAGATTTCAAACACGCACTGGTGCTACAAAGGCGACTTCCCTGTCGTGAATGAAGACGGTTCTGCAAATGAACTGCCTGCAATCCTTCTAAACAAATAAAAACAAAAAAGCAAGGGGCTTAACCTCTTGCTTTTTTCATATCTCAAATATTTACTTATTTTGCTCAAATTCATTCTGTCACGATGCCCACATAACCCATCGCGAATATAATCAGCCTAAGCAAAAAGCTCTTCAAATTCGTCGCGTCAGAACAGTTTTGCCTTTATGAACTGAGGCACTTTCGACGCGACTTTGCAAAACAACGAACTGTAAGGATTCATGCCGTGAGCCTTATAAAGCCTTATGTCCTCATTCCACTTCTGCTTAGTTTTTGACACATCTGTGGAAAGTCCTCCCATACGCATCTTCACAATATACTCGTCGATATAGTTGATGCGCAGATAATCTGATGACAAATACCTCAAAAGGAAATCCGAGTCAGCCGAAATTTTATAGCTTTCATTATACATTCCCAAAACGTCAAACCACTCCCTGCGAATAAAGACCGTCGGATGCAGCGGCAGCCATCCGAAATAAAGCCTGCTCACCGCAAACGGACCGCTGACCCAATCGCGCACAATCTTATCCCAATTCGCCGAATCAACAAATATGCCGTTCCCATAAATCAAGTCTGAAGCTTTAGATCTGAAATAATCAACCACGTGCGAGATTGTATCCGCCGAATAAAGCACATCATCAGAATGAAGAAGCCCCACAATATCGCCTGTACACCTGCGAATCCCTTTGTTTATAGCCTCATACATTCCAGAATCCTTCTCTGAAACGACGTCGCTCAGTCTAGTTCTATACTCATTCACGATCGACATAGTTCCGTCTGTGGACGCCCCATCGACCACTATATACTCTATGTTCGGATAAGACTGAGACAAAACACTCTCTATCGTGTCTCTTATTGTCTTTTCCCTGTTAAAACATGTTGTAACTATCGAAACTTTCATTTTCAAGCAAAATTAATCCTACAGATATGTTATGTTAGACAAACTTTTAATGCTATGGTTCAAAAATCACGACAAAAAAGTTTTCTTCAAATAATTTGCAATTTCAACATCGTTCCAGTTAAACTTCTTTTTCACTTCATAGATTTTAGCGTCAACTAAAAAACGATACCAAAAGCCTTGGAGGAAATGCCATACAAGCCCCTGCTTGCCATCAAGGAAACCGCCTTTAAATATGTATCTGAGCACAAAATTCAAGAAAGGCCGCACAAAAAGCGGAAACTTCACATACTTAATTTTCAGCCAGCGCTTCCGTTGCTCCTCTGTTCCGAAAAACTTAGGCTCAACCTCCTCCTCTTTTCTCAAATCATACTCAATAGATAGCATATCAACCATTTCTCTTGTTGCATATCCATTATGCTTTTCAGTCCACCAAGTGAGCGAGTTAAGATTATCATCCACCTGATCTCCGACCTCAACCACTTCTGTCCTGCCAGAGAAAACGCGGATATGCTCGTCCATCCACTTGTCCTCACAATCGCCAAAACCTCTCCTCCAAACCTTCAGATGATACGAAGGGTACCAGCCTCCATGAAGCAACTCCCTGCCCATGAAGACAATCTTCTTGCGCACATAAAATCCGTTGACAGCCTCATCCGCGCCGTCTATGCGCATCTTCACAGCCTCGCCCAATCCACCAGACAGATACTCGTCCGCATCTATGCGCCAAAGCCAGTCCGACTTAATCGGGCAATTAGCCAAAGCCCAGTTAAACTGCGTCGCATAATTCTTCCAAGCATTCTGCAACACCGTCGCGCCAAGCGCTTTCGCAATCTCAACCGTCCTGTCTGTACTGAAAGAGTCCACAACAAACACCTCATCGCACACACCCTTCAAAGAAGATATGCACCGTTCGATATGAAGTTCCTCGTTTTTAGTAAGAATAATCGCAGCTATAGACATAGTATCATCCTAAGTAAAATAACAAAACATTTCAATAACATCAGATTTATTATCCTGAACATCTATTTTTCACGAGACAATCCATTAAATAAACCGACCCATTTTCCCATAACCACAGACTTGTCAAATCGGCAAATCCCGTCCAACGCGCTATTTCTCAACCGGAGCCTCAACTCTGCATCATCAAGCAAATAAGACAATTTGTCTGCGAACTGCTTCACATCACCAAAATCTGCAGCCAAACAATTGTTTCCATCTTGAATAAAGCCATCGCAAAGGCCAGGCACATCAAAGGCCACAACTGGCAAGCCGCAGCTCATTGCCTCCAACAGGACCAAGCAAAAGCCCTCATACTCAGACGTCAAACAAAAAACAGAGCTGTTCAAATACTCGCGTTTAACGTCATCGACATTACCATAAAACCGGAAAGAGCTGTCTAATCCAAGTTCTTTAACTTTAGCCTCCAATGCTCCACGCTCAGAACCGTCGCCAAAAACACTTACGTTCCAATCTTGATAACGTTTGTGCAAAAGTCTCCAAACTTCAATCATCAAATCTACACGCTTTTCACGTTCCAATCGCCCTACCATAACAATCCGTTTGGAAGACAAGTCGCTTAAGTCCTGACGCCCAAAGTTAGTGAAATTATTTATAACCTCACAATTTTTTAAGCAAAAAGCTTTTTTATCATGTTCTGACAGCACGACCAACTTATCATAAAGAGAATAAAACAAACGTCTTAAAGCTCTATGAACTAAGGCTACCACATTCTTATGATTACCTCCATCAATTTTATCAAGTCCGTCCTTACTAAAATGGAGTTCTATCACCTTTGGCACCTTAAAAAAAACGAAAGGCAAAATCCAAGTTACCAGAACTGCATTTGAATTCACAATAATATCAGGAGACGCGTTCTTAATCATCAATTTTATTTTCCTTATTGACTTCAAAGTCAACTTTATACGAGACAAAATATTACCTGGCCTCATATCCAAATCTGCAAATGACAATCGCACGTTCGGATTCAAATCATAAACTATGATTTGGTCCGGATTTGACAATAAACAAACTTCAACTTCATAGCCGTTTGTTGCCAGCCAATTAACTTTATCACATAAAATTCTACCAATTCCGCCCTTTTGGCTTAATTCATTCACAAAATACAGCAGTTTCATCTTTTCAAAACCCTACGTTTTATAAACTTAGCCGGATTTCCGCCAACAACGATCCAAGCCTCAACATCCTTAAAAACACACGCGCGAGCTCCCACAACAGCTCCTTCGCCAATGGTCACTCCCATGCCGACAAAAGCGTCTGCCGCAACCCAAGACTTATCCTCCATCACTATAGGAGCCGTTATCAATGGGTGAGCCGAATCAGAAATATCATGCGAAGCCGTACACAAATACGCGCCCTGCGAAACGACGCAATTATCTTTGATTACAATCGGCGCCTTATTGTACAATTCCGTATTCGGCCCTACACAACTAAAGTGTCCGACCTCAAGATTCCACGGCGCCCATATTTTACAAGACGAATAAACACAACTTCTCCACGGAATCTTCGCTCCGAAAGCTTTCAAAAACAAATTCCTCACAAATCGCAACGGAGTACCGGGAAAACAACGAAATATCGTCGCATTAAACACACACCAGCATACACGCCTAAGATGATGCGGCTTCGGCTCTCTATAGTTTGACAAATCCATTACTTAGAAAGATATTTTTTATTAAAACGATAACAATACCCACGACATTCGACACCTAATTTCTTGCATATATATTCCTCCAGCTTAATATACCAAGGGAACCAAGAAGCAGCAAAATGATGCACACAGTAAGTGTCATCTTCCACCTCAAACTTGCCCGTAGCCCTGTCTTTGGGCGAAAAACAGCGCTGCGGATAAATCTTCACTCTACCCTGCTCCTCATATTTGCTTCCATTCAGTTTGAAGCCTTTTGCTCTTAAAAAATCTGCAAGAAAATCCACGTTTGTCTCCAGCCCTGCAAATCTTTTATTTTCATACTTGGCAAAAAACTCTCCTATGAAACCGCTGCCTTTCTCTGCTCCTATAACACATGTCGCAACTAAATAGTCTGTTTCAAAGCCAAGAAAAACCTCCGAGTCCAGCAAATCATCAAAAGACTTGAACACCTCCACGTCTGTATCTAAATATAAGCCTCCGTAATTGTACAGTGCCCATATACGGACATAATCTGCCACGAAAGCGTACATCTTCTTTTCGTATGCTCTCTTGGTGTATGGATGTGAGTTCACATCAAAATTAGACTCGTTCCATTCTTTAAACTCATACTCTGACAAATGTTTCATCCAACTTGCCCGACATCTTTTTACCAAGTCTGTCTCTTTTGAATCGCCAAACTTGCAATAATGTATAATTTTTGGAATCATGACAAACGCTGTTTGAGTGAATTAATAATCTTCAATGTTCTAAACGTCAATAAAGGCATCACATATTCACAAAAAGCGAATATTTTAATGTTAAAATTACCATACCCGCACTTCAAAAAAGTCCCTGACGATTCACTTATTTTATCTAAAATATACTTTGGCACTTCAGCACAAGCTCTCAACCGCACATTAACACTACGATAAACACGTTCGTACAAATACGGAACCAATTCCGGCACATTGTTCGACTCAAAAAAAAGCCTCAACTTCACAAACACATCTATAAAACTCTCGGTCAGCAACAAGTCCGCATCTGACGTATGCACCAGCGAGTTAGACCTATGTCTGTATTGGTACACCGTCAACGGATACAACTTCACCCGTTTTGCAAAAATCATAAGCCTTTGATTGAAATCATAATCTTCCAAAACATTTAATTTCGCATCAAATTCAACCCCATATTCATTGATTAATGATCTTCTGTAAATTCTGGACCATACAAATCCGTCCATTTTATTTTTTTTATAAAAAGCGACTCCATCCAAAACGTCTGTTTCTTTTAACGCATCTTCACCCGGATAAGTACTCCCATCTTCAAACAAATACTCATACCCAAAACACAACATATCCAGATTTAAGTCGCTCGTCAGTTGCAAAAGAGAACCTACAAATTCAGTGTATATCAAATCATCCGCATCAACGAACCAAATGTAATCACCTTTTGCCACATCCATCAATTTATTTCTAGTTACAGACACCCCTGATTTTTTCGATTCATAAAAAAAACGATTTACCTTTTTTTCAACAAAACGCCTCACATAATCCGCAGACCGGTCTGTAGAGCCGTCATTCCAAAAGATTATTTCGTAATCTTCTTCCGGCAATGTAAGTTTTTCAAAACAATCAAGAAGAGGCGTTACGAACTCGCCAACGTTATAAAACGGAACTAATATAGACAATAAAGTATCGCAATCGTCATAAACCTGATTGCCTCCTATGGTCAATGTTCCTTTTGCAGCCATTATTTTCCTCCTTCTGTTCTAAATGTTTTTATTATTTTCTTCAAAATCTTCTTAACCTAATTTATATAAGCAGCCTAAAAGTTATCTAACAATTATGTTTCATTACTTTTAAATTTGACATGACAAAGGTACAAATAAAACCCTACAAAAGTTCTCCTTTCGCGAGTATATTTTCAACCATGAACACGTTTTTCTTCCATCTACTTTTTATGCAATTTTTTCCCAAAACGTTTATTCATACGTAGCCGTGAAACTATAACCCATACCAGATAACCAAATACGGCTACTATCGAATATATCGCTTGAAATAAAAATACGAATATGAAAAACGGCTTCCATCCTTTAAACTATTTTTGAAGTCTTTTATTTCTTTTATTATCTTCATATTAATCCCACCAGAAATTCCAGATTCTTGAATTCTTAAGGCCTGCCGCCAGAGCACTATAGGTTTCACAGCCCTGCTCTACGATATCGAAACAGTATGTACCCACTTCATTAGCCAGCTTTTTAAGGTCTTCCGGAGGTACTTCAACAGCATAATCAATCGTGTTAAAAGAAAACGCAGCAGGGTAAGCGCCATACTGTTCGTACCAGTACTTTGAAACCGCCATGTGTTCTGAAACCTTAGGACATGCATTCCAGCCGCCGTATGGCAGATATGCCCAGATACGCCACGGCTCGGTTACGGGAACTATCACAAGGTAACCATTTTTTGTAAACTCCTCTTCTGCTTCATACACTTCTTCATCATCAAACTCATCATCGTCCCACTGAGCAGAAATATGATTTTCTTCAAGGTAAGCCTTGCCGTCTTCCACAGGGGCGGCCAACATCTTTTCGTGGTAAGCCTCTACGATTTCCTGAATCTTACTTATAGAGGTTTCACCATCGCACTTCAAAGCTATTTCCAGCTGCTCAAAATAGATATCATCCGTTGCGACAATAACAGGAATAAAGCCCTCTTTCTTGCCCTGTTCACGGTATCTGAAATAATTTTCGACCGAACCATCGAAGGTTTTACATTCACAGCCGGTGAGAACCTGCAACTTGTCCATATCATCAAGCTCGTTAAAATTGTCATGGGTAAATGTCTTTTTGCCACTCAAAACAAGTCCGCTCTTATCCTTCTTTTTCCCACTCTTCTTTGCCGCAGGAGCTTTTGCTTTTTTCTCAACAACCTTTGCGTCGGCCAATTCGTAACATTCCCATTCCGCTTTTACTTTGAAACCTCTGCATACCGCTCTGCATACATAAAACCTTCCGTCATTAACACATGCAGAATTCGGAGAAAATTGAGCCATTTGTTCTGCTTCTTTTCTTTCAAGGATTACTTTCTCTTTCATGTCAACTACTATGATTTCTTTTTCGCTGACAGCATATAAAATGTCACCATCCACAATATATTTGTACATGGTATATTCTGTTTCAGAAGATGATACTGTCACTTTCCTTGCCTGTTCATTATTCGAAATTCGGTACATGCTTGCTTTACCGTTTAACGGATTCAATTCAAACAGAATCGTGACAACCTCACCATTGTCATTGTAAGAAAACACACCACGCAGCAGACCATCTTCACACTTCACACCATCAAGCCGGAACGGATGATTGTCCTTACGATACCAAATGACATCACCATTCAATACATTAAAGCAAACTGTATAAGATTGCCTTCCTTTTTGGATTTTCATGATGATTCTGTCGTCTTCAAAGTCCATGTTTAACGTATTAAGCACATAGCTAAACGAATCCCGAATGCCATCATCGTCTACCTGCTCTAAATACCATAATTCTTCGCCGTCTTTTGAGAAGAAACGCAGCTTCGGATAGAAGGCTTCCACAAATAAGAAAACGCCCGTTTTCACAAAATAGTGGTACTCTGAAAAAGAACATCTGAATTTAAACTTGAAGGAAGATTCCTCTCCATGGTCAGTTAAGGCTACACACTGTACATCTTCTATTCTGTCAATCATTGTAGAACAGAAAACATCAGGTGCAAAATAATCATTGTGATTTCTGTATTTACATTCTGTATGTACAAATACTTCTCCGTTATAAACGTAGAAATTATCATCATCTTCACAGGTCAGAACATCGTTTTCACAGCAATAGCATTTTTTTGAATCAGCAGGGAACTTTTTCTTTCCAATCATAATTTTGTTAGGATACAATTTTACAAGTTCTCCTCTGTAAGACCAGATATTTATGATTTCTTCCTCTACCTTAACAGAATTCATAATCGTTTTATCCTTCTTACTGACCCGGGATTCTGTTTCTGTGTCGTTTACAGGCTCATCAACCACTTCCTTGCTGCTGTCCTCTTCAAAGCCATAATTTACTTCCTCTAAAGCGATACCCGGCGGCAAAACCACTTCACCCAATAAAGGACAATTAGCCAAAGCCATATCTCCCAGTTGTGTCAAACTTTGCGGAAGCTCAATATGTTCTAACGCCAAGCAGCTCTTAAATGCGCCTTCTCCCAAGGATAACAATCCGGAAGGCAAATCCACTGTAGTCAGTTTTTCACATTCATAGAATGCATAGTCACCGATTGTCGTAACTGTGTCGGGAATCTCTATACTCTCCAATGATTTACACTCATAAAAAGTGCCGCCATATATTTCTGTAAGTTCGGTTGGCAACTTCACTCTACTTAGTTTTTCACAACCATAAAAAGCGGCCGCGCCAAGACTTTCTACAGAATCCGGAATTTCAATATTCCTAATCCACTTACAATAATTAAAAACAGAATCCCCCATTACTTTAAGTCCGTCAGGCAGATTAATCTGCTCCAAATAGGTACTTCCCATAAATGCAAAGTCTTCTATTTCCGTTATACCCGAAGGCAGCTCAACCTTTTGTGCATTACTGCAATTAAAAGCATTCTCCCCCACTGCTGTAACCTTATACTTCTTTCCGTCTATTGTTACCTCTTCCGGCACCTTCGTTTCCGTAACCCAGCCTTCATATTTGACAACCTTACAGGTAGTCTCAGAAGTAATTTCAAAACTAAGTTTACCGATTGCGCTCTCCCATTTTGTAAAGCGCAACTCCTTATTCAGCACATCATAGGAATGATGCGAAAGCATACTACCAAACGTCTCCGCACAGTGGAATGCTATTGTTCCGTTATCGAAAGTCAACGTCACAGGAACGATATTTTCAAGAAATTTGTCAAAATCAAACATCGGGAATATTGCTTTAAAATCGTTCGCAGTAAGTACTTCTTCATTGCTGTCGCTTTGGGGAATCCTTATATTCTTCTCAAATTCTTTCACCTTGTCTTTTACAGCCTCATAAATATCAACTGTTTCGTCATAAGGATCCTGATCCGCCAAATACAAATCTTCCATCTCGCGCAAATCCAATGCACGCTTTTCCATATTCCTGAATAAACGCAATAAGAACATCCCATTTATGATATGGATGTTCTTGGCAATTCTTTCTGCAAAATCATTGAAATACTGAGTCAGAAAAGCTCCAAGCTCCTCATCTGAACAATCCTCACCGATAGTATCCTCTACAAGTTCCCACACTTCATCCCCCATCTGAATCTGTGCATCTTTGTAAGTACCGATGTATCCAAAATCAAAGCTACCTTTTATAACGTATTCGCCGTCTTCAACGCTGATTGTAAATTTTTCTGTTGTATTCATGGTTGTCCCCTTTCAAATTATATTCTTATCGGTCAAACAGTAACATTCACTAAAATATTGGCCTTCCTTCTTGCCGGAAGCATAATATAAACTTACATACAGTTTACCTTCGATTAAAACCGTTGCGTTTTGAAAATACTTGCAGTTTCTCTGTGCTGCTTTTCTGCCCAATATCCTCTTCTTTTTAATATCCACAACTATCAGCTCCGATTCATGAACCGCATACAAGATTTCTCCGTCTAGAATATATTTGTAGACGTCATTCTTGGTTTCATAGCCGGAAACTGACACTTTCTCAGCCTTAGCGTCCTCTGAAATACGGTAGGTACGCACTTTCCTGGTTAACGGATTCATTTCAAACAATACGGTACCAAGCGTTCCGTTTTCCTTGTACGGAATCAATCCATGCTGAAGTCCGTTTTCATCCTTTGCTCCGGTAAACAGGAACGGATGATTTTCTTTCCGATACCAAATCACCTCACCGTTTCGCACATTGTAACAAACCGTATAGCAACGTTTCCCTTTTTGTACTTTTATAAGGATTTCATCGCTTTCAAAGTCAATACTCATGGTATTCACATAAAACGAGAGGGTCTTAAAGGATCCTTCTCCCTTTACTTGCTCTAAGCTCCACAATTCTTCTCCTGTTTTAGAAAAAAAGCGAAGTTTGGGGTTGTTCTTATCTACTAATTCTACAGCGAGCAACACTCCCACTTTAGGGAAATAATAGTATTCCGAAAACGAGTTATCCTGTTTTTCTTTCGTAAGCTTCATAAAATTCAAATACGGGTTTACGAAAGTATATTCAAATTCATATTGAACCCCATGGTCATTTAAGGAGATGTACTGAATACTGTTTTCAATATCTACTTTTGTGGAAACGAATACTTCCGGTGAAAAGTAATCATTTTGGTGATTGTATTTACATTCTGTCCTGACAAATTGATTCCCGTCATAAACATAAAAGTTTTCATCATCTTCACAAGACAAAACACCATTCTTACAGGTATATTTATTATATTCTGTAGGAATCTCCTTCTCTCCAATCACAATTTTATCAGGAAAAAGTTTCACCGATTCCCCTTTGTAGGACCAGACTCTTATGATATTTTTAGCCAATTTGCAAGGCTTGATACCCCTTGTCTCTTCCTGCTCGCAGCAGTCTTCCGGTTCTTCGCTACCTTCCTCCTCATCCACAACTTCCTTACTGACATCTTCGCTAAAACCATATTTACAAAACGGCGCTTCAGGAAGTTCCTCCAATGACGGACAATTAGCAAAGACAATTCTATCAATCTCTGTTAACCCTAACGGAAGTTCAACGTGCTTTAAAGATGCACAACCTTGAAAAGCCCCACCTTTCAAGACTCTTAATCCGGAAGGAAAATCGATCGCACTTAGTTTTTCACAATTATAGAAAGCCCAATCACCTATGGTTGTAATAGAATCCGGAAGCTCTATATGTTCCAAAGACTTACACCCTTTAAAAGTAAAGGTATTTATTTTTGTAAGTCCGGCCGGAAGCTTGACTTTGCTTAATTTTTCGCAATCGTAGAAAACAAATCCACCAATGTCTTCTACAGAGTCAGGAAGTTCAACCGATTCCAACTCCTTACAGCCATAGAAAGCACGATCAGCCACCGAGGTAACCGCATACTGTATTCCTTCGATGATAACCGTCTCCGGTATGCTCACTTCCGTAAGCTCTCCTTCATAACCAACCACTTCACAAGTAGTCTCTGAAGTGCTTTCGTATTCGATATTATGGTTCACACAATTTATACCTTCATTCATCAAACTTACCTCCAACGTTTCTTTGATAGGCATTCTATCTGCTATTTGTACTCATTCTTATAAATTCGCAGCTCGTTCTGTGCAACACCATCATGATAAATCAAAACATATACCTTTTCATCTGATACAATGGGTGCGTCTACATGATATCCTTTTGCTTCCAACGCAAAGTCTTCTATGACCTCTTTGGTATCCAAATCTACCACACCGAGGGAGCGACCTACTTTTTTATTCTGGTTCACATAGAACAACTTATTACCATGAATAGTGGTATTACGTACATGTACGTCTCCCCAATAATCGCCCTCTTTTATCACTTTCACTTCAAACTCGCCCGTAAATGGGTTCAGTTCCGTCAATCGAAGTTCCACTCTATGGTCTGCACAATGATATTTATGTAATGCATACAACATCTTGTTCGGCCCCATTACATATGTGTAATCGCAATAATCTTTACCATTGACCTCCCATATCTTCTCTCCGGTAAGCAAGCGATATCCTTCTACAGACATAGGGTGACCATCCTCCTCGCACACAATCACAATGATATCGTCAACAATCGCTACTCCTTTCCCTCGACAGCTTATTTCATATCCTTCCTTCACTGTGTACTCCCACAAACGTTCGCCGGTTTTGGTGTAGAAAAGGAGACCTCTGTATGTTGAATATAATATCAACACTTCGTTTTTAGCATCAAAACCCAATACATAATATTTTATTTTTGATTCAAATTCAAAAAGATGCTCTGTTCCGTTATCCATAAAGGCTACTTTTGCAACACCATCCTTCGTTTTTTCGGTAGAGCAAAACTGATGCGGATTTAAAAAACGCTTAGAATCATATCTGAAGTTTTCCAACACAAATGATTCACCGTCAAAGCCGGAAAGTGTATACTTCAATTTATCATCCTTATCCTTTATGGTTTTGTACAATACACCATTTTCACACTCAACATACTCATTCTCATTTAAAGGCAAGGTCTTATCACCTATCACAACTTTATCTTCATACACAAAAACTTCTTCTCCATTGTACAAATAAAATGCTTTAATGCCTTCTTTTGTTTCTAATAATTTCATTTATTGTTCTCCTTTCTATTCTCTAACAATTTACAGCCCTGAAATGCCCCTTCTCCTACAGATACCAGTCCGGATGGCAAATCCACGGCAGTCAGTTTTTCACATTTACAGAATGCATAGTTACCGATGCTCTTAACCGTGTCCGGAATCTCTATACGCTCCAAGGACTTGCACTCATTAAACACTAATCTGTCAATCTCTGTCAGTCCTTCCGGCAGCTTCACTTTTTTCAGTTTTTCGCAGCCGGAGAAAACAGCCTCACCTATCACTTTTACAGAATCCGGAATCTCTATGCTTTCCAAGGACTTGCAATCGCAAAACAGAGAATCACTTAATTCCTCCAGTCCGGCTGACAGCTTCACTTTTTTCAGATTCTGACACCCGCGGAATGCATACAAACCTATGCTTTTCACCGAATCAGGAATCTCAACTTCCTCCAGCTTCGAACAACAATTAAAAATAAAATTTCCCATTGTAATAAGTCCGTCAGGAAGCTTCACACTCTGCAAAAACCAGCATTCTAAGGCATTATCTTCTATCTCTGTGATTCCTACAGGCAACTCAATATGTCCGAAAGTGCTAACAGAAAACGCGGAAGCTCCCACTGCGGTAACCTTATACAGCTTGCCTTTGATTGTTACCTCTGCGGGAATAATCGCTTCTTTACCGCCCCATTCACAACCCACAACCTTACAGGTAGTTTCGGAAGTAATGGCGTATTTAATGTTATTAATGACCGCACCGTTTTCGGTTTCCACATAATCAGGACCATCGTTTCCTTCTTCCTGCATATTGCGTAACTGCAAAATATCTTCCTGTGTATCTTCTTCATCTTCATCATCGTTCTTATCGTATGTAATCTTACACAAGTCAAGGTCGCTTATACGCAGGTCACCGCCGGTTGAGCCGTTTGCCTGGAATGCTTCTCCGATCTGTCTGCCGGTATATTCCCCTGTTTCCACGTCATAAACATACTCTCTGAAGTAATAAGAATCGCCGTTTTCCTCACCGGAAATAGTGATTTTCCTAATCTGGCTCACATCGGTTATTTTACTTCTGATCTCTTCCACAAAATCATAAGCATCGAATTCTTCATCCCAGTCATTTACTTCTACACGGGACCGGTCAAATATTTTCTGCTCATATTTTTCGTCATAGTTTTTTACCTGACCGTCAACCACACCATCTTCCAGCATCTGAATCAGTTCGTCCACATTTTCCGCCTGACTCAACTGTTTCGGGCTGACTTTTACGATGGCATCATAATCGAAATAATCGATTCTTCCGGTTTCATCCATACCGCCATTGGCTTCAAAACGTACTGACTCATTATTCGCAAGCTCCATATCGATCACAAGTATAAAACTGCTGCTACTGGAATTAGTTACAAAATCGGTTCTGATTTTCATATTCTTTTACCCCTTTATATTATTGTATTTTCTTTTTTCACTTCCACAAAAAACTATTTCCGGCATTAACGGGCACCCACCCATACAAAGCTCTCTCTTTTCACAATCCGGACATGCTCCACGCATTCTGTTACGAAAATGCTCAAAGGCTTCACTGTTCCAAGCTTCCTCTATGGTCATCTCCCGCAGGGATACCTGATACCGCTTCTCCTGGTCAAAGCTGCATGGCACCATATTCATATCCGCACCGATATAGCAGCTGTAACGTCCTCCCTCACAGGTGTCTAAAGACTCAGGTCTGACCGTTTTACAAAAATTGATTGCTCCCGGCACATTACAGCTATCCATTCCCACCTTGAAGAAATGTCTTTTTTCCACCTCTGCAAAAAATGCCGCCACTCTCGGGTCATCCGCTTTGAGCATATTGGCCTTTGTACCCTGTCCTGCAGGCTTATGCAAGAGAAATATCACTGCATTGATGCCTTCCGGGAAGTCGTTTTTTCGCAACCGCTCAATTGCTTCATCCATACTGTTATTGCCAAGGACATAATGAATATTGGTTTTGACACCTGCATGAAGCAACATCTGAATCGCTTTTAGGGTATATTCACTTCGATACCAGCTTACCGCCACGGCGCCGCAATACTGCTTGCACAGCTTCGCGATTTCCGGTGTCATACCATAGCCCGAGGTGGTAAAATTCGGCACAAGCATATTTTCACGGCAGATTTGAAGAATCTCCTCAAACTGCTCATGCTGGTCCGGGTCACCTCTGCCGCCCAGTGCAAACTGATTGCACCTGCCCTTGGACTGCCGGGCTATCCACCGGAAATCTTCCACTGACATATTCGGTTGTTCTACAAGCATACCGCTTTGATAGCATCCGATACCTGCTTTGGCACAAAGCCCGGTTTTTCCGTGGATACAATGTCCCATAATTCCCACGTCAATCAGATGAGGATAGGATGCCATAAAAGGGTCTGCCCCGGTATCCTTGCCCTTTTCATCCAGCACACCGGTACGGACATATGCCCCTGTTTCGGTATCAAATGCAGACTTAAAACGATACTTTTTATCTTCGATTATGTAACGCATTTTTGTTTACCTCGTTATCTTACACTTCTTTAAACCACATCAGATAGCAGCTAAACATTCCGGTAAATTCTGCACTACAATCCGCACCGTATTCTTCTTCGCCATTAATAAGAACATCATCGTCCTGAATCAATTCATCGTACAACGATACATTATCCATGCGTGCTATCACATGCACAATTTCCAGTTCACGCAGCTCATCATCTTCGTGGGAATAACAGTACGCCTTCTCACCCGGGAAGCAGTTCATCTCATGCATGTAATAATCCATCTGACACTCTTCTCCTTCGTCATAGGAGGATACCACCCAGTTCTCTTCCAGAAACTCTCTGGTCATTTCTCCCTCCGGTGCGCTTGCTC
>CALGHE010000137.1 GCA_937915765.1 uncultured Bacteroidales bacterium | reverse complement strand
GGGAAGACAGTAAGATGATTTTCTTCGGGAAGAATATGCAGGCTGATATACGCATGAACGGAAACTGCGCTGGCGGCACGGGCGCGTTTATAGACCAGATGGCGGCCATTCTTGGTGTCTCTGTAAGCGAACTGAGCGACATGGCTCTTGGTGCAAGTTCTGTTTATCCAATAGCGTCCAGATGTGGAGTCTTTTCTAAAACAGACATTCAGAATCTTGTGAGCCTTAATGTTGACCGTAAGGATATTGCAGCCTCTATTTTTCATGCGGTGGCAAATCAGGTGCTCTCTGCCTTGTCGCGCGGGTGCGAGGTGCTGCCCAAGATTTTCCTTTGCGGCGGACCGTTCGCTTTTATTCCGGCTTTGAAGAGTGTGTTTAAAGAAAAGCTCGGACTTGACGATGACCAGATTATCTTGTCTGAGTATGCTCAGGTTGTGCCGGCTTGGGGCGCGAGCCTTTTCGGACAGGAGGGCAGCGCGGAGCGGAGCGTGTCTCAGTTTATTGAGCTTTTTGAGTCGCAAAGCGGCGCTGCGCAACGTAAGAAGAGCGGGCTGAAACCTCTTTTTGACTCTCCGGAGGCTAAACAGGCTTGGTTTGCTGACAAAACTAAGAATTTCATAGAGAAGATAGATTTTGAAAGTCTCGAAAAGAATACGAAGTGCTTTATCGGGATAGATTCTGGCTCTACCACGACAAAGATTGTTGCGGCGGACTGCAAGGAGCGTATCTTCTTCACGTTCTACAAAAAGAATGGCGGGCGCCCGTTGGAGACCGTAAAGGAGGGTCTTGAAAAACTGTATGCTGAGGCTGCTGCAAACGGTGTTGAACTGTCTGTGGCCGGAGGCTGCTCTACCGGGTATGGCGAGGACTTGATAAAAACGGCTTTCGGACTGGATTACGGAATGGTGGAGACCATCGCGCATTATACGGCGGCTCATAAGCTGAACCCTTCTGTTTCGTTTATCCTCGATATCGGGGGACAGGACATGAAGTCTATTTTTGTGGAGAATGGGGCGATAAACCGTCTTGAAATTAACGAGGCTTGCTCGTCTGGCTGCGGCTCTTTTATAGATAACTTTGCAACGTCGCTTAACTGTGAAATCTCCGACTTTGTGGCGAAGGCGTGCAGAAGCTGTAATCCGAGCGACTTGGGCACGCGCTGCACCGTGTTCATGAACTCGAAGGTGAAGCAGGCTCTTAGGGAGGGCGCTCCGGTTGACGACATTTCTGCCGGACTTGCTTACTCGGTTATAAAGAATTGCTTGTACAAAGTCCTGAAACTGAAGGATGTGAAGGAACTTGGCGATAATATTGTGCTGCAAGGCGGAACGATGCGCAACTCGGCTGTGGTGCGCGCGTTTGAGGTTCTTACGAATAGGGACGTGATTGTCTCTAACTATCCGGAACTGATGGGGGCGTATGGCGCCGCTCTGTATGCAAAACGTATGATGGAGAAAGACGGCGAATCTTCAGGCAGACCGCTTGCTGAAATTATGGACCTTAAGGAGTATGCCTCAGAACCGTTCAGATGTGTGGGCTGTGAAAATAATTGCCAGATACTGAAAAACACATTCTTTAACGGCAAGGTGTATTATTCTGGCAATAAGTGCGAAAAGGTTTACACTAACAAGGGAGAGAAGGTGCGTCAGGCGTTCAACATGAGCCTCTTCAGAAACGAACTGGCGTTCAAGAAGAACTTGAAGCAGCGCAATGAAAAGCCCGTGCTGACGGTCGGAATACCAAGGGCTCTGAATATGTACGAGAATTTCCAGTTCTGGTACACGTTGCTGACTCTCTGCAACATAGAGGTGAAGTCCTCTTCCCGCTCTACGTTCAGAATCTATGAAAAGGGGCTGAACACGGTTATGGCGGACAATATATGTTTCCCTGCGAAACTTACCCACGGACATATATTTGACTTGATAGACAAGAAGGTGGACAGAATCTTGTTCCCTTATGTTGTTTATGAAAGTTATGAGAAAAACACAAACAACAGTTTCAACTGTCCGGTCGTGTCCGGCTATTCTGATGTGCTGAAAAGCGCCATCAATCCGCATAAGAGGTTTGATGTGCCGATAGATTCTCCTGTGATAAACTTCAGGGAGGAAAAACTGCTGAAGAACGCTTGCCGGAAGTATCTGAAAGATATTCTGAAAGACAACTTTTCTAAAAAAATGTTCGATGAGGCGTTTGCCGGAGCGGTGAAGGTTCAGGCAGACTTTACAAAAAAGCTGAAGGAGAGGGCTGCGCATACGCTGGACAGCGCGCGCAAGGAGAATCGTATGTTAATCCTCCTCGCCGGAAGACCTTATCATAACGACCCGCTTATTCAGCACAAGATTTCGGAAATTATAACCTCGTTCGGTGTTGACGTGGTGACGGAAGATTTGATGCGTTTCAATGACGAGGCTCTGAAGGACACGCATATAATTCCGCAATGGTCGTACATGAACCGTATCATGAAGGCCGCGCAATGGGTGGCAGATACTGCTGACAATGTGCATTTTGTGCAGATTACTTCGTTTGGTTGCGGGCCGGACGCCTTTATTATCGACGAGATAAACGATATACTGAAACGCAAGAATAAAAATCTTACCTTGCTTAAGGTTGATGATGTGAACAACGCTGGTTCTCTGAAACTGAGAATCCGTTCTCTTGTGGAGTCGCTTAAGTTCAGGAATGTCATAAATCAGGAGTGCGTTCCTTTTGAAACAACTCCTGAATATACGGTTAAGGATAAGGGAAAAAAGATTCTTGTTACTCATTTCTCTGATTATCATTCTCCGTTTATTCCGCCTACGTTCAGGCTTATGGGGTACGAGCTTGAGAGTATGCCGCCGAGCGACAGGCGTTCTGCTGAGCTTGGGCTGAAGTATGCGAACAATGAGATCTGTTATCCTGCCACGCTGGTGGTGGGAGACTGCCTGCGCGCTATTGAGTCTGGAAAATATAATTTGGACGAGATCGCGTTTGCCATCACGCAGACGGGCGGTCAGTGCCGTGCTACGAACTATATCGCCTTGATAAAGAAGGCTTTGATTGCGGCTGGTTATGGAAATATTCCGGTAGTTTCAATATCTATAATGAACACTATTAACGAGCAGTCTGGTTTTGTGCCTGATATCAAAAAAGGCGCGAAAGCGGTGGTTTATGCGGTGCTTTACGGTGACGCGATTAGTAAAATGTATTACGCAACTGCTGTGCGGGAGAGGGAGAAAGGTTTGGCAAAAAGGCTTAAGGAGGAGTACCTGCAGCGATGTGTGCCGCTTGTTGAGGCTAAGGACTTCAAAGGTGTTGTCGCTCTGCTGAAGGAGGCCGCTCTGGCTTTTGACAAGGCTGCTCTGACTAAGGAGGTCAAACGTGTGGGCGTTGTGGGCGAAATCTTTATAAAGTACAATTCGTTCGGACATCAGAATGTGGTTAACTGGCTTGTGGACAATGGGGTAGAACCTGTGATCCCGTCGCTGACGGAGTTCTTCACGCAGTATTTTGCAAATGCGAAGTATAATGTGAAGGCTGACCTTGAGTTCTCTTCTTTTGCGGGTAAATTTGGAAGTTGGCTTGGTGAAAAGTGGCTTGGCGGAATTGAGAAGAAGATGAATGAGGCTGCTAAGAACTTTAGATATTTTGAGCCGGACAGAAATATTCACAGCGAGGCTGAGTCTGCAAAGCGTATTTTAAGCCTTGCGGCGCAGTTCGGGGAAGGCTGGCTTATTCCGGCGGAGTTCGCCTCGTTTGCTGAGAGGGGCATAAATGCGGCGATAAGTTTGCAGCCTTTCGGTTGTATCGCAAATCATATTGTGGCTAAGGGGATAGAGAAAAAGGTTAAAGAGCTGTATCCGGATATGAATCTGCTCTTCCTTGACTTTGACGGCGGTGTTAGCGAAGTGAATGTGCTGAACCGTCTGCATTTTCTTGTTAATATGTAACTTATTGTAAATCAGGGTTTGAATATGTCTGATATAATTGCTTTGTTCTAATTTTGGGGTTGTCTGTTTTAAGGATTTACTCCTTCTGATTTATGAAATTTGGATAAGGTAGCAAAGCTGTCGCATGAAAATGTGACGGCTTTGCTGTTTTTTTAGTTTGCAAATCTTAGATCTGCTTGACGGCTATTCGAAAACTTCTTTTTTATTATTTTTTTTGACTATTTGTCTTTTTTTTTTAAATAAATTTATATATTACGAACAATTTAGTATGAAAAAAAAGTATTGCGTATGATTATTAGATTGTTAATATATTTCACATTGACCTTTTTTGCGGTAAATACATTTTCTCAAAGTCTTTCTATGGAGGATCTTGAGGATTGGTCGGATGTGAAGATAGAAAAAGTGCAAAAAGCGCTTAGAAAGAAGAATTTTAAAATGTCTGACGTTGATTCGTCGGATGTTTGGGTGTTTAATAAAGATAATGAAAATTTGGTTGTAAGGCGTTCAGAGTCAAATACTTTGGACTTCTATTATACGTTGTCGGAGTTGAATGCGTATTCTAAATTAATAGAAGAGATAAGAAACTCCAAGGACGCTAAAAGTTTGGAAACAAAGAATCCGAGTGTGTTTTATTTTAGGAAGTCGGACTGTCTGGTCTATTATTCTTTGCCAAATAAGGATGCGTCCATCGAGTTTGTGCTAAAGCGCAGGGGCGATGATTTCTGGAGTTTGCCGTTGGATAAGATTGTGCCCAAGGTTTATGAGTACAAGATTGGCGAATTTATAGAGGAAGAGGGTGGTGTGCTGTTCGGATTTTCTGCAGACAAGTCTGTGGGCTATATCCTTGCGATGGAAGACGCTCGTCCGGGCAAGAATTCGGAGTGGGGTGCCAATGGCATTGACATTTACGGTGTTTTTCCTTTTACTTCAAATGAGTGGCACAAGGCTAACGGAGATTTGAGCGGCGACAAAAACACGAGCGCTATAATTTCTTATTTCATAGGGGAGCATGATGCGAAAAAGTATGCGGCGACGCTTGCGGCGGAGTATGAAGGCGCTGGCAAAACAGACTGGTATCTGCCTTCTATAGGACAACTTAATATGATTTCTCGCAATAAGGATGTTATAAACGCCGCTTTGCGTGCTAACGGGGGTACGGTGCTTGCCAAGATGTGGTATTGGTCAAGCACGGAGTATGACAAGAACTTTGCATGGTCTATAAATATGGGTTCTTCTGTGATTGGACAGAGCTCAAAAAAGGGGCATGACAAAACTCGTGCGGTGAGGTCTATTCAGATTCCGCGGAGGTAAGTCGCTCTTTCTCTCTGCGTTTCTGGATCTTTTTGAGAAGTTTCTGGTCTGATATTATGCCTCCGCCCAAGAGCCTGGCTCCGTCGTAAAATACGGCAGACTGGCCCGGAGTGACAGCCGACACCTTTTCTTTGAAATGTATCACAAGGAATTGGTCGTCTATGAACTCGACAGAAGCAGGCTCTGCCTTTGAACGGTATCGGATACGGGCTTGCACCTCTTTCTGTGCAAAGTCAGACTTGTCAACTACGTTGTAATTTTCGACAAGAACGTCTTGTGTTTCAAGATATTGTCTGTCGCCAATCATAACGGTGTTTTTTGTCGGGTTGATTTTTAATACGTAGGCGGGTGTGCCGAGCGCTATTTCAAGCCCTTTGCGTTGACCTATAGTATAAAACGGGTAGCCTTTGTGCTGCCCTATTTTTTTCCCTTCTATATTCACGAAATGACCTTGCCCTATCTCTTCTAAACGCTCCGGACAATGCAATTTAAGGAAGTCACGGTAATCCTTTTCCACAAAGCAGACCTCCATAGACTCCTTGCTTTTTGCGAGAGATTCGAATCCGTGAGCCTCTGCGACCTGACGCGTTTCGCTCTTGCTCATTTTCCCAAGCGGCAGCATCGTCTTTTTCAGAATGTCTTGAGAAACGTTCCACAAGAAATATGACTGGTCTTTGTTCGTGTCGTTGCCGCAGACAAAATAAAACTTTCCGTCTGTCTGCTCAATGTCTGCATAGTGTCCGGTCGCAATGAAGTCGCAGTTCAGTTCGTCGGCAAGTTTCTGCAAATAGTGCCATTTTATGAGGCGGTTGCATACCACACAAGGGTTCGGCGTTCTGCCAGCCAGATATTCGTCGCAAAAGTTCTTCACGACTGTTTCCTTGAACTCGTCCCTAACGTCCAGAACTATGTGCGGAAATTCAAGTTTTTCCGCCAGTTTTTTTGCTTCTACGATAAAGTCAGGCTCGTCGCCTCCGTACCTCTCGAAAGCGACGGCAGAGTCCCACATGCGCATGGTGACTCCCACTAGCTCAAACCCGTCGTTTTTCAGAAGCATGCAGACAGAAGAACTGTCAACGCCTCCGCTCATTGCAACCAGCACCTTTTTCATTTAGAGTCAGAGTGTTGCGGTGAATTATTTAGACTGAACTTCGACACCTAAGACTTCGTTAGGTTCGAGTATTGTGCCTTTGCTTCTTTCCCTCTCCTCGAATCTTCTATTGCGTTCTTTGTTTATCTCTTTCTTGTTGGTAAGCACTCCGTCTTTATATTTAAGCACTTCTGACACGTTGCCTTTTTCGTCCAAGGAGGTCCAGTCTCCATCTTTCTTGCCTTTTTTGTATGTGCCGAAAATCACAGGGGAGCTGTTCCCTTCGTAAACCTTGTAAGCTCCGTCCTTTATTCCGTTCTTGTAGCTGGTCTCTGAATAAAGTTTTCCGTTTGGCAAAAAGTAGCGGTGCACTCCGTCGATTTTCCCTTCGTTGTAAGGAATCTCCTCGATAACGTTTCCGTCGCTGTAAGTTTTGGTCATGCCGTGCTTTTTATCATCTTTGTAAACCTCTTCGGTCAGCAGTTTCCCGTCTTTGTACAGTTTCCACATTCCGTGCTTTGCCTTTCCTCTGAAATTGCCCTCCGCAATTACGATTTTGCTGTCTTGGCTGTAAAGCTTCACTGATGATATGTCGCCGGTCTCATATACCTGCACGCTTTTGAGCATGCCGTTTTCGTAGTATCTTTTGAAAGTCCCGACAGGCTCGTCATCTTTGAAAGAGCCTTCGTACATTGTGTTTCCGTTTGGATATTTCTTCACCCATTCGCCTTGTTTCTTCCCGTTTTTGTCAGTTTTGTTCTGGGCGGTGGCAGGGAAAGCGGCAAGTCCGCAAAGAAGCGCCACTATGCATAATCTTAAAAAGTTTGTCATAATCCAAATAATTAAGTTTGTGAAATGCGAAATAAAAAGATCGCGGAGATTTCAGATACAAAATTAAAAGAAAAAGTTTAAACACGAAAGATAAAGATAAAAAAAAGAGAAAGCCCTAAGACTTTCTCTTTTGAGCGGAAGACGGGGCTCAAACCCGCGACCCTCAGCTTGGAAGGCTAATGCTCTA
>CALGHE010000136.1 GCA_937915765.1 uncultured Bacteroidales bacterium | reverse complement strand
ACGAAGCCGGCCTGAAAGCCCTTGAAGACCATGTCGACTTCAAGGAGTTGCTGGAGGAAGGCGTCGCAAGAGGCAGAGCCGAGGGTAGAGCCGAAGGCAAAGCGGAGGGACTGGCCGAGGGCATGGAAAAGGGCAAGGCGGAAGGATTGGCTGAGGGTAAAGCAGAAGGTCTAGCCGAGGGCATGAAAAAAGGCATCGCAAGAGGCAAAGCCGAAGGCCTCGCCCAAGGCATCAAAGAAACCCAGTTCAACACCGCCCGGAAAATGCTGAAACTTGGCATGTCCATAGAGGAGATAACCGGAATCACAGGTCTGACCAAGGAGGAGATTGGCAATCTGTAGATTTTCTCCATTGTGGAGACGTAGCGCGCTACGTCTCCCTTTTTATTCATGTCATAAATTCATTACGTCGCGATTTGCAGTGTGTTATTTTTTTGTTTTCAGAATCAGCGTTGTGGCGCCGATAGTGATTATCTCGCTGTCCTCTATTATGCGTTTTTCGTTTTTTTGCAAGATTTCGTTCATGACGAATGTGCCGCAGAGGCTTTCGTTGTCTCGTACGGTATAGACTAGTTCGCCGTCCTTTTCAGAGACGTTGAAGATGCAGTGTCGGCGGTCCATGCTCATATCGCCGGTGTCTATCGCCGCATCAACGATTGTGCCGTTGCACTTTCTGCCGAACAGATTGTCTCCAAGCTTCAGAGGAAAAATCTGCTTTTCGCAAAAAACATTCTCAACCACAACAACCTCGCCCAAGTCGTCGCGTTTAGGTTTCAGCCTTACCTTGAACCTTTTGCCGCAGTTTTCGCACTCCAATTTGGCCATGCCGTCCTGAACATCCTCGTTTTCGTCAAATGTTATGAATTCCTCGCACTGAGGACATTTAAGTCGTTTCATTCTAAAGTGTTTAAAAGGTCAGTAATCATAGAAAACTCTTTTTCAAAATTAGGAGTGAACACATCTTTGCCTATGCAGTTCTGAATCTCCTCGATTTTCCAGAACTTGCCTTCGTCCACCTCGTCCAAGTCCGGTTTGATCTCGCCCTCAAAAACGGTTCTGTAAGTGTTTACCAGTTCCTTCTCCACGTTGCTTTCCCATATGTATCTGTAGCAGAGTGTCGGGACAAAGTTAGTTACACCAAGTTCCTCGCGAGCCTCGCGCAGCAGAGCGTCAGCCTCAGCCTCGCCGTAGTCTATGTGTCCGCCAACCGCAGTGTCCCACTTGCCGGGCTGGATGTCCTTCTTCATGGAGCGTTTTTGCAGATACAGTTCGCCGGCTGTGTTGAAGATGTGCAGATGCACAACCGGGTGCAGCAACTTGGAGCCGCTGTGGCACTCGCGGCGGGTAGCCTTTCCTACCACATCGCCCTGCTCGTTCACTAAAGGGAAAATCTCTTCGCTCATCAATCTTGAATTTTCCGCAAAGATACGATAAAGATATGAAAGAGCATTCTAAAACAGAGATAAATTTGAGGCTAGTGCTGATGCGCGGCGCATTACCATACCCTACGACATTCCTGTCCCTCGCCGCCCTCCATGGCAAGACACAAAAGATGTTCCAAAGAAAAAACATCGTACTTCATTATCGTTTGCGAATTAATTGTTATTTTTGGCGAAAAATAATAATTGATGGAGTTAGATGTTTTAATAAATTTGATAGTGGCAGTGTTGTCTGCCGTGGTCATTTATTTCACGAGTGGAAACAAAACGTTATTGTTATGCTCGGCAGGTGTGCCTGCAGTTGCGTATGGAGCGGGTGTGCTGGGGCTTGGACATGTGTTGTTTGCGCTGGTTGTCTTATTCGCCTTATTGTTCTTGTTGGCAAAGGATTTTAGTCTTGAAGTGTTCGTTTTCAGTATGCAGCTGCTTTGCGGAGCTATTTCTATTCACATATTGGAAAATAGTAAAGCTGCTGGTTTTATGCTGCTGCTTAGTTTTTTTTGTCCTTTTTTCTTCATAGGATTGAATTGGTATGTAAGGGTCCTGTCTTTTTTCTTTTCTATTGGTGTCTCTCTTCTTTTTTTTAAGTTTGAGAATGAAGGTGGACCTGATGTTTTTTTGATGAATATAGGGGCAAGCGAGTCAATGTTGCATTCATATAGAGTGTTATTTTTGGGCTTTGTGATACTCATAATGCTTCTTTGTTTTTTCTCTATGTGTTGTTTGTTTAGGAAGGTTGTGAATGAGCGGAAGAATAAAGAGGCGAAACAGGTGGTGAAGAACAGAGTGTTTTCTGTTGCATGCATGACTGCGATACTGTTGCGTTACAACGGCGGCTATACGGAAAAGGCTCGCAAGTTGTTCCGCGACTTTGTCGAAGAAAATTTAAGCGGATTGGAATTGTATAAAGCGGAATATTTGGGAGAGGCCGAGATGCGTATTGAGAATCTTACACATAAAAGTAAAATTAATATTAAGAAGCACTGTCTGGATGCAAATCATAGTTTATCTTACGAAGAAAAGGTCAGCATGATGCGTCTGCTTTACGACGTTGCAATTCTGGGCGGCGGTATCTATCCTGAGGAGCGCAATCTTCTGAGCCAGATTATGGCGCATATCCGCATCAGCGCAGAGCAGGCTCAGATTTTTGAAAACACGTACAGCCGCCACTATTACGACA
>CALGHE010000135.1 GCA_937915765.1 uncultured Bacteroidales bacterium | reverse complement strand
CCAACCGGCGACACAAATCACGGGCGTCGTCCAGATACTCCGTGTTGTCGTCCTTCTCATAAAAACGGAAGGTCACGCCCGTCACTTCATATCCGGCATCCAGCAAAAGCAAGGCAGCCACCGAGCTGTCCGTGCCACCGCTCATTCCGAGCAGCACAGTCTTTTTGAGGCTCATCACATCACCATTTTCGCAAGAAGACCGTCTGTCCGTCCGAAGGCGTTTCGCCTTTTCTCACCTTATTGCACCAGCGGATTTCCCACTTTCGCATTCCAAATTCCTTCGCGATAGACTCGTAAGTGTCACCATTACGCGCAATGACAGCCTTTCTTCCGTTCACCTTCACAACCTCATGAGAGGTATAAGAATGAATTTCGCCCATAGAAGTTCCGTGCTGATAATTTGCCTCAGCCTGCGCTAACTCTTTCTCTTCCTGAGTCGGACCGCTCTTCTTTGCATCCTTGTCATAAGAATACAACTCATAAACCTCTATAAGATTTATCAGTCTCGACGCGTAGTTAGGGTCCGTAGCGTAACCGCACTTCTTCAGCCCGTTAGCCCATGCCTTGTAGTCATAAATGTCCAACTCGTACAAAGACGCATAGCGCGGACGTTTAAGGAACTGCGAATGGTCTTCGAACGAATCCTCCGCCTTGTCATATTTTCTGAAACAATCATCCTTTATGTCATCGTCGTGATAAACACGCTCGCCCTTCCAGTCATGACACTTGATGCCGAAATGATTATTGCTTTTCTTAACAAGCTCGCCCGTCCCTGACCCAGACTCCAGAATGCCCTGAGCAAGCGTGATACTTGCCGGAATGCCGTGCTGCTCCATCTTTTTCACGGCTATCTTGCTGTACTTGTCAATATAATCCAGACTGACCTTGCTTTTCTTCTGAGCAGATGCAAAGGCAGCCAACGTACAGAACCCGATTATAAGTAAATGTCGTAACTTCATGCTCTATTTATATATTCCGCAAAAATAAGTAAAAGTTTAGATTATATCTATCCTCTATTAATAATTTTTTTTAACAAAACGGACAAAAAGCCGAGAGCAGGAAATTCCAACCCTCGGCTTAAACTAATCGCAAATCACTTTGCTAAGAACATCTTTATCATTTTTTCTTTCCGAACAACTGGAAATAAAGCTCTCTCACAATAACGACAGGAGAGGTCAGCGCAAATATCATAAGCCAAATGTCCAAAGAGAGCGGCTCGGTCTGGAAGAACTCTCCGCCAAACTGCACCACAAGAATTGTCACAACTGCGATGAACAAAAGTATTCCTGTAAATTTAGCGTTGCTGCCAAGTCCTGAGAACACCGACTTATTCTTGCCTATCACGCGCGCATTGAACATATTCCACCAGTTCATAATCATATAGCCTCCGAAGAATGTGGCTTTGAATGCTGTTTCGGATAAACCTAACGCCTCCTGAATAGCCTCGTGCTTGTAAAGAATCACAGTGCAAAGAATCCACACAAATCCGCCAAACCCGAATATCGCCCTTGCCAAAGGCTTGTTAATGATGAACTCTTCTCTGTCTCTCGGCTTTTCGAGTAGCACCCTTTCGTCTGCCGGCTCAGAAGCCAACGCAATAGCCGCAAGCGAGTCCATCACAAGGTTAATCCATAAAATCTGCGTCACGGCGAACGGCATCTCAACGCCAACCAGCGGGCCGAACACCGCAACAAGACAAGCCGAAACGTTTATGGACAACTGCAAGAACAAGAAGTTCCTTATGTTTTTAAACAAAGACCTGCCCCATTTCACACCAGTCACAATAGAAGGGAAAGCATCGTCAAGAAGCACTATGTCAGCAGCCTCCTTAGCCACAGACGTGCCTGTACCCATAGCGATACCCACATCCGCATGGTTCAAAGACGGAGAGTCGTTCACGCCATCGCCGGTCATTGCGCACACATACCTTTTGTCCTGCGCCCAATTCAATATCTCCAACTTGTTTGCAGGAGTGCATCGCGCTATAACATTAGGCAAAACACGTCCGTTCTGAGGGTTTTCTATCGCAGTCCAAAAATCCTTCGCCTCAATGCTCCACACATCTTTGAATCCTGCCTGACGACCAATTTCAGAGGCAGTCTTGATATTGTCTCCCGTCATCATGACAACGTCAATGCCAGCTCCGTAACATTTTTCTATAGCTACTGGCACATCTTCGCGCACAGGGTCTTCGATGAACCAGGTCCCAACGTACTTCGCATCAGAAAGCGTCTCGCCATTTTCCAGTTTGCCCTTTACATTGTCAAACTCGCCGTCTATGACCACAGCCGCAATCGCCCTTCGTCCTCGAGACTGCTGAACAGACACTTCGTCAAGAAAATCATTTCTGCAAATAATTCGTGCCACAACTTCCGGCGCCCCCTTCATCAGGAGAACACGCTCTTTTGTCTCCTTATTTTCCACATAAGAGACCATGTACTTGTACGCGCTCGAAAAAGGGATGCAAGAGATAACTTCGTAGGAAGAACGAAGATTTTCAGTTTTGTCTCGTCCTAACGATTTCAGAATAGCAGCTTCTGTAGGATTGCCGATAACACGAGCGTCGCCCGACCAGTTTGCGGTAGAGTTCAGCGCTCCCACGAGCGACATCAGGTCTCCGTCTTTCTCGTCCGTTTCCACAACCGTCATGCAATTCTGCGTCAAAGTGCCTGTCTTGTCCGTGAAAATCACGTTCACAGAGCCGATAGTTTCGCAGGCGTGCATCTTTTTCACAAGATTGTTCTCCTTTGCCATAGTCTTCATGGAGAAAGCCAAAGCCAAAGTGACAGAAAGCGGCAAGCCTTCCGGAACAGCCATAATAATAACAGCTACCGCAATCATGAGGAACTTAAGTTCCACCAGAAGAGTCTCTTGCGACATGGCAAACGCAGAATCACCAAGAGCAAAGTCCCAATGCACCACATTCAATATCACAAACATGGTGATGGCGATACCGAAAGCCACGATATTAATTTTTCCGGCAAGCTCATGCAATTTCTCTTCCAAAGGCGTCTTGTTATGCGTCTCCTCCGAAGCCTGACGAGTAGTCTTGCCAATCTCCGTTTCATCGCCAACCTTAACCACGACACCCTCGCCAAGGCCCTGCTCCACCGTTGTGCCTCGAAGCAAAAGATTAGGAGCGAAACCGGAACCTGAATAAGGCTCGTTTATAGGGTACTTTGAAACTGCGACAGACTCACCCGTCATAGCAGCTTCCGAAACTTTCATATCAACAGAATTAATCAATTCTATATCGGCGGGAATCTCGTCGCCAGAAGAGAGCAGCACCACATCGCCCACAACCAGCTGGTCTTTTGTGACTTCGACCACCTCTCCGTTTCTGCGCACCTTGACCGTTTCGAAGTCTGTTTCCGCCTTCAGAGCGTCAAATTTGCGCTGCGCGTCGTACTCCTGCCAAAAACCAACTCCAGTAGCTATAAGCACCGCAAAAATGATACCCAACGACTCTGTAAACTCTCCGCTCTGCAAGCCAGAGAGAAGCGAAACTAGCGTAGCCACCAGCAAAATCACAATAATCGGATCTTGAAACTTTTCAAGATAAAGTTTCCACCAAGGCGTAGTCTCCGGGGGTGTCAAAAGATTCTGTCCATGCAACCTTCTGCTCTCCTGCACTTCCGCATCGGTTAGCCCTAAGTTCTTTTCTTCTTTCATATTAAATAATTTCAATTCTAAATCAAATTGACCGCAAAGATAAAACTATTATTCTACAATCAATATTAAAAAATGTTAAAAAGGTGACATTAAGGCCGTCTTACAATACGGCTCTTTCATTTAAAATTTTCTTAAGACGTGATACTGCAAAGAACTTTGGTACTGCCTTCCAGGCAGCTCCTCGTCATACCGCCCGGTTCCCGTGACTTCGTCTCGGGTTACCGTCGCTACGCTTTGTATTGCCTTCCAGGCACAAAAAACGCAAGGCGGAAAGCTTAATCTTTTAAATGAAAGAACCGTATATGAGAGGGCGAATTGCTATTCCGAACGTGCAGAAACCTGTAGGGATTCTTTCTCCTCCATGATGTATTAACCAAAATTGGCTTTATTGAATCTTCCTGTAATATGATTACAATTTGCCTACTCTTTAAAGTATAACAAGACCCCTCATCACAAGGTCCCATTTGAGTATATTCAGAATATATTTCTTTAATATTTATTGACGTTGCTGAGTCGAATGGTTCAAATGTGTATTTGCAATCTGCATTAAAACAACCTTTTTTTAGACATTTCAGAAGATTCTGTTGACGTTGGCCCTATTGAGGACAATGACAAGAAACTATCATTATCAAAAAACTTAGAACTAAAAAATAAATCTTTTTTTCATTATTACATCTTTTTATTAATCTTTACTTTTTACATAGAACCCACCTTAAATAAAAAACAGTCCGCCTCCGTCATATAAATAATCATCTGCAAGAGCTACAGGTCTGACTTCGTGCTTTTCTAAAAAATCATACAGTCCGCGTCCCGAATCATGCCTGAGCGGATTACCGTTAAAAACAATAGTGTCTTCGTGCAGCATTCCGCAAGTTCCACCTAAAAAACCGTACTTATGCACCTTTATCCTAATATCTTCAGGACTGAAATAAAAACACTCGTACCCCTCCTTTCGCACACACTTTTCAATCCCTCTGTCTGATGTGATAACAGCCTCGTCCGGCAATGACAACATAGAACACCGAACATACGACTGCGGCAAATTCACGAATCGTTTCTGCAAATTCCTGTCTGTAACACAAACATCTGCAAATCCGCACTTTGCAAAAAAACTATTTTTTGTAGCCACGCAATTATAATAACATGAATTCTCCAGCAGACTGCCAACCAAGCTCGTGCCAATCTCAAAACAAACAGAATGTCTATTCAAAGCATCGAACAAGGCTCTTGGCGAGTTTGGAGCCACCACAAGCCCCATTTCGTCCTGATACACAAATACATCCGGGTGACAAGAGACAGACTCGTACGTCACGCCATCTGTCATGAACGGCACAACTTCATCTGCAAAATCACCAAGTCTTTCCAGAACGTTCAAAGCCGAGCGTCCATCAACCAGCACTAATCCTCGTTTCATATTTTCCCAAATCTGAACGTCCACTCACTTTAATGAAAACACCGTCGGCAGCAAGACGCTTGCGGTTTTTCCCCTCATATCCGTAAACAAAATTAACCTGCGAACCATTCACCAAAACCTCTACATTTCCTTTATATCCGCCCAACTGTTCTTTCAGCAAATCATACCAAAGCTCAGTCTGCACAAGCTCGCTAAAGGAGCGATGGTAAGGGCCGGCGGCCAAAGACTTTTCGGGCGACAACTCATCAGACTGGTGCAAGCCAATTCTAAGAACTTTAACACCTGCATTATTAAAGACCTTCAAAATTTCCTTGGAGGTTTCCACAGCCTCGTCAAGCGACAACGGGAGATATTTCCCTTGATTCATAAGACGTTCCAGCGCAGTCCCCTTAATCACCAGCGTCGGGTATATGCGCGTGTTATCAGCACCTAAATTCACTATATCACGAGCGGTTTGCAAGGAACGCTCCTTAGAATCAGCAGGCAGCCCCACCATCATCTGCAGCCCAAGCGAAATGCCGCTTTTGCGTATCAGTCCGGCAGCATTCTTCAGGTGAGAGAAATTGTGACCGCGCCCAGAAGCCACAAGCACCTCATCGTTAGTAGATTGGGCACCCAGCTCAACCGCCGTCACGCCAAACTCCAGCAACAGCTCCACAATCTCTTCTGATATATAATCAGGACGCGTTGACAGACGAATGCCAGAGACCAATCCCTCTTTTTTATAATGATAAGCCGCCTTCAGATACTCGCGCTGCAAATCGACCGGAATACCAGTGAACGAACCTCCGAAGAAAGCAATTTCAATCTCCCGTCCGTCGTTCATAGTGCTTAAATAAGCCTCCACGATAGAAGGCACATCTTCAGGCGGCGGCACATTTTGCGCTCCGCTGATTTTAGCCTGATTGCAAAAAACGCACTGATGCGGGCAAGCCAGTTCCGGAATGAATATTGGTATATTTGAATGTTTTGAATTAGATACAGCCATACATAAACTATAGGTGAGTTCTATAAAAAGCGACATCATATTCCTCGAACACGCAGCACCGTCGCAATACAAAAAGCACAGAACCCTAAAAGGCTCTATGCTTGCACCTTATACAGAAAACGTGACGCCAGATCAATACCTGACTTTATCGTCTTTCTCTCTCCACTTTTCAAAAACTTTAATTGCCTCGTCCCTTATAATCTGTCCGCGCTTTATATAACGTTCCTCAGGCTTTTTGTCTATCTCTTCGTAGATGAACGCATCGTCAAAATCGATAGACTTCGCGTCGTTTTTGTCATTAGCATAAAAATACTCGTCAATTCTTGCCCAATATATAGCCGACAAGCACATAGGGCAAGGCTCGCACGACGCATAAAGCGTGCAACCGGACAAATCGAAAGTGCCCAAATTCTGACAAGCCTCACGAATAGCCATAACCTCCGCATGAGCGGTCGGGTCATTGTTCAGAGTAACTCTATTTGCAGCAGCACCAACCACCTTGCCGTCCTTCACAATAACAGCGCCAAAAGGTCCGCCGCCAGCATCGACACTCTCGTCAGACAAAGCAATCGCTTTGCGCATAAACTCTATATTCTGCTCCTTTGTATATTTCATTGCTGCTCCTCCTCTATTGCGGGTCTTGAAATAGGCTTGTTATCAATATACTTGCCCGCCTTTAAATTTTCATAAATTTTAGCCAAAGACTCGACCGTATAGTCAACATCCTCCAACGTGTGCGTGGCAGTAGGGATAAAGCGCAAAAGCACCTTGTCCTGCTGAATGTACGGATAGATAATCATGACACAAAAAATATTGTACGTTTCACGCAAGTCAACCATCATGTGCACAGCCTCCTGCATATTGTGTATAGGCATATAAACCGGCGTCACCGGCGACATGGTGTTCCCTATTTCAAGCCCGGCCTTGCGCAGACCATCATGAAAACGAGACACTACATTTCCCAACCTTTCGCGCAGTTCCGGCTTATCCATCATATACTTCATTCTATTTAAATGAAGCATTGTATACAAAATACCA
>CALGHE010000134.1 GCA_937915765.1 uncultured Bacteroidales bacterium | reverse complement strand
ATCCGGCCTCATCCATTGCGTCAATAGCCTTGTCGGGGAAGTGCCTGTCCGAAACATACTTTTCAGTATAGTCAACGCAAGCCTTCAAAGCCTCGTCCGTGTAAGATACGTTATGATGTTCTTCGTATCGTTCTTGCAAGTTCTCAAGTATGGTCAGAGTGTCCTCTTTAGACGTTGGCTCCACAATGATTTTTTGGAAACGTCTCTCCAAAGCTCCGTCGTTCTCGATGTTTTTTCTGTACTCGTCGAGCGTTGTGGCTCCGATGCACTGCACCTCTCCGCGGGCGAGCGCCGGTTTCAGCATGTTGGCGGCGTCGAGCGAGCCGGACGAGCTGCCGGCGCCTACGATTGTGTGCATCTCGTCTATGAAGAGTATTATGTTTTTGTTTTTAGAGATTTCGTTCAAGATAGCGATGATACGTTCCTCGAACTGGCCTCTGTACTTAGTTCCGGCCACAACCGCCGCAAGGTCCAGCGACACGACGCGCTTGCCGAACATGGTGTAAGGCACGCGCTTCTGCACGATTCGGAGCGCAAGTCCCTCCACGATGGCGGACTTTCCGACGCCGGGTTCGCCAATCAGTACAGGGTTGTTCTTTTTTCTGCGGCTGAGAATCTGCACAAGCCTTTCGATCTCTTTTTCTCGTCCCACAACGGGGTCCAACGCGCCCTCTCTTGCCGCCTTGGTCATATCTACGCCAAATGTGTTCAAGGCAGGAGTTTTCTCGTCTTGAACAGATTGCTTTTTCGCGTTGGAGTTGGCGCTCTTTTGTCCCGATGGCTCGACAATAACGTCGTCTTCGTCTTCCTCATAGCCATCTGTTGGGTTTATGTCCATGTTGAGATTTGAGCCTGAGTTGCGGTCCCCTTTTTTTTTGATTAGAGACAGCACGTTAGTGTATGCGATTCCGTCTCTTTTAAGCTCTTCCGCAGCAATGTTCGAGTCTTGTCTCAAAATGGCAAGCAGAAGGTGGTCTGTGTCTATCTCCGAGGTTTTCAAGGCTCTTGCTTCCAAAATAACATACTTGAAGATGTCTTCTGACGATTTGGAAAGCGGCAGGTCCTGATTGAAGTTGAACGGAGCGTTTGTGCGGACACGTTCTTCAATCGAGTTTTTAATTTTCCTGATGTCTGCGTTGAGCGCCAGCAGCAGGTCTATGGCAGGACCTTCGCCGTCGCGAAAGATTCCCAGCAACAGATGCTCCGGAGCAACGTACGAGTTGCCGAGCCTTTCTGCCTCCTCTTTGCTGTAAATCAGCACGTCTTTGACCCTTTTTGAAAATTTTTCGTTCATATAATTTTTTTTCTTTTTTTCTATTAAAATGAAAAATACAACGCTGACAATTTGTCGCAAACGCGTAAAAAGTCTGCATTTTTGGCAGTGTCCGTGTTAAATGCAAAATCGGAGCACGGCAGTGTTTCAGTGTGCAAATATACTCAAAAAAAGAACTTTGCTTGCACTTTTGCGTCTCTTTGAGCACGCTACGTTACATATACTTCAACAATTATACCAAATTTTATGAGGAATGATGAAAAAGCGCATTGAGACGGTTGTTTCAAGATTGCTGTATTGCGTCTTAAGAAAATTTTAAAAGAAAGAGCCGTGATTTTGAAACGAACCTCAAAAGTTGAACGGAAAACTTTTGAGGTTCACTTCATTTCCTTTTGTTTTTTCACAAATTATTTAGGACAATATTTGGTCAAAACGCACAGGTGTCGGAAATATACTTTCGAAAGGTGTGTTTTGTCGGAATTTATCTGTATCTTCGCCATGTTAGATTATGAGTCAATAGAAAATTTGTTTTTTTTATGCAACACTGAGATAAGTGAGTTTTCTGACACGGCAAAGTCATGAGTAACTTTTGCTGCTCAGGATTAAAAAGGTTTTATTGATATTGTGTTGCAGGATTAATAGTGAATTTGACAAACAATGAACCCGCGAAAATATATGATAGTTGATTTGGAAAAGAAAGGTGGCAAGCGAATGTTTCTCACCGAACAAGTCGTTCATATAAGTGAGAATAGCAATGGATTGTGGACTGTTAAATTTTCAACATCACAGAAAATTTTTAATTATAACAAATCAAGGCTATTGTGTTTAACAAATCCCATATCAATAGATTTAGCCGAAAAAGGTCTTTACATAAAGAATAAACATATCACCAATGTTTCAGAACTTTTGAAATTCGATGACGGCAGACATTGTTACTATTATGCTATATACAACAATGGTTATAAAGAGAGCCTTGTCGGAGATGTGTATATTACACGAACTCCGATAGACAAGCATGGAGGAACAACGTGGGAATATCTTAAAAAGTTAGCGGCTGAAACAGGTTTAATGACTGAGGATGGAGAAAACATATTAGCCCTCCAGTACGGAATCGTTGATGTTAAGCGAGATAATGTGCCTTTAGCGCAGTATTTAGGAGATAAAACAAAACTTGCCACTTATAAAATACCCAACACTATATACTATCCTTTTGGTTGCAATGCCAGCCAAAAGAAAGCTGTTGAAAATGCGTTGGGCAATCAAGTAAGCATTATACAAGGTCCTCCAGGAACAGGGAAGACTCAAACGATTCTGAATATTATTGCTAATCTTTTGATGGCTAAGAAAAGCGTTCTTGTAGTGTCTAATAATAACTCTGCAGTAGAGAACGTAGCTGAAAAATTGGAAGAAAGAGGATTAGGATTCTTAGTGGCAAAACTAGGAAGCGTAAAGAATAAGGAGTTGTTTATTTCCAGTCAAAGAGGGTATCCTCAAATGGATAGATGGTTGAGAGAAGGAGGTAACACGGTCAAACAGCAAGTTGCACAGGCGTTAAAGGATGTGTCTCAGGGTTTTGATGGGCAGTCTAAGTATGCTTTGCTAAGATCAGAGCTTGACGCTCTGCTGAAAGAAATCAAATATGACATAATGCATAACGATGTGGCGGATGAACATAAGTGGTTGTCTAATAAAAATTCAAAAAAGTTGATGACATTTAGATTGCAATATGGTATTTTGATAGAAAACAGCAAAAAAATTAGTTTGTTACAAAAGTTGAAATGGAGTCTTTCGTTAGGTTTCAAAACATACAAGTTGTTGAATTCTGAACCTCAGGTTGTTATCAAAGCATTGGAAGCTGCATATTATGTCGCAAGAAAACGTGAAATAGGAAGTGAACTTTCTCTTATTGAGAACTCGCTCAAAACAATTGATATAGATGAACGAATTGAAGAATTAAGACAGTTGTCGTTAAAGGCTCTGAAAAATGCAGTGGCAAAACGCTTTGCTGGAGAACGAAAGAAATTTACTCTCAAGACAATAAAACCACAAACAGAAGCGTTTCTTCAGGAGTATCCAGTGGTGTTGAGTACGACGTATTCTGCAAAAGCATGTATCAGCAAAGATATGGTTTTTGATTATCTTATCATGGATGAAGCGTCTCAAATCGACATAAAAACTGGAGCTTTGTCCTTGTCATGTGCCATGAATGCAGTGATTGTGGGCGATGATAAACAATTGCCCAATGTGGTAAGCTATGAAGAAGAACAGGCTTTGAATGCTATACAATCAGCATATCATGTAGATGAAAAATATCAGGGGACAACAAATAGTTTTCTACAATCTTGTGTTAAGGTCTTTGCAAATGTGCCTGTCGCTTTATTAAGAGAACATTATCGCTGTCATCCTAAAATCATAGATTTTTGCAATCAAAGGTTCTATGACGGAGAACTTATAACTAAGACCACAGATCGCAATGAGGATAAAGTTTTGCAAGTGATAAAAACAGTGCCTGGCAATCATGCGCGAGGCCATTTAAATCAACGAGAGGTAGATGTAATAGTTAAAGAAGTTATGCCCGAGTTCTCTGCATTTGACAGTATCGGTATCATCACCCCTTATCGACATCAAGCTAAAGCAATCAACCAAGTGTTAGGTAAAGATGTTGCAAGTACGGTGCATAAGTTTCAAGGTAGAGAATGTGACGCTATCATTATGAGTATGGTAGATAATACACCTACAGATTTTTCAGATGACCCAAATTTGATGAATGTGGCTATATCTCGTGCTAAAAAAAAGCTATGTGTCGTAGTGAATGGAAATGATATGCCAGCAAATTCGAATTTGGCACAATTAATATCATATATTCAGTATAATAATTTCGATGTGAAAGAAAGTAAGATTCATTCAGTATTCGATATTCTATACAAACAATACACGGCCGAAAGGTTGGCTTACGAAAAGAAAAGCAGTAAAGTATCAGAACATATATCTGAAAATATAATGTATGAGACTTTGGTGAAAGCTATAGACAAAATTCATATGACAAATTGGGGCGTGGTATGTCATTATCCATTGTCCCGACTTGTGACAGATTTTAATGGGTTGGATGCCAAAGAGATTGCTTTCATTTCAAATTCATTGTCTCATGTAGATTTTTTGCTTTATAATTCTATAACAAAAAGGCCGCTAATGACAATTGAGGTAGATGGTTGGAGATATCACAATCAAAGTGAAGTTCAGCAAACAAGAGACAGACTTAAAGATGAAATCCTTTCAAAATATGGATTGAAACCTTGCCGTATTTCTACTGCTGATACGATTAATGTAGAAACCATAGCTGAGATGCTTTCTAATAACGTTATTGCAAGCTAAAGATGAATATATAAGGCAAGACATTTATAAATTTTGATGCTATTTTGCAAAACTTGCAGTAAATTTTTGTCCGAAAAAGATGTGTTTTCTAATAATTTAATTATCTTTGCAGCGTTAAAGGAGAGATTTATGAACATCGTAACATACACACATCATATTCATCACATTCAGCGTTAATGACGGTGAGCAGTGTGTTGTGCGTTTAATATAGGGCTTGCCAAGGTTTTGGTGAGCCTTTTTTGCTAAAATAAAAAATTGTTTTATGAGGAAGCTTAAAAATCCATGGATCGACATTGAAGGTTTTCAGTGTTTCGCATGCGCGGGGCATAATCCGCACGGTTTGCAGATGGAGTTTTACGAAGATGGCGAGGACATTGTCTGCTTTTGGGAACCGAAGTTGCATTTTCAGAGTTGGGTAGGAACTCTTCACGGAGGAATTCAGAGCACGCTGATGGACGAAATCGGCGGGTGGGTTGTGCATCATTCGCTTAAAACAAGTGCTGTGACTTCGCGTATGGATACTCGTTTCCAAAAAAACATAGACTTGGTTGAAGGGCAGAAACTTACAATTCGCGGTCGTCTTAACCGTATGATGAGGAACATTGCGGTTGTTGATGTTACTATAACCAACAAGGACGGCGAACTTTGCTCTAAGGCGGAGATTTTCTATTTCACGTTCCCGCAGAGCGTGGCGATAGAAAAGTTCCATTACAAGGATTTCGAGTACGAGGATTGATGCCGGCTGTGTTTTTTAACGGATTTCAGAAGGTGAAATTCTCAGAACGTTATTTATAAGGAATTGACTCAAATTGATAATAATAAAACATTATAAATTATGCTTAGAATTGCAGTTCAGGCCAAGGGCCGACTTTATGAAGAGACAATGACGATGCTCACGGAATCGAGCATTAAAATAGAGTCCGGAAAGAGAACTTTGCTGGTGCAGGCGAAGAATTTCCCTGTGGAGATTTTGTATTTGAGGGATGATGATATTCCTCAGGCGGTGGCAAGCGGCATTGCGGATGTTGGCGTGGTTGGCGAAAACGAGTTTGTGGAGAAAGGTGAGGACGCTGACGTTATCAAACGTCTTGACTTTAGCAAGTGCAGATTGTCTTTGGCTATCCCTAAAGCAATTGATTACAAGGGTGTTGAATGGTTCAACGGGAAGAAAATCGCAACTTCGTACCCTGAAATTCTTAAGGATTTCTTGAAGAAAAACAACATAGATGCGGAGATTCACGTAATCACAGGCTCTGTGGAAATTGCGCCAGGTATCGGTCTTGCGGACTGTATCTTTGATATCGTAAGTTCGGGCGGCACGTTGGTGAGCAATAACCTGAAGGAGGTTGAGGTCGTGATGAAGTCCGAGGCTCTGATGATTGGCAACAAGAACTTGTCTGACGACAAACGTGCTATCCTTAACGAGCTTCTTTTCCGTTTCGACTCGTACAAAAACGCAGAAGGCAAGAAATATATCATCCTGAATATTCCTAACGACAAGATTGACGATGTGCGCAAATTGCTTCCGGGCATGAAGGCTCCTACTGTCACTCCGCTTGCTGCGGAGGGGTGGTCGTCTATGCACTCTGTGATTGAGGAAAAGACTTTCTGGGACATCATAAGCCAGCTGAAGGCGCTCGGAGCTGAAGGCATCCTTGTTGTTCCGATTGAAAAGATGATTCTGTAATCTGTAAAATATTTTTCTGTTATGCAGATAATACGTTATCCGAAGAAGGACGATTGGGCGTCGATTCTTGCTCGTCCGGCTATTGACAACACAAGCTTGTTCGACCTTGTGAGGGGGGTGCTGAATGATGTGCGTCTGCGTGGCGACGAGGCGATTAAGGAGTATGAGCTGAAGTTCGATAAGGTTGCTCTCGACGCGTTGCGTGTGACTGAGGCGGAAATTGTTGAGGCTGAAAAGATTGTGTCAGACGAACTGAAGAGCGCCATCCTTCTTGCTAAAAAGAATATAGAGGCGTTTCATGCGGCTCAGAAGCATGACCTGCCGAAGGTGGAGACTATGCCGGGCGTGACTTGCTGGCAGAAGGCTTTGCCTATCGAAAAGGTTGGTCTATATATTCCGGGTGGCACGGCTCCGCTCTTCTCGACTGTGCTGATGCTGGCTCTTCCGGCTCAGATTG
>CALGHE010000133.1 GCA_937915765.1 uncultured Bacteroidales bacterium | reverse complement strand
TGCCACTGATTATCAGTGAGATTTGATGGATAATGATTCATTTCTTTGTTTTTTTGTACCCTTAAAGTTACGAAAAATTATCTACTTATCAAACTGATAATCAATATTTTAAGTGTGATTTTGAGAGTTTTTTTCAACCTCTCAAATTAGTTTTTAATTAAATTTAAACAGCTTCTTAGAAAAAATAATTAATAAACAAACAGTGTTTGATATAACCCAAAAAGGGGATAGCAAGCAGCCTAATGATTGTGAAAATGTAAATTACCATTTTTTCACTAACAAAGATGGCAATTTAGCTTGGAGAAAATTTCAAATTATCAACCCAGCCATTTACATCTGTTTGGTTAATCAGATTACTAAAGAAGAAAATTGGGAAACAATCCAAAATAGATTTAGAGAATTTCAATCAAACAGTAAAATAGTTTGTTGTAGCATTCCTTTACATCATGAAAATACTGACACTGAATTGAACAAAGACAATTCTGTATGCATATTCAATTGGTGGAAAGATATTGAACAAAAGTCCATAGAACTAGCATTAGAATTTAATTGTGTATTAATTACAGATATCACAGATTGTTACGATTCTATTTATACTCACAGTATAGGCTGGGCTTTGCACGAAAAAAAAGAGGCAAGAGAACATAAAAATGAAAATCCACCCAAATTAATAGGATGTATAATAGACAATATAATACAAAGCATGTCATACAGACAAACCAATGGGATACCTCAAGGTAGTGTACTTATGGATTTTATTGCTGAAATGGTATTAGGTTATGCCGATTATAAACTAAGTAAAGAATTAAAGAATTTCAAAGATGATTATAAGATATTGCGCTATAGGGATGACTATAGAATTTTTGCAAATAGTCAGGAGACTGTAGTTAAAATAGCCAAACTATTATCAGAAGTTTTATCGGATTTAAATCTAAAACTGAACAAGCAAAAAACCTTTGTTTCAAGCAATATTATTAAAGATGTTATAAAACCAGATAAATTATATTGGTTAGAATCAAAGCATGGAGAAAAAACATTACAAAAACACTTGTTATTAATACATACTTTAGCAGAAAGACATCCGAATTCAGGAAGTCTAATCATAGCTTTAGGTAAATTTATTGATAGAATATCTCCTTTAAAAATATTAAAAGAAGATTCTTCTAAAGTCCTAATTAGTATATTAATAGATATTGCATATAACAATCCTAGAGTATATTCTTACATAATAGTTTGCATTGGAAAAATTTTATCAATAGAATCAGATTCTGACACGATAGATAATATATACAAATTAATAGAAAAAAAATTTACAAATAAGTCTAATATTGGACATTGGGAAGTATGGTACCAAAGGCTTACAATAAAGGAAAATAGAACAAAAGGGAGTACGTCAAATGAAAAACTCTGTAAAATCGCCGCAGGAAATAATGAGATGTTATGGAATATAAGTTGGTTAAAACCTCAATATCAGGAGGTATTTAAAAATACCAGTATTTTTGATGAAGAAATATTTGACAACTTGGAAGAAGTTCCCCAAAAAGACGAAGTTAAATATTATTCTACAATGTATATATGATAATGTTTGTTTTTCACACAGCTTTTTACGTAAAAGATATAGAATCTCAAAGCATGAGGTTCTAAAGATTTGTATCTTTGTAATAAACAAAGTGGCAAACAATGGCAAAACATGATATTTAGAGGATAGCAACAAGTAAAAATGTCCCGTTTTTTGCGTAATAAACGGGACATTTTGCTATCTTTGCATCGTGATAATGAGATAATTATGAATATAGCAAAAGAAATAAATAGAAGAATCTCAGGATTTCCAGAAGATTATGTTTTTACAGCATCTGACTTTAAGATTGAAATACGGAATCAATCTGCTGTTGCAAAGGCGTTAAATCGCATGGTTAAGTCTGGAGAAATCTCTAAATTGGCAAAAGGAAGATTCTATAAACCCAGAAAAACCCAATTTGGAGATTTAAAGCCTTCCGCTTATCAAATTGCTAAAGATTATATTGAACGTGATGGTAAACTCATAGGCTATATAACGGGGTATTCTGCATATAATGCGTTAGGGCTTACCTCACAAATATCTTCTTATATTCAAATTGGCACAAACAAAAGTCGCCGTTCTATCAAACGTGAGAAATATACAATATCTTTTATCATGCAACAGAATCCGATAACCAAAAAGAATATTGAAATCTTACGAATTTTAGATGCCATAAGGTTTATCCGAGAAATCCCTGCAACAACTCCCAATGATGCTTGTATCAGATTAAAAGAGATTATTCGGGATTTGAATGATGAGCAAAAAGGACTACTCGTTAAATGTGCCATGAAATATACAAACTATGTTCGTGCATTGTGTGGCGCAGTACTAGAGGATATTGGTTGTAACGACAACTTTTTAGAGCCTATACGCAAAAGCCTAAATGGGGTGACAGATTACAAGTTACCAATATCCGAATCAGTTTTACCAACTAAAACAAATTGGAGAATATATGAACCTTCACGAAAATAAGAAACTGTTTACGGATGCTGTTCTCGCAGCATCTGAATACTTGGATATACGTCCGGTATATATCGAGAAAGATTATTGGATAACTCGTTCCCTTAAATTGATGAAGCAGAATCACAATGCCGACAAGGCTATTTTTAAGGGTGGCACATCTTTATCCAAGGCACATAAAATAGGGAACCGCTTTTCGGAAGACATTGACATTGCGATATCTGATGCGGACACGTTAACGGGCAACCAACTGAAAATGTTAATTAAAAAGATAGCAAAAGAAATGACATCTGGATTGGAGGAAGTGGAAATGCCCGGAGTTACAAGTAAAGGCTCACGTTATTATAAGGCAATGTATTCTTATCCAAATGTACTTGGCAAAGCTGTTAAAGAAACGGTCAATATCGGACAATTGCTCGTGGAGATAAATTCGTTTGCCAATCCCTATCCACACGTATCAAAAAGCATAGATTGTTTTATCTCTCAGTTTTTTCAACAGACAGGCAATGAAGCATTGGTCGATGAATACGGTCTACAATCCTTCGCCTTGAATGTGTTGGACAAAAGACAAACATTAACAGAGAAACTGGTATCTCTTATTCGTTTTTCTTTGTCGGAAAATCATATATACGACGTGGCATCCAAGATACGACATTTCTACGATTTGCATTATCTATTGCAAGACGAAGAGTGTGCCGAGTATTTACAATCTGAGCGATTTAGGACAGATTTCAATACGTTATTGGCTCATGATAGAGCGACATTTGACAAGCCAGAAGGCTGGAATAGCATGAAAATAGAGCAATCACCTCTATTATCTGATTTTTCAGTTATGTGGTCTAAATTAAAAGAAACATATTTGAAGGAATTACCTGCCATTGCTTTTTCGGAAATCCCTAAAGAAGATTTGGTGGCGAAAAGTTTTGAAGTGATAATTAAAAGCATAAGTTTCTAAAGATTTGTATCTTTGTAATAAACAATTGACAATGAGTAACACTAAAATAACCATAAAAACTCTGTCCGGCGAGACCGTTGAGGCTATGACTCCCGTGATTATCTCGGCGAGCCGCTCGACGGATATTCCGGCGTTCTTTGCCAAGTGGTTTGTCAACCGCCTGAAGGCAGGGTATTGCGTTTGGTACAACCCGTTCAATCAGAAGCCGTCGTACGTCTCGTTCGCTCAATGCAAAGTGGTGGTTTTCTGGACTAAGAACCCCAAACCGATTATTCCGCTGTTGCACGAACTGGACGAGCGAGGCATACACTACTATTTTCAGTTCACGCTGAACGATTACGAAAAGGAGGGCTTCGAACCGAACGTGCCAAGTGTGGCGCAACGCATCGAGACGTTCAAGGAACTTTCAAATTTGATTGGCAAGGAGCGTGTCATCTGGCGTTTCGACCCGCTGATCCTGACGGAAAATCTTACGCCACGTCAACTGCTCACAAAGATTTATCATATCGGCAACGAACTGAAAGGTTATACAGACAAACTGGTTTTCAGTTTTATAGATGTCAAGGCTTATCGTAAAGTGCAAAACAATCTGGTTAAGGAGACTTCTTTTTTCAATAAAGAAAATGTCGCAACAGCTGAACCGGAAGGAGAGAAGAGGCAAGAACTGATAGAGGGATTGGTGAAACTTCGTGAACATTGGAAAGAAGAGAGGTGGAATCTACAACTTGCCACTTGTGCAGAAGATATAGATTTGGAACACTACGGAATCGAACACAACAGATGTATTGACGGCGAATTGATGGAACGTATCTTTGCAGATGACAAAGAGCTGGTTTACTATCTGAAAACCGGTAAATTGGCTGAAAAAGATTTGTTTGGCAATCTTCCTGAAATACCCATGAAAGGGAGAGACCTAAAGGATAAGGGGCAGCGTAAAATTTGCGGCTGTATGATAAGCAAAGACATCGGCATGTACAACACTTGCAGTCACTTTTGCGTCTATTGCTACGCCAACACAAGCAAGGAACTTGTAAAGAAGAACCACACAAAGCTTTCTGACGAGAGCGAGAGCATAATTGGGTAAACAAAAAAAATTTCATGAACATCAATCCTTAATCATCAGAATTATGTCAGACTTCGGAAACATATTCAAGGAAACGGCTTCCATTGCATCCAATCAATGGAGGAAGATCATCAGCACGCATCTAAAAACTGCCACCCTTTCCAAATCTTCTTTTGTCATGGGATGCCAGTGCACCAAACTGATGTGGCTGCACAAATACAAGTATGCTGAGAAAAAAGTATCAGTTGAGACGCAAAGCAAATTCGACAGAGGTCATATCATCGGAGAATTGGCCCAACATCTCTTTCCCGACGGGATAGATGCAAGCGATAACATCAACAATGTTAGAACTAATATCCGTCAAACTCCTAATCAAATCTCAGCCAAACTCCTAATCAAATCTCAGCCAAACTCCTAAATAAATCTCCGCCAAACTCCCAAACAAATCTCCGTCAAACTCCTAAATAAAATTCCGTCAAACTCCTAAACAAATCTCCGCCAAACTCCTAAACAAATCTCCGCTAAACTCCTAAATAAATTTTCGCCAAACTCTCGATTTTAAAACTTAAAACATTGCAAATCACAAAAAAAACTATACATTTGCACTTAAAATAAAAAAGGTGAATTTATGGCAAAATATAAGCAAAGGATTGCAGATAAACTCTTAGAAAGGAAACTAGCAGGAAAAGGAGCTGTTCTCATAGAAGGGCCTAAGTGGTGCGGAAAAACGACCACCGCAGAGCAACACGCGAACAGCCTTCTTTACATGACTGAATCAGGGAAAATAGAGCAACACCTGCAACTTGCCCGCTTGAACCCAGCGTTGCTTCTGGAAGGAAAGAAACCTCGACTTATAGACGAATGGCAAGTCGCACCATCATTATGGGACAGCATCAGATTTGAATCTGACCATAGTTCAAGCCTTGGGCTGTTCATCTTGACAGGCTCGGCAGTACCTGCAGACCTTAGTCAAGTGGTACATACAGGAACAGGAAGAATCGGTTGGCTTAGAATGCGGCCAATGTCATTGTGGGAGTCAGAAGACTCGACAGGAGAGGTTTCACTAGAAGAACTTTTTACCACGCCAGCCCTCATAAAAGGAACATCCGACATCAATCTGGAGAAGATAGCATTCCTCACTTGCCGCGGAGGATGGCCGTTGGCAGTGAACATGAAGTCAGACATCGCTTTAGACCAAGCCTTTGATTATGTGGACGCAGTTGAAAAGCGAGACGTCTCATTAGCAGATGGCATCAACAGAGACCCGTCGCGCACGCACAGACTACTACGTTCTTACGCGCGCCATCAAGGCTCTCAAGCCAACTACGCCACAATCAAGGCTGACCTGCAAGCCAATGAGTCCGAATCTTTCAGCGAGGAGACAATCGCATCCTACATCAACGCTCTGAAGAAGATTTTTGTAATAGAAGATTCTGAAGCATGGAACCCTAATTTACGTTCCAAATCTGCAATAAGGACATCTGACACAAGATATTTCTCAGACCCGTCCATTGCGACTGCGGCGCTTGGACTAGGACCTTCAGACCTCATAAACGACCTAAACACATTCGGACTCATCTTCGAAACACTATGCGTGAGAGACTTAAGAGTTTACGCAGAAGCATTGAACGGGAAGGTCTATCATTTTAGAGACAAGAACGGTTTGGAGTGCGACGCAGTAATCCATCTAAGAAACGGTTCTTACGGACTTGTTGAGATAAAGATAGGAGGCGACAACCTGATTGAAGAGGGAGCTAAAACCCTCAAGGTTCTGGCAGGCAAGATTGACTTGGACAGAATGAAAAGCCCCTCCTTCCTGATGGTTCTGACTGCCGTCGGAACATACGCATACCGCAGGGAAGATGGTGTTTACGTTGTGCCGGTAGGATGTTTAAAAGATTAAAGGCAACTTCTGCAAATTACGTTTTGCAATATACATAAAACACAAAAGAGTTCAGCACTTGCACGCTGAACTCTTTTTTTATCGTGTCAGACTGCCCTTTCGGACAATCATAGAACTCATCACTTATTTCACGTATTCCTGCCAGCTCTTGATGTTGATGTCGCTCAACTCTTTCGAGCAGAAAGCCTGAATAAACGCGCCTGCAAGGCGACCGTTTGTAAGCAACGGAATATTGTGGTCAATTGCAGCACGGCGAATCTTGTAACCATTTGTAAGCTCGCGCTTCGTGTGGTCCTTAGGTATGTTTATCACCAAATCCACTTCGTGTTCAGCCATCAGTTTCATAATGTCCTGACCATTTGCCTCGTCAGGCCAGCAAACCGCAGCAGCCTCAACACCGTTCTCCTTCAAGAACTTCTGAGTTCCTGTTGTAGCGTAAATCTTAACCCCCTTGTTCTGCAACATCTTGCAAGGCTCAAGCAAATCAACCTTGCCCTTAACATCGCCAGAAGAGACAAGCACGCCCTTCTTCGCAGGAGTGTAACCCACAGAAATCAAAGAGTTCAGCAAAGCCTCGTCGAAGTCAACGCCAAGACAGCCGACCTCGCCAGTAGAAGACATATCCACACCAAGCACAGGGTCAGCCTTGTGCAAACGCGCGAACGAGAACTGAGACGCTTTCACACCCACATGGTCAACATCGTAAGTAGAAGAGTCAACCTTTTCCACAGGCACATCAAGCATAATCTTAGTAGCCGTTTCGATAAAGTTGCGTTTAAGCACCTTAGACACAAACGGGAAGCTACGAGAAGCGCGCAAGTTACATTCGATAACCTTCACATCATTGTTCTTAGCCAAGAACTGGATATTGAAAGGTCCGCTGATATTAAGTTCCTTAGCAATCTTGCTACTGATCTGCTTAATTCTGCGAGCCGTAGCCAAATATATCTTCTGAGCAGGGAAGACCAAAGTTGCGTCGCCAGAGTGAACACCGGCAAACTCAACGTGCTCAGATATAGCGTATTCGATAACCTCTCCATTCTTCGCAACCGCATCAAATTCTATTTCCTTAGCGTTCTGAAGGAACTCAGACACAACAACCGGGAACTCCTTGGACACTTTTGCCGCAGCCGAAAGGAAAGTAACCATCTGCTCCTTGTCGTAGCAAACGTTCATCGCAGCACCAGAAAGCACGTAAGACGGACGAATAAGCACAGGGAAGCCAACCTTTTCGATGAACTGGTCAATCTCGTCCTGAGTTGTCAGCTCACCCCAACGAGGCTGGTCGATACCAAGCTGGTCAAGCATAGCCGAGAACTTGTGGCGGTTTTCCGCACGGTCGATAGAAACCGGCGAAGTACCCAAGATAGGCACATTCTGACGATGCAGCTTCATCGCCAAGTTATTAGGAATCTGTCCGCCCACAGAAACAATCACACCCTTAGGCGACTCCAAGTCGATAATGTCAAGCACACGTTCGCAGCTCAGTTCGTCGAAATAAAGGCGGTCGCACATATCATAGTCAGTCGATACCGTCTCAGGGTTGTAGTTGATCACCACCGACTTGTAACCAAGTCTGCGAGCCGTCTGGGTAGCGTTCACAGAGCACCAGTCAAATTCCACAGACGAACCGATGCGGTAAGCTCCTGAACCAAGCACAATCACAGTCTTGTCGTTACGATAATCGTAGCTCAAGCTGCTTTCGTCAGTTCCGTACGTCATGTACAAGTAGTTAGTCAGTTCCGGATGTTCAGAAGCGACAGTATTTATGCGGCGCACAGCCGGCTTGATGTTAGCCTTCTTACGCGCACTGCGCACACGCAAAGTCTCCTTCTCCATATTTCCAGAAGGATTTTCCACACAACGCGCAATCTGGAAGTCCGAGAATCCGAGACGCTTAGCCTCCTTCAGCACATCAGCAGGAATATCTTCGATAGTCTTGAACCCTTTAAGAACATTAGCATAGTCCACAATATTCTTCAGTTTATTCAAGAACCAGGCATCAATCTTAGTAAGCTCTTCTATACGTTCAACGCTGTACCCTTTTTCAAGAGCCTGAGCAATTGCAAACACGCGCATGTCAGTAGGGTTTGCAAGTTCCTTGTCAAGGTCATCAAACTCAACATCATTGTTGCAGACAAAACCGTGCATTCCCTGCCCAATCATACGAAGCCCCTTCTGCATAATCTCTTCGAAAGACTTACCGATAGACATGATTTCGCCGACCGACTTCATAGAAGAGCCAATCTGACGGTCAACGCCCGCGAACTTAGACAAGTCCCAGCGCGGAATCTTAGCGATGATATAGTCCACAGACGGAGCCACATAAGCAGAGTTTGGCGTTCCCATTTCCCCGATTTGGTCAAGAGAATAGCCAAGAGCCAATTTAGCAGCCACGAAAGCCAGCGGATAACCCGAAGCCTTAGAAGCCAAAGCTGAAGAGCGGCTCAAGCGAGCGTTAATTTCGATGATTCTGTAATCGTTAGTCTGAGCGTTGAAAGCGTACTGAATATTACATTCACCCACGATACCGATATGGCGCACCACCTTCTTCGCAATATCCTGAAGCATAGAGATCTGCTCCTGAGACAAAGTGATGATAGGCGCCACCACGATACTTTCTCCAGTATGAATACCGAGCGGGTCGAAGTTTTCCATCGGCACAACAGTGAAGCAGTGGTCGTTTTTGTCACGGATAACCTCAAATTCGATTTCCTTCCAGCCTTTAAGAGACTCTTCCACAAGAATCTGCTTAGAGTGAGCCAGCGCGCTGTCGCACAATTCAACAAACTCCTTCTCGTCCTTACAGATACCCGATCCAAGACCGCCAAGCGCGTAAGCCGAGCGCACCATAACCGGGAAGCCAATCTTGCGAGCAGCCGCAAGCGCATCTTCCATAGACTCAACAGCCTGAGACACAGGAGTCTTAGCCTGTATTTCGTCAAGTTTCTTCACGAAAAGGTCGCGGTCTTCCGTAATCATGATAGCCTCAACAGAAGTGCCCAGCACCTTCACACCATACTTTTCAAGAGTTCCGGAGGTATAAAGTTCCGTACCGCAGTTAAGAGCCGTCTGACCGCCGAAAGCCAAAAGGATAGCGTCCGGCTTCTCCTTTTTGATAATCTCTTCCACGAAGAACGGAGTGATAGGCAAGAAGTAAACCTTGTCCGCAACTCCCTCTGACGTTTGGATTGTTGCGATATTTGGGTTAATCAGCACAGTGCTGATACCCTCTTCTCTCATAGCCTTCAATGCCTGCGAGCCTGAATAGTCAAATTCTCCTGCCTGCCCAATCTTGAGGGCCCCAGACCCTAACAAGAGAACCTTTTTTATACCTTCCAACATAATAATATAGTGTTTAAAAAATACTCAATTTCAAAAGCGCAAAAAAAATGCGTTAGCTCAAAAAAGAAAGACTAACGCAATATTAAGAGAATATGAATCACAATGTCTCGTTTCCTTGACATCCCCGGCTGCCGCCAATATGGTTTTTATTAGATTCATACCTATTTTGCCCTTATGTTTAAAATTGTGCAAATGTACTCTTTTTTTACGCAACAACAAAATATATCACGAAATTTCTTGCCAGAAAATTCAGATTGACGCAAAAAAAGTAAAATCAGAAGCAAAATGGCGCTCTGTTTGCATAATGAAAGGCAAACCGGCACAAAGGCTTTGCCTCCTTCCGCCAACATCTGCCAGAGTTCATTTCCGTCCGAAATCGGCAGGAATCTCGCCCCAGTTCTTAGTGTCCCACTTCAGAATCTGTGTTGTGTAACTATTTTCCGCAAGCCACTTTTCCGCCCTCTCTATCAAGACAAAGAGCTGCTCGTTGCGGCTGTTGCGTTCCAGTTTAGTCTTGCACTTTTTCTGCCTCACCCACGAAATTGCATTTACGCTGTCTGAATAGAGCGGCACGGTTGAATTTTTCTGTTTCAGCAGAGCCAATCCATGCACAAGAGCGAGGAACTCGCCTATATTGTTTGTGCCGCACTCAAACGGCCCTATTCTGAATATCTCGTTTCCGTTACGCGTGTAAACGCCCCTGTACTCCACCCTGCCTGGATTTCCGCTGCACGCCGCGTCCACCGCCAACGACTCCAGTTCCGGCTTTGACGCGTTCCTTCCAATATCTGCGAGCGACCTGAGTTCACCCAGTTTGCGCACTTTGCCAGACTGGCCCACATAACCCTCATACCCCCTCTTATAGGCCACATTGGCAAGCTCTTCATCTTCAAAGCTCTTGTACTTGGCGTCCGGATAGCCAGCAATCTGAGCCTTGCACGAATTCCAGTCCGTGTAAACACCCGGATTATGACCATTCCACACAACGTAAAACTTACTTTTTGCCATTATTTTGAAATAACTAAACCGTCCAACAACTCATAATAAATCTTGATGGCGCTCTCAATTTCGCTCAAGCATATATATTCGTCGGCAGAATGCGAACGAGCCGAGTCGCCCGGACCAATCTTCACACTTGCGAAACTCATCAGAGCCTGGTCCGAAAGCGCAGGCGAGCCGAAAGTGCCAAGTCCAAGCTCGACGCCGCGCTTCACAATAGGGTGCGACACATCGATGCCCGACGAGCCAAGTCGGAACGAGCGAGCCACAACGTCGCTCTGCAAGTTATCTTTCAAAATTTCATAAATTTCCTGATTTGAGTAACACTCGTTAGACCTCACGTCAATCACAAAAGAGCACGAGTCCGGAATAACATTGTGCTGAGTTCCCGCCTGAATCATCGTCACCGTCATCTTCACAGGCCCTAAATTTTCGGAGACCTTCGGAAGACTATTCGTTCTAACCCACTCAATATCTTTAATAGCCTTATAAATAGCATTGTCGCCTTCATCTCTTGCAGCATGACCAGAAACACCATGAGCGGTGCAGTCCAGCACCATCAGACCCTTTTCGGCCACAGCCATCTGCATGCCGGTAGGCTCACCCACCACAGCCAGGTCAATCTTAGGCAAGTCGGCAAGCAAGCTCTCCACACCATTTTTACCAGAGACCTCCTCTTCGGCAGTAGCCGCAAAAATCAGGTTGTACGGCTGGTTCTTCAGCGTCAGCATAAAGAAAGCCTGCAAAAGCGACACAACAGAAGCGCCGTCGTCATTGCTGCCCAGCCCATAAAGTTTGTCGCCCTCCACCGTAGCCTTATGCGGATCTTTAGTCCAGCTCTTCGCTGGCTTCACCGTGTCCAGATGCGCATTAAGCAAGATGGTCGGCTTGCCGAGGTCAAAAGCCGGGCTTTTCACGTAAACATTATTTGCGTTACGGCAAGCCACATAACCCAGCGCCTCTATCTCGCTCTGCAAAAAGTCAGCAACCGCCGTCTCCTCCCTGCTGTACGAAGGAATCTCTATAAGCCGTTTCAAAAGCTCCACGGCCTCATATTTAGCATTCTCAAAATCCATAAACCTAAAATTTATGCAAAAATAGTCAGAAGTTATTTAGAAACTAAAAAAAAGAGGGGTTTTCGTCAAAAAAAGGCTGCGCCCGGAAAAAAGAACGCAGCCGTCTCACCATCACCGCTGAAGCAAGAATCTCACCCTTTTCACCTCAACGTCTTTATCAATTTCAAGAAATTTATACTTATCAGCAACCTTAAAATCCGCATCCACATTCTGCACTGCAACCTTAAGAGTTCCGGCAGAGTCCACTTCCAGACCTCTGACCCATAAATTACTATCGCCTATAGACATTACGCTCTCCGCGCAATAGAGCCTATATTTCTCGAAGAACTCCGCAGCAGTCTGTTTTGCAGACCCTTCATCATCGACACCAAGGAACTCCGCAAGCTCCATCTTCAGTTCAGAGTCCTGACTAAAAACTGCGTCGAACACCTCATAATCAACAAAAACAGACCTGTCTTCAATCAAGTTCAACGATTTGCCCAGCAGTCCCTTTCGCGGCAGTTCCACGACTCCGAGGAAAGACGCGACCTCAGTCACTTCGCCGTCCGGAACAAGACAGCCGCCCGTATTTGTCATTGCATAGACAGTACCGCCCGACTCAAACGCATGAGCAACCTTGCAAACAGAGGCGTCCGCGCACGGCAACTCGCCGAAACACATCAGCAAACAATTATTTCTAAAAAACTTCGCATCATAAGGCAGCTCAATCTTAACGCTTCCCGAATCCGTTTTATAGTTCGGGTTAAGATATATACGCAACACCGAGTCGAGCTGCGTTTTGCTGCACACATAAAAAGAAGCGCCTATTTTATTTGCCGGACCTTTACATTCGTACAAGCCTACCTTCACATCATCCGCCACATACTCAATAATCTCCAGCCTTTTCTTCCGAATATCATCGTACAAGTCAGCCTCCTCATTCTTACTGCAGCCCAGCAACGCAAGTGCCGCAACCATGTAAGCAACAATATTTTTTATCATTTTTTTCATAAGCTCAGAATTTATGGCAACTTGTTTCTGAATCTCATCAATTTGATTCACAGAAGTTGCTTGATTAAAAAAAGCATTCTCTCTCAATGCCATGTTGCAATTTACAAAATATTTTTTGAAAAACGGTACAGTCAAAACAGATTTTTCATGAAAAAAGTCTCGGCTCTTTTATTTAAGGCTGCTCCCAAGTGTTACGATTTTTACTTTTTTTTTGCAAATTCATCCCGACCTAAATCACAGAAGTTGTCTAATTCAAAAATCACGTGAAATGAATTTATAGAAACCTCCTTAAATCAGGTTGTGCATCATTGCATAAACGGTAAGACCGGACACTGTCTTTATGCCCAGTTTTTCTGTCAGATTTTTTCTGTGCGATATGACCGTATGCAGACTGATGCCCAGCTTGTCTGCAATCTCCTTGTTCATAAGCCCTTGCGTCACAAGACGCAGCACCTCTGTCTCCCTATTGGTAAGAAGAGGCTTCTGACAAACCTTGCTCTCCCGCTCCTCCTTCACCTTCAGTTTGTCTTCGACAAACTTTCTCCAAAATTCAGCCCCTCTGCCTTCTGCATTATCAATGTCAAAGATATGCGAATAAATGTTTTTGTCGGCATTTTTATACTCTTCGCTATTTAAAATAAAGACTTTAGCGAAAGGAGACACTTCACTCACAAGGCACTTCAGTCCAAAAGCAGAAAGCCAATTGTCAGAAACCACAGCAATATTCAGACCGTCATTCTTCATCTCTTCTGCATTTTAAAACACGCTCCATTATCTCACGCTCCATATCCGCCACCATAGGCTCAAGCACATTCAGTTCAATACGTTCCGTAGCTTTTATATCCGTCTGCAACCTGTCTAACGCAAAGACCACGCCATAAAATATATTTTCATCATAATCGCCCTGAATATATTTTATTAAAATATTTTTCAAGTCGTCCAGCTTTTCATTAACAACGTTATACTCGTTGACAAATACGCTCAGCGTACATGCCACATCACCCTCGAAAGGCTGATATTCCGGACTGAAATAGAGTTCATATACATTATTCACATAAGGCAGAAGAAGCCTCTCCTCCTTACCTATCAAAGACGTAAGTTCCTCTTTATACTCGTTGAAAAGGCGATAAATCAAATTCATGTACTGAGCGTTGCCGTCATTTATCAGCATACGTATATGCCGCTCTATGTTTTTCAGCTGCACCATAAAATCTTCATGAGATCTGCGTATGTACTCCAGACACTTCAGCACATTGAACAGCCGCATATTTTCCACGCCGTCAAACTTGCCGTACAGAAAGACATTAACGACTGCGAGAAAAAAATCCGGATGCAGACCGTTTTCTTTGCACACACCCTCGACTGTTTTATTCTCCACGCCTGCCTTTACGCCCAGCCTGCTTACGACCGGAATAAGAACATGATTCCGAAGCATCACTTCCGAAACTTTATCTGTTTTTAAAATTGCCATAGCTATGTCTTTTTAGATTATCCTCCACAAAAAAAACGAACGCCTAATTTTCTTTGCAAAAATAATCATTTTAAGCAAACAACAACTGAAAGTACGAAAAAAATCACCAACAGTCAACCTTCTTTATATATTCAGACATTATCCGCTCTACTCCGCTCAGATCGTCCATATAATGCTGAAAATCAAAATTGCCGACAAGACACCCGTTGACATCGTACAGTTTAAGTTTATTACCGATCTTCTCCCTTCGTATCAGCTCAAGCTCAAAACCCGCCGACACCTCCGTAGTTCCTATCGAATAAGCAGACAGTTCTTCCCATCTGAAGCAAGCCCGATAGTGCTTGGTGAAAAAATGCTTACTATGCGCATCTATAGTTATGCCCTCTGAATCTACCTGAACATAATCGTTCCTAATCAGGATTCCAAACCGCGCCATCCAGACCGTACAAAACATAAAAAGGACGAATCCGCCCCTAATTAACAACAATTCCCGTGGTGCATAATCCTCTTCGTTTAGAAATGTCAGCCAAAGAATCCAAAGAAAAAACAAAGAGCCAGCAACACCAATCCCGACCAGATACTTCACAGACACTGGCGAAGTTTCATTTCTAACTTCAAGAGACCTCTTTTGCGGCTATTTAAAATACGCCTTTCGTCGCTCTTCAAAGGACATTGCTTTTTTCGCTTTCTTTTTCATAAACATCTGGTTAATTTTCAACTTCAACAAAAGCATCATCAACAAAATATTGCAAAGATAAGAATCTTCCTGTTTGTTCTCCTCGATAAACAGTATTTTTTAATGCTGTTGATTTTCCTGCACCGCCAACACCTGTAAGATTCTTCATTATATCTAACCACTGAAGAAGAAGGTTGTACTTCTGATGTATCTATTTTAGCATAATTTATTCTGTAGAACAAATTATATATAAGACTTGCTTAAAACTGTGATTTTATTGCAAAAAACACAGGAAAAATTTGGAATTTCAAAATAAGATTTATACTTTCACGTAACATAACTTAAAATTTATTCTTATGGGTTTGATTTATTCTATTTTGATTGGCCTTGTTGCAGGATTTTTGGGCAGCAAGATATTTAAGGGTTCAGGCAGCGGATTGCTATGGAACATTATAATCGGTATAGTCGGCGGAGCTTTGGGCGGCTGGCTTGCTGGCTTTCTAGGCATTGGTGGCGGCGGACTTTTGTGGCAGATAATTGTTGCGACAGGCGGCGCTGTTCTACTGCTCTGGATTATTTCCTTGATTAAGAAGTAATATACGAAACAGTGAATAATTTGAGGTGGCACGATGATGTGTCGCCTCTTTTTTTTTGATGCAGACTGAGCAAATAGAGCCTTTGTTTTGTTATAGGATAAAAAACATACTCATTTAAATTTAATATTTTATGTACAGCGTTATTTATTCTATTTTAATTGGTCTTGTTGTCGGATTTTTAGGCAACTTCATTTTGAAAGACTCAGGCAACAGCCTATTTGCCAATCTTGCGTTCGGGCTCGCCGGCGGCGTGCTTGGCGGTCTATTTCCTGGCCTTGTCGGCTTAGATAGCGGAACTATACTTTGGACGATCATTACGGCTACGGCCGGCGCCATTTTCGTAATCTGCTTCTCTGCAGCCTTAAACAAATAATGTGATTCGAGACTGTGCGTGACAAGAGGAGGCCAGGTTCTGCCCTCACCTCCTCCTGTTTTCTTTATGACAACAAAATTCTAATTTATATGAAAGACAAAAGACTGACATCCGCTAACGGCCGTTTAGTTGCTGACAATCAGAACTCGCAGACCGCAGGACTGCGCGGTCCAATCACGTTGCAAGACCCGTGGCTTATAGAGAAACTGGCTCACTTTGACCGTGAGGTGATTCCCGAACGACGAATGCACGCCAAAGGCTCCGGAGCTTACGGAACATTCACCGTCACTCACGACATAACCAAATACACACGCGCTGCAATATTCTCCAAAATAGGTAAAAAGACTGAGTGTTTCGTGAGATTCTCCACCGTGGCAGGCGAGCGCGGAGCTGCTGATGCAGAACGGGACATCAGAGGATTCGCAATGAAGTTTTATACCGAAGAGGGGAACTGGGACTTGGTCGGCAACAACACTCCGGTATTCTTCTTGCGCGACCCGCTGAAGTTTCCTGACCTGAATCACGCCATCAAAAGAGATCCAAAGACTAATATGCGCAGCGCTAACAACAACTGGGACTTCTGGACTCTGCTGCCCGAAGCGCTACATCAGGTTACCATCACCATGAGCACGCGCGGCATTCCGTATTCCTACAGACACATGCACGGGTTCGGAAGCCACACTTACAGTTTTTTCAACGCAGACAACAAGCGCACTTGGGTCAAATTTCACCTAAGGACATTGCAAGGCATTAAAAATCTGACAGACCAAGAGGCGGAGGCGATTATTGCAAAAGATAGGGAGTCGCATCAGAAAGACCTTTTCGAAAGCATCGAGCGGGGCGACTTCCCTAAGTGGCTCTTTCAAGTGCAACTCATGTCAGAAGAGGAGGCTCTAAACTACAGAATCAATCCTTTTGACCTCACAAAAGTGTGGCCGCACGGAGATTTTCCGTTGCACGACGTAGGCATTCTGGAGCTGAACAAAAACCCTGAAAATTACTTTGCCGAAGTGGAGCAATCGGCGTTCAATCCTATGAATATTGTCGATGGAATCGGCTTTTCTCCGGACAAGATGCTGCAAGGCAGACTATTCTCTTACGGCGACGCACAACGCTACAGGCTTGGCGTAAACCTGGAGCAGATACCTGTAAACCGTCCAAGATGCCCGGTTCACTCTTACCACCGCGACGGAGCAATGCGCGTTGACGGGAACTACGGCTCCGCCAAAGGTTACGAGCCGAACAGCTACGGAGAGTGGAAAGACTCGCCAAAGACAAAGGAACCGCCTTTAAAGATAAACGGCGACGTTTACAACTACAACGAAAGAGAATATGACAACGACTATTACAGCCAGCCCGGAGCGCTGTTCAGACTTATGACTAAAGAAGAGCAGCAACTGCTTTTTGAAAACACAGCAAGAGCGATGGGCGACGCAGAGCTGTTCATAAAGCAACGGCACGTCTGCAATTGCTACAAAGCCGACCCGGCCTACGGCAAAGGAGTGGCAGCTGCGCTAAATATAGACATGCCGGCAGAATGCAAGTAACAACAAAATCGGCGACAAACTAAGTTCTCTTGGTTTGTCGCCGATTTTCAAGGTGGGTTCTATAAATTCATTTCGAGGAATAAGTGCCGAAAAGTTTATCAATCCACGATTTGTACTTTTTAATTATAAACAGTGAATTTATATAACTCACATCAACATATCAAATTCAAAAGATTACTTCTTTTCACCACGAATCTCCACACGTCTAATCTTTCCGCTGATAGTCTTAGGAAGTTCTTCAACAAACTCAACCACACGCGGATACTTGTACGGAGCCGTAGTTTTCTTCACATGGTTCTGAATCTCCTTCACAAGCTCCTCACCAGCCTTGCCTTTATAAGCCTTAGCCAGCACAATAGTAGCCTTCACCACCTGTCCGCGCACCTCATCCGGCACACCAGTGATAGCGCACTCCACAACAGCAGGATGCGTCATCAAAGCGCTCTCCACCTCAAACGGTCCGATTCGGTATCCGGAACTTTTTATTACATCGTCCGTACGTCCGACAAACCAATAATAGCCATCCTCATCGCGCCAAGCAATATCGCCTGTATGATACACATTATCAGAATAAACCTCCTTAGTCTTTTCTTCATCCCTATAATACTCCTTGAACAAGCCGAGCGGCTTAACCTTGTCGGTTCTCAGAACAATTTCGCCCTGCTCGCCGTCCTCAGCCGACCTTCCGTCGCCAGTTATCAAGTCCATATCATAAGCCGGATTCGGCACACCCATAGAACCAGGTTTCGGCTCCATCCAAGGGAACGTGCCTATGGTCATTGTTGTTTCAGTCTGGCCAAATCCCTCCATCAGCTTTATACCTGTTGCATTATAAAAAGCCTCGTAAACAGCAGGGTTCAGAGGTTCTCCCGCAATTGTGCAATACTTCAACGAAGACAAGTCAAACTTGTTCAAATCCTCACGAATCATAAATCTGAAAATAGTAGGAGGTGCGCAGAACGAAGTTATCTTATGTTCCTCAATCATCTTCAGCATATCCGCAGGGGTGAACTTCTCGTGGTCATACACAAAAACCGTAGCACCCACAATCCACTGCCCGTACAATTTGCCCCACACGGCCTTTCCCCAGCCAGTATCCGCAACAGTCAGATGCAGACTGTCCTGACGCAAGTTGTGCCAATAGCGAGCCGTAACGATATGTCCTAACGGATAGGTGAAATAATGCGCCACCATCTTAAGGTTGCCAGTTGTACCTGACGTAAAATACATCAACATAATGTCGTCGTTCGTATTCGGGCAAGCCGGTTTAACAAACGGAGCCGCGCTTTCTATGCCTTTATGAAAATCGACCCAGCCTTCTGGCACCTTAGGCCCGACAGAAATCAAAGATTTCACTGACGGCGACTCAGGCATCGCGTCTGCAATATGCGGCAAGATAATATCATCGCCCACAGCCACAATCGCCTTAATATCCGCAGCATTGTTGCGGTACACAATATCCTTTTTAGTCAAAAGATGAGTAGCCGGAATCACCACCGCCCCAATTTTGTGCAGAGCCACGATAGAGAACCAGAACTCATAACGGCGCTTCAGAATAAGCATCACCATGTCGCCCTTTCCAATGCCCTGTTCCATAAAGAAAGCCGCTGTTTTGTCACTCTCGCGCTTAATGTCCGCAAAAGTAAAATCTATACGTTCGCCTTTGTCGTTTGTCCAACGCAGCGCAACCTTGTCCGGTTCTTTCTCCGCCCAACCGTCAACAATATCATAACCGAAGTTGAAGTTGTCCGGAACATTTATCTTAAAATTCTGTCTAAAATCGTCCAAAGAGTCAAAATCAACCTTTGGCAAATACTTTTCAAGCATAGAAAATATGTAATTTTATATTTGACAAAAAACTTCGTTTATATAATTACAGCAAGGAATTTAACCGTCTTGTTATCCAGAGCCTTCATTCCATGCAACGAAGCAGAATCGAAATAGATACTGTCGCCCTCTTCCAGCACAAGTTCTTTCCCGTTAATATTCAGCAGCATACGTCCTTCCAAAATCAAATTGAACTCCTGCCCTGCGTGAGAGTTCAGGTGTATAGGATTATCATTTGGCTCAACAGTGACGACAAACGGGTCAGCCTGTCTGTTCATGAAACCAGCGGCAAGCGACTGATACTTATACGCTTTAGAGCGTTCCATTGCGGTTCCTTGTCCCTTCCTGGTCAGATAATAAGAGGTCATGTGCGGGTCTTCGCCGAAGAGCAAAGAGGTCATCTCCACACCATATTTCTTTGAAATATTGTGAAGCACACTGACAGGAATGTCCTTATCACCACTTTCAAAGGACGCGTATTCATCGGCAGAAATGCCGCAAACCGCTGCTATATCCTGAATATTTAAATCAAGCGACTCTCTCAAACCCTTGAGACGCTCCGCTATTTGTTTTATCTGTTCATTCATAGACTTAAAATTTTAAAGATAATGATTTAAGAATTAGCCTTGACCCCTTGAATCACAGCATTTGAGAAACCGTTAGCCTCCATTGCGTTGAGGCCTTTGATAGTCCAGCCTCCAGGAGTTGTGACCTTATCAATTTCAGATTCTGGGTTTGACTTGTTTTGAAGAATCAGCTGAGCCGCGCCTATCATGGTCTGAGCCACAACTTCGTGAGCTTGGTCTGGCTTGACACCAAGTTCTACCGCACCCTGAGCCATAGCCCTCACGAATCGAAGCGCATAAGCGATACCGCAAGACGACACCGACGTGAACGCGCCCATCATATTTTCAGGAACTGCAATAGCAAGCCCAAGCTGGTTGAACATATTCAGAACCTCAGCTTCCTGCTCCTTAGATGCGTTGAGAGAAGAGACAAAAGTCATGCTCTCGCGCAATGAAATAGCAGTGTTTGGCAAAACACGAAACAAAGGAAACGAGCCGCCCAGTTTCTCTGCAATAGATCCCAAAGAGACACCTGCCGCGATAGAGACAACTGTATGTTTAGACGAATCAAGCGCTGCATAAATATCAGATATAACAGCGTCCACCAACCACGGCTTAACCGCAATCACCACACACTCAGCGCGTTTCACCGCCTCGCTATTAATATTTGTGGTGAAGATCTCACTGTCCAACGACTTTATCGCATCAAGATTTGGCTGATAAACATCTGCCACAAAAAGGTCAGACGCCTTGCACAAACCGCTCTGATAGAGTCCGCGCACTATCGCGCCCCCCATATTACCTGCTCCTACGAACGCAATTTTCATAATATCACAACTTTTTAGCCTTCTAAAATTTCGATTTGGCAAAGTTAGTTATTTTTCTCTTACAAATAGAAAGGCAACCTTTAAAAATTTGAGTTTTTTCACCTCTTCCCAATATCAAGGCTATCGCAACCTTCAAAAGCAGTTGGCGACACGAACTTTACGCTCAACGGAATTTCAATGTCCGTAAGACTGCTGCAATTCAGAAAAGCGAAATCTTCTATTTCCTCAAGTCCCTCGTGCAAAGTGACTTTTGTCAGATTACGGCATCCGGCAAAAGCTCCAAGTTCAATTCTTTTTACACTTTTAGGTATCGTAACGCCAGTAAGCCCGCTTTCCTCAAACGCATTTTCTCCTATCGTAGTCACCCCCTCCGGAATATCAATATTAGCGAGACTGCTGCAACGAGCAAATGCATACAAATTGATATTATATATACTATCTGGAAGTACAACTCTTTTAAGACTGTTGCAACCTTCAAAACAATTATATCCAAAAGAGCGCATTTTCTTAGGCAGTGTTAAACTTTCAAGAGACTCACAACCTGCAAAAGCTACATGACCCAGCCATTCTACGCTCTCAGGCAGCGTCACACTTTCAAGTCTTACGCAACCTGCAAACGCGCCGTCATCAATTCCCTTTACACCCTCTTGCACCTCAACTTTAATCAGATCTTCACAACCAGAAAACGCACTCTCACCTACCATCGTCACACTATATTCGGTTCCGTTATAAGTCACCGTTGTTGGGACCACAATAGAGCCGCTGTATTTTCCGCTCTCTTTTTTTGTCACCGTCGCTGTTTTTGATTTGCCAAAGAAGATATAACTTAGAACATCTTCCGCAACCCGCACTACACCCTCTTCTTCATCACCTTCCACATCTGTTTGAGAATCGCCATCAGCACCGTTTACTTCGACTTTTTCCTCTTGTTTTTCCGTAACAGTTCTGACATCATCAGCTCCGCCTGCGTCATTTGCATTGCCAGAGCCTCCCGAACAAGACTGCATAAAAGCAACACTTATAAGCGACACAATAAGAATTCTAAATATATTATTCATAGACAATCTTTTACCTATTCAGCAACGCCTTAGCGTTCTCTATTGCAGCATCTGTAAGGTCGGAGCCGCTCACCATCTGCGCAATCTCCCGCACTCGCTCTTCGTCAGTCAGACGCTTAATATTAGAGACAGTCGCGTCGTCTGTATCAACCTTGAACACTTTGTAATGAGCCTTGCCCTTTGACGCTATCTGCGGCAAGTGAGTAATGCTCACAACCTGCATCTCCTCGCCCATCATCTTCATGATATCGCCCATACGGTCGGCAATGTCTCCCGAAACACCAGTGTCTATCTCGTCAAATATTATAGCCGGCAAGTTTGACAATTTTGAAAGCACAGATTTCAAGCTTAGCATCACGCGCGAAATTTCACCACCCGACGCGATTGACGCAATAGGCTGGAGCTGCGCATCTTTGTTGGCCGAGAAAAGGAACGAAACCTCGTCCTGACCTGTCGCCGTGAAGTTGTCCAACTTTCTGAAATCCACCTTCAGCTTTGCGTTAGGCATACCGAGCGACTTCAGCAGCGAAACTAGTTCCGACTCAATAAATTCAGCCTTTCCTTGACGAATTTCAGAGATGCAGTCTGCCTCAACCTCCAATTCAGCTCTTAGACTTGCCACTAAAGCAGACCTACGTTCAATCTCTTCACCGGAAGTATTCAGCACAGAGAGCTGCGACTCGAAATACTTAAGCTTCTCCACAAGTCCCTCTACAGAATCCACACCATGCTTTCGTTCAAGCGTATATATAACATCCAATTTAGCATTAACAAGCTCAAGCCTCTGCGGGTCGTCCGCCACATCATTCTGAATCACATCAAGTTCCCTCGCCAAATCCTTCAGGTCAACAAAACAGCTCTCTATGCGTTCTGCAAAAGGAGCTGCCTTAGCAAAACTCTCTTGGATAGAAGCCAGCGAAGAGATACAGTCCTTAAGCGTTTTATTCACATTCGCATCATCACCATTCAAAAGCCACAGCACTTGCGAAAGCACATTTTTAATATTTTCAGCATTAGCCAGAACCTTCTGTTCCTCTTCCAGATCCTGCTGGCTGCACTCTTCCAGTCCCGCCTCCTTTAGCTGCGAATACTGGAACTCCATAAACTCACGGTCGGCCTCCGCCTTTGCAGCCTCCGCTTTCAGGGCTTCAAGCTCTGAGAGTTCTTTTTTATATGCAAGAAACTTAGATTTGAACTCCAGCACCCTCTGTTTATTTTCCGCAACCGCATCCACAACGCCAAGTTGAAAATTAGCGTCATTAAGCAGCAAGTTCTGATGCTGAGAATGTATGTCGATCAGCTTCACCCCAAGGTCTTTCAGCACAGACACGGTCACGAGCGTATCATTTACAAAAGCCCTCGACTTGCCGTTTGCGTTCAGTTCTCTGCGGATAACGCACTCGTCGTCGTAGTCAAGCTCATTATCTTCAAAAAAAGTCGCCAATCCATATTTAGACACATCAAAAACACCCTCGACAACACACTTTTTGTCCTGATTTTTAATCACTTTAGAGTCGGTACGCTGCCCCAGAAGCATATTTAACGCCCCAAGTATAATAGACTTACCAGCGCCAGTTTCGCCAGTAATCACAGAGAAACCGCTGAAAAAATCAATCACGGACCTATCTATCAACGCATAATTTTCTACCGAAAGTGTCTTTAACATATCAATTATGTTTAAAATTTATCTAAATGAAAACGTTCTGCAAATTCAGAAGCTCTCAATTTTTTCTCCTTAAATAATCCACAAACTCATAATCGAACTCATTCTTTTCATCAGCCTTGAAGCTCTCCCTTGCCACTTCAGTCCACTCATCTCTGTTCAAAGCAGGGAAGAACGTGTCGCCCTCCGCCTCTGTATGCACAAGAGTAAGGTAAAGTTTGTCTGCAAAAGGGAGGAACTGCTCATAAACCTGTCCGCCACCTATAATAAAAAACTCTTCGTCAGTGCTTTTTGCAAGTTCCTGCACCTCGTCTGCGCTCCTCATAATTTCGCAACCATCCATAGCCTCCAAGTTTTTGGAGAGTATTATGTTTCTGCGGTTTGGCAACGGTCTGCCGATAGACTCGAACGTTTTTCTTCCCATAACAATCGCATGACCCGTTGTCAATGCCTTGAAGCGTTTCAGGTCGTTAGACAAGCGCCATATCAAGCCGTTATCCTTTCCGATGACATTATTTTCCGAACAAGCTACAATTATAGAAATCATAAATGCAAATTTTATTAATCACACAGCCACCGCCCCTTTGATAGCCGGGTGCGGATCATAATTCTCAAGAGTGAAATCTTCGTATTTAAACGAAAATATATCTTTCACATCAGGATTAATCCTCATCGTTGGCAAAGCCCTTTCATCACGGCTAAGCTGCAGACGGACCTGCTCCAAGTGGTTCGTGTATATATGCGCATCGCCAAGCGTATGAACAAAGTCGCCAAGTTTCAGTCCGCACACCTGAGCAATCATCATCGTGAAAAGCGCGTAACTTGCGATATTGAACGGCACGCCAAGGAAGATGTCGCCGCTCCTTTGGTAAAGCTGGCAAGACAATCTGCCGTCCGACACATAAAACTGCATGAAGCAGTGGCATGGCGGCAGAGCCATATCAGTAAGTTCACTCGGGTTCCAAGCCGACATTATCAGCCTGCGCGAGTCTGGGCTGGCCTTTATCTGACTAATAAGTTCCGACAACTGGTCCACGCCGCAGAAGTTGCGCCACTGTTTGCCATAGACCGGACCCAAATTGCCATGAGCGCGTGCGAACTCGTCATCAGTCCTCACCTTTTCCACAAACTCCTCAAGAGACTCACCGTTAAACGCGCCAGACTTCTTGAATATCTCGTAAGGCCACTCGTTCCATATCTTCACTCCGTTATCCACGAGATACTTGATATTGGTCTCTCCCTTGATAAACCAAAGCAGTTCATGAATAATACCTTTCAAGAAAACCTTCTTCGTAGTGAGCAGCGGAAAACCATCGTCGAGGCGGAAACGCATCTGATGTCCAAACACACTAATAGTGCCGGTACCTGTGCGGTCCTCCTTCTTCTTGCCCTCTGCAAGCACACGTTCCAAAAGTTCCTTATATTGCTTCATCTTCTATTCAAAATTTAAAATTAGTTGCGGCCCAGATACTCGTCAATATCCTTCTGATACTCCTTAACCCTTTTCTCCTTCTTCACTTTCCTGAACCAGTCCGGCACCTCTATCTTCTGCGGAATATCCTTCCCGAAGTCTCTGAACAGATGAACGCCGCACGAATCCTCTATCGCAAAGTCATCATAAAGTTCATGATTACTTGTGAACGTTTTCACAGAGACAGACTTGTCCGACACAGATATTCTCTGATAAAACCTGTCGTTTGTCCCGTACTTGTCAACCTCAGTTTTAAAGTAAAGTCTGTATTGCTTTTCAGAACAATAAGAGATAAGATAGACCGGGGTCTTCAAATCAGTCTCCTCATTCTTTCCGCTCATTCGGGCGTATCCGTGCTCATGTCCCTGAAGCACAAGGTCAACTCCATATTCCTGCACAAGGTCGTTGAACATATAACGCTGCGTAAGGTTATTCATAGAGCCTTTTATAGAATATAGCGGATGGTGCAGCACAACAATCTTCCACTTTTCCGTAGCGGCCTTCAATTCATTTTCAAGCCACTCACGCTGATTAACAAGATTCCACACATCTCTGTTCGAATCGAGGAAGAAGAATCTCGCTTCGCCGTATGCGAAAGAGTAAACCGCATTTCCCTCGTACGAGGAATTTAAGAAATACGGAAACACGAGCGGGAACCTGCCTTCCAGCTGACGCTCAACACCCTTCAGATACTCATGATTTCCAGTCACAGCCAAGACAGGCAAAGTTTGGGAAATTGAGTCGAGCGAAGAGAACGCCTCTCCCCAGAACTTGTCCATAGGGCGCTCAATCAGGTCACCACCAAAGAGCCAGAACGCCGCGTCGCTATTCTTAGCCTTTACGCTTCTGAATATACCCCCAGCCTCGCCGCCAACTTCGTCCTGAATATCTCCGAAGAAGACAAAAGAGTAGTCGTTTCTAAGCGAGTCCGCCTGAACACCAAAAGAGTACCAGCCTGTCTTTAGCGAATCATTCACAACACGGTATGAGTAAGACGCGCCCCTTTCTAAGGAATCCAAAAGAACTCTGTAAAAGACCGATTTGCCGGCACGCGACTTGAACGGTTCTGCCGTAGCCGCCTTTCTTAGAGTGTCCTCCGCGCCATTTTTCACAATCTCCACAAAACCTTGCGTCGGAACAGAGTCATACTGCCAGCTTACGAAACGCTCGTCCGGTTCATTCCCAAACGTAAGCATAACACGTCCCGGCTCCTGAATTGCCACATACGGCTCTTCTGGCGGATTGCCGAACCACACCTTCCAGCGAAAAGCGCCCCATACCCCCAGTGCAATCAGCACAACAAGAACTATCGCCCACTTTGTTGTTTCGTTCCATAAAAGCCTGCGAGCAAGCCTGCAAGCGAGTGCAATCAGCACAACAAGAGCTATCGCCCACTTTTCCAATCGTCTTTTTTTTGCGTCCATAGAAAATTAACGTTCAAAAATGCACAAATAATCGTAATGAACCACAGGCTTTTCACCTTTTTTACCTATCAGTTTCAAAGCCTCCGCACTGCTGTACTGAGCTTTGCCCAGACCAATATGAACCCCCTTTTCATCGAAGATTTTGACAATATCGTCCTCTTCAAAATTACCTTTTATTTCAGTAATCCCGACAGGCAGCACTGAAGTCGCCAAGTCGCTTTCCGCAAGTGCCGAAGACGCTCCTGCGTCAAGATGAATCTCACCCTTCGCAAAGCCCTCGCTGTGAGCAATCCACTTCTTCACACTCGAAGCGGCAACCGCAGACGCCACGAAACGCGTGCAAACCACGTCCTTGTCGGTCAGCAGAAGGTCTGTCAGAATATTATCCTTCTTGCCATTAGCGATGATAACCTGAATGCCTTCGTCGGCAACCTTGCTCGCAATATTTGTTTTGGTCTGCATACCACCGCGCCCAAAGCTCGACTTTCCAGTCTGAATGTACGCCGAGAGGTCTCTCTTGCCCGGCAGCACTTCGCGTATCACTTTAGAGTTAGGGTCAGCCGGATTTCCGTCAAAAATACCGTCAATATTGCTCAGAATAATCAGAGCCTCGCAGTCCATCATAGCCGCGAGCAGACCGGAAAGCTCGTCATTGTCCGTAAACATCAGTTCGGTGACAGAGATGGTGTCGTTCTCGTTCACAATCGGAATGACCTGATTATCAATCATAACCTGCATACAGTTCCGCTGATTAAGGTAATGACCGCGCGTGCCAAGGCTCTCCTTTGTAGTAAGCACCTGACCGCAAGTTATTCCGTAATCACGGAAAAGCATGAAATAACGGTTTATAAGTTTCACCTGCCCGATTGCCGAAAAAAGCTGGCGTTGCGACACCGCGTCAAGCTTGTCCGCTAACGCTCTGTTCCTGCCAGCCGCAACCGCACCCGAAGAGATTAAAATCACCTCTACTCCACTTCTGTGGAGGTCTGCAATCTGATCCACCAAAGCTGACATACGAGTATAGTCCAACGTACCGTCCGCCTTAGTCAGAACATTGCTGCCTATCTTTATTGCTACTCTTTTCATTTGTAAACACCTTTCAGATTACAAAGGTAGTTTTTTTTGATTACAAATAATAGTTTTAGATTATGATAAAATCAAGGTTTATCAATATAAATCATGTCCCAAAGCCACAACCATACAAATTCCAAACGCGGCAGCTTAATTTTAAACACCTAATTATTAACATATTAAAACAAGATTTCCGCCTATTTGGCAAGTTCAAAAGCATACGAAATGGATTGCGGAATAAAAATTACAAATCGTAATTTGCGGCAGTCACTTTGAACAGACGGAAGTTATCAAGCAGGCAAATATCAGTCCAAAGTACAACAATATCACTATCAGAGAGAGTTTTCTTGCAATCTTAAACTTCATTATTTTATCAGCTAACTTTTGGTCTTCAATCTCCACAACAGCTTTGTGACCTATTATATAGGAAGAGACTGTTCCCATACTAAAACCTTTAAAACGTTTCAGCAAGTGCGGATACTTTTCTTTAAGATACCTGTACAGCTCATTATTTCTAATCAGTTCATTGACTTTATAGACCATCATATTCAGTCCGGTAATAACGAAACATATAGTGATACGCTCCGCCTCTTCCAAAAAAAACAACATCACACTTATTGCCACAAAAATTGCCAGCACTATATAAATGTCCCTTTTCATAATTTGACACAATTAAAAAAACGGCGTCATAGCCAAACTACAACGCCGCATATTCATTCATTAATTAATTACTTAATTACTTGTTCACACGGAACTTTTCGATACCGTCTTTCAAGAAACCTACAATCTGGTTTGCAGCCGCGATACCTGCGTTGATGTTAGCCTCTGCAGTCTGAGCGCCCATCTTCTTAGGTGTAGAGAAGTAGCGGCCTGCAAATTTTTCAGCGAACTCTGCGTTAGCAGCCGGCATGATGTCTGTCATGTAACGGAAATCAGCACGGTCTTCCATCAACTTGATAACTTCAGGCTCATTGATAACCTCTTTGCGGGCTGTGTTGATCAACATAGCGCCCTTAGGCATCTTAGAAAGCAAGTTGTAATTGATAGAGTTCTTAGTTTCTGCAGTTGCAGGGATGTGCAAAGAGACGAACTGGCAAGTTGAGTAAAGCTCTTCTACAGAAGACAAAGCCTTAACACCGTCTTTCTCAATAACTTCAGCCGGGCAGAATGCGTCGAACGCATAGATTTCCATGCCAAATCCCTTAGCCACGCGAGCCACGTTGCGGCCTACGTTTCCGTAAGCGTGGATACCAAGTTTCTTGCCCATCAGCTCAGTGCCAGAAGTGCCGTTATACAAGTTACGCACACCGTAAACCATCAATCCAAGAGCCAACTCAGCCACAGCGTTTGCGTTCTGTCCCGGAGTGTTCATCACGCACACGTTCTTAGCAGTAGCGGCAGCCAAGTCAACGTTGTCATATCCAGCTCCTGCGCGCACAACAATCTTCAAGTTCTTTGCAGCGTCAAGCACTTCAGCATCAACAATATCGCTGCGAATGATTATCGCGTCCGCATCAGCAACCGCGTCAAGCAGCTGCTTCTTTTCTGTATATTTTTCAAGAAGAGCAAGTTCGAAACCGGCACCTTCTATAACACTCTTTATACCATCAATAGCAACTTTTGCAAATGGTTTTTCTGTTGCAACTAATACCTTCATATTCAATGTTTTTTTTGCGAGCCTCAACCTATTACGGCAAGACTCTCTGTTTTACAAAAATGTTAATGGTTGACGCTTTCACGCCAACCATCATTGCTATCTGCTTATTAGTTATTTAGCATATTTATCTTCAAATTCCTTCATGCAGTCAACCAAAGCCTGAACGCTTTCGATTGGAAGCGCGTTGTAGATAGAAGCGCGGAAACCACCAACCAGACGGTGACCCTTGATTCCGACCATACCCTTAGAAGTTGCGAACTTAGCGAACTCGTCAGCCAAATCTTTGTACTCTTCCTTCATCACGAAGCACACGTTCATGCGAGAGCGGTCTTCCTTCTTAGCTGTTCCGACGAACATCTTGCTGTTGTCGATAGCGTTGTAAAGAAGTTCAGCCTTAGCGATGTTCTTCTTTTCGATTTCCTTCAATCCGCCCTGAGCCTTAAGCCACTTCAAAGTCTGAAGAGCTGCGTAGATAGGCAACACAGGAGGAGTGTTGAACATAGAACCGTTGTCGATGTGAGTTCTGTAGTCCAGCATTGTAGGGATATGACGAGACACCTTTCCGAGAAGCTCGTCCTTCACGATAACAAAAGTAACGCCGGCAGGAGCCAAGTTCTTCTGGGCGCCACCATATATCATACCATATTTAGAAACATCTATCGGACGAGAGAAGATGTCTGACGACATATCTGCGATAACCGGAATTGGAGAGTCTATGTCTTCCAAAAGCTCAGTACCGAAGATTGTGTTGTTAGTAGTGATGTGCAAATAGTCCGCATCTGCAGGAATCTGATAGTCCTTGCCAGCTTTAGGCACCCAGTTGAAATTATCGTCAGCAGAAGAAGCAACCTCAACAACTTCGCCGAAAGCCTTAGCTTCCTTCATTGCTTTCTTAGCCCAAACTCCTGTATTCACGTAAGCAGCCTTCTTTTCCAAGAAGTTGAACGGAACCATGCAGAACTCAAGGCTGGCGCCGCCTCCAAGAAATATTACCGAATAACCTTCTGGAATGTTCAATAGTTCCTTAAACAAAGCCACAGCCTCATCTACAATCGGCTGAAAGTTTTTGGCACGATGACTAATTTCGAGTATTGACAATCCGTCATTTTCAAAATCCAGAACAGCCTGAGCTGTCTTTTCTATCACCTCTCTTGGAAGGACCGATGGCCCTGCGTTGAAATTGTGTTTCTTCATATTTATTTATATTTTAATAAACGCTAAATGAATCGCCTCCCCTTTCAGATGCTTCCTGAACCTCTTCGGAAAGACGTGCCAAAATTAATACTTTTTTTTCAAACCCGACACATTTATGCGAAATTTTTCGTTATCAAAACGAAGAAAAATAGCCTTTATTTCTCATTTTTTAAGCATTTCATCTGACATTTTGTCACATAAACGCCCCTTTATTTTGCAAAATGATTTTTATCTCGCTAATCTTTCTTTTTTGCCTAACATTTTGTTTTGAAAAACGAGTTTTTAAAATCTTTTTGGGAAAACGTCCTTTCTCCTTTCTTTTTTCGCCTTTTCACCTCGACACAACAACAGCGCTTTTCGCAACGCCTCGCCTTTTCCGCCTTTATTTTAAAATACTTTTGTTAAATTTTCTTAAAACGTTTTTCTTTTCTGTTTCAATTTACTATTTTTGCAGATTGAAATATGAAAGCTAAAGTTTTTTACATACTTGCGTTGGTGTTTTCGCTCGCGGTCTCGTCGTGCAGCGAATATACTAAGTTGCAGAAAAGCGGCGACAACGACCTCAAGTTCGCAAAAGCGAAGGAGTACTACGAAAAGGGCAAGTACCTCAACGCCGCCTCTTTGCTGGAGTCCGTGGTGCACTCTTTCCGGGGGACGGAAAAGGGCGAGGAGGCTCTTTTCCTCTTGGCTAAGTGCCACCTGATGAACGAAGACTACATGACTGCAAGGAGCTACTTCTCCGGCTACCACCGCAGCTATCCGCGCGGAAGGTATGCGGAACAGTCAAAGTTCTACGTAGGGTACTGCTACTACAAAGACTCGCCGGAGGTGAAGCTGGACCAGACAAGCACGAAAAAGGCGGTGGAGGAACTGAGCTTGTTCATCGACATCTATCCGCAAAGTGCAAAGGTGCCGGAGGCTCAGTCTATAATTCAGGAGATGAACGACAAGCTTGCCTACAAGGCCTATCTGAGCGCCAAGCTTTACTTCAATCTTGGCAACTACATGGGCAACAACTATTTGTCGTGTGTGATTGCCGCAAACAACGCCATCAAGGCTTTCCCTGAAAGCATCCACCGCGAAGAGCTATCATTCCTTATCCTGAAGGCGAAGTTCCTGCAGGCGGAAGAGAGCGTGGACGAAAAAAAGGCTGACAGATACAGAGAGACTGTTGACGAATATTACAACTTCACCAACGAGTTCCCCGAAAGCAAATTCGCCAAGGAGGCTCAAAGCATCTTCTCTAAATCGAACAAGTTTTTAACGAAAAAATAAGTAAAATAAATATAAACATGGACTACAGAAATTTAAAAGCTCCTACAAACACTATCACTCGCGACATGAACTCTATGTGCGAAGAGACTGGCAACGTTTACGAAACCGTAAACATCATCGCTAAGCGCGCCAACCAGATCAGTGTGGACATCAAGTCTGAACTTGAAAAGAAACTTCAGGAGTTTGCGTCTTATAACGACAACCTTGAAGAGGTTTTCGAAAACAGAGAACAGATTGAAATTTCTCGCTTCTACGAAAAGCTTCCGAAACCGACTTTGATGGCGGCTCAGGAGTATGTCGAAAAGAAGATTTATTACCGCAATCCTGCAAAGGACAAATTGAAGAAGTGATTCTTTTGCGATTTTTTTGAATAAGATAAAAGAACAGCATTTTGTCATGTTGTTCTTTTGTCTTATTTTTGTTTGCCAGACAGAGCTTATTGCTTGTGTCTGACTAATTTCAACGCAGTTTTATGTTAAAAGGCAAAAATATCATAGTCGGGATTACCGGAGGCATTGCGGCGTACAAAAGCGCCACGCTCGTGCGCGAGTTTGTTAAGCAGGGCGCCGCGGTGAAGATTGTCATGTCTCCAATGGCAAAACAGTTCATCACTCCGCTTACCATGGCGACGCTATCGCAAAACCCTATCCTTGTCGATTTCTTCGACCCTGAAAACGGGGCATGGAACAGCCACGTCAGCCTTGGCTTATGGGCTGACGCGTACGTGATTGCGCCAGCCACGGCCAACACCATCGGAAAGATGGCCAACGGCATTGCGGACAATCTGCTGCTTACCACTTACCTTTCGGCCAAATGCCCCGTGTTCGTGGCTCCGGCTATGGACTTGGACATGTACGCGCACCCCGCCACTCAAAAGAACATCGACACGCTGCGCTCTTACGGAAATCTGATCATTGAGCCTGCGTCCGGATTTCTTGCCAGCGGACTGGAGGGCAAAGGACGAATGGAAGAGCCGGAAAACATCGCGAGGTTTGTAAAGGACTATTTTTCGAAGGAAAAAGATTTGTCTGGAAAAAAAGTGATGATTACAGCCGGGCCTACATACGAAAAGATTGACCCTGTGCGTTTTATTGGTAATTACTCGTCGGGCAAAATGGGCTACGCTCTTGCCGACGAATGCGCGGAGCGCGGAGCCGAGGTCACGGTTGTGTCCGGCCCCGTTAACGTGAAGCCTGCAAATAAAAACGTGCGTGTGGTAAATGTGGAGTCTGCAAGGCAGATGCACGACGAAGCGTTAAAGCTGGCGGACAGCTCTGACATCATGATTCTTTGCGCCGCAGTGGCCGACTACACTCCGGAGACGCAAGCCGTCTCTAAAATGAAGAGAGAAAAGACTGGCGCAATGACGCTGAATCTGGTGCCTACGCAAGACATCGCCGCAGCTCTGGGCAAAAGCAAAAAGGAGGGGCAGCTGATGATCGGATTTGCCCTTGAAACGGACAACGAAGAGGTTAACGCCATTGACAAATGCAATCGCAAAAACCTCGATTTCATCGTGCTAAACTCGCTTAATGATAAAAATGCAGGGTTTAGATATGACACGAACAAAGTTACAATTTTTGACAAAAACGGAGGCAAGTTCCCGTTTGATTTGAAGTCGAAAAGTCTTGTAGCCCGTGATATTATAGACCATGCTGTCAAGATTTTAAAAGATAAATAACTAATATGAGTTTTATGAGATTCTTAACTGCAATTCTGGGGCTTGTCTTTTGCTCTGGACTGTGCGCTCAAGAGATAAATTGCAGAGTGCAAGTCAACGCCGACCAGATCGAAGGCACAAACAAAGACAAGTTCAACACTCTTGCGAGCAACTTGACGGAGTTCATAAACACAAGAAAATGGACCGACGCAGTGTTTCAGGAGGAGGAACGCATTGACTGCAACTTTATACTGACGATTGACGAAACCGGCAGCGGCGACTCATATTCCGGAAATTTGCAGATTCAGGCGAGCAGACCGGTATTCAACTCGTCTTACTCCACTACTCTGTTTAACTTCAAGGACGAAAATCTGACGTTCACTTTCTCTGAGTACGGCGAACGTTTCGAGTTCAACGAGAACAGCTACGACGACAACCTGACGTCTATCATCGGATTTTACGTGAACATCATTCTTGGTCTCAATTTCGACTCGTACAGCAGGCACGGCGGCTCTCAGTATTTTGACAAGGCCGAGACTATCGCAAACCTTGCAAGAAGTTCTGACGACCCTGGCTGGAAGGCGTTTGAAAGCGACAGAAACAGATATGCCTTAATCAGCAACTACCAAGACGCTAACCTGAAAGGGTTGCGCGACTTGATTTACGAATATCACCGACTCGGCCTTGACGAGATGGTGCAGAACGTGGAGAAGGGAAAGAGCCGCATCTACTCTAACCTGCCTTATTTGCAGGAGATGAATCGTGCAAAGCCGTTCTCTGTCACCTTGCAGCTTTTTGTCGAATCTAAGCTGGACGAAATTGTGGATATGTTCCGCAACTCCATGCCGAACGAAAAGAAGGAACTTTACGAAATCCTGTCGTCTATCGTACCTACTCAGACTAACAAACTTAAAGGCCTGCTCGAAGAGTGATTTCTCCTCTGCAGACTCTGACTGCATATCTCTTGCGGGGCTCTCCTAAGAGTTCCGCTTTTGTTTTTCGCCGCCTAAAGACAGCTCTCCGCTCAAAAAAAATTGCTTTTTTCTGCCTGGAAGGCAGCACTGAGCGTAGCGGCGGTAACCCGTGACGAAGTCTCGGGCGAAGGCAGATGCAACGAAAACCTGCCTGGAAGGCAGTACCAAAATTCTTTACTGTATAACGTCTTTAAATGAAAGAACCGCACCCCCTTTTGTTTTTTACAAAACATTTAGGACAATATTGAGTTCAAGGAGAATGAAAAAGCGAGATTCTCTTTTTTTCGTCAAAAAATCACTACCTTTGCGCCGCTATTGAACTTAAGGTATAAATTTTCTTAAAAGACAAAAAAAATGACAGTTTCAAAAACCAAACGTCACGCGCGCGAAGCGTTGCTGAGCCAGTACTTCTTCATGGGCTTTATTTTCGCGACGCTATTCTCCAGGTTTCCTTCCGTGCAGGAGCATTACGGGCTCTCCATTGCCGAACTTTCGACAATACCGTTCTGCATGTCAATCGGGTCACTTTTGATGATGCCGTTCTGCGGGTATCTGGCAGGCAAGTTCGGGAGCAAAAAGCTTTCGGCTATGGGCTATGTGTATATGTCTCTGTTCGCCCTGCTGATGCTTCTGCCGACGAACGCCCTGATCTATCCGTTCTGCATGCTCTACGGCGTGTTTGTGTCGCTCACCGACATCGCCATCAACGCGAACTCGATAATCGTGGAAAAGGCATACAAGCGTCCCATCATCGGACTGTTCCACGCGCTGTTTTACGTAGGCGTAGGCGCTGGCGCAATCCTAAGCATTGCCTGCCTGACCCTCAACGTAAACGTGGCGGCTCACTTCATAATGGTGTCTGCCATCTCGCTGATTCAGTTCTACATCGTGCGCACTTACTTTCTCAAAGAAACACCGTCCAAGAAAAACGTTCCGCAAGGATTCAAGCTGCTGCTGCCCAAAGGCGTTTTGCTGCTTATCGCGTTCATCGCTTTGTGCGGACGAATCATAGAGGGCAGCGTGTCTGACTGGAGCACGGTTTACATGAAAGAGATTGTTTCGCTGGAAGAGAACATCGCTCCGGTTGGGCTTCTGATATACGCGTCGTTCATTGCCTTCGGGCGATTCTTCGGCGACTCCATACGCAAGCGGTTCAGCGAGCCGACAATCCTTTTAGGATGCAGTTTTCTTGCCATGTTGGGACTGGGCGTGATGATTATGAAGACCGACATCTACTTTGCCGTCACAGGTCTGTTCATTTCAGGGCTTGGGCTATCGTGTCTTGTGCCGATAATCTACAGTCTGGCAGGCAACCGCAAAGACGTAAGTCCGGGCACCGGCATAGCGATGGTGAACACAATCAGCGGCACCGGCTTTCTGTTCGGACCGTTCGTGATAGGCATGATAGCGGAGAAATACAACATGCACGTCTCGTTCATCTACATCTTCGTCCTCTCCGCAATCCTCTTCACCCTCTCCTGCGTGCTTTGGAAGAAGGGGAAGTGAGAGATAAAACAAAACACATAACCACCTCAGCCACAACTCATTATGGCTGAGGTTTAATTATTGCATCAGAATCAAAAAGCTCAATCTTTAGAATGTCAAATTTTCAGATTGCACGGCTTCTCCACTTAACCCCTAATAAAGGCATAAGCATTCCCACCTAAAACTCCTAAGACTTCGAAGTTTCAACGTACTTATTATTAATTCAACTGCTTAACGTCTTTTTTTGATGTTTTAATACAAATATATTAAATTGTTTATATAATATATTTAACTTGAATTAAATCATGCTTTTGTTTCTTGACTCGTTTATCTTACATACACTAATTATTTTTATGGAATGAAAGATCAATTAAGTTATTCATGAATTTTATTTTCATTTACAACCATATTTCCATAATTTAACTTTAACACACTCTCTATTTCTTTGTTAATTTTAAAATAGGGACAATTAACAGGCATAACCTCTAATGGGTAATGTGGGGTTCCTTTTGTTTTATATCGTTTACATATGGTTTCCGATACACCATAAAAACCATTAGTTTTAACAATGAACCAACATATTTCGCAGAAGCAGACATTTCGTTTTTGTTCATAACACCGCCAAAGTGAGTACAATTTTGCATCGTATTTATTATCTACTCCTTCAATAAAAATGTATTCTAAAACAGTACTGTACTTATGCTCATTTAACTTATCGCATGAGACTGTGTCTATACGGTACTTACCACTAGAAAATAAAGAGAACTTTAATATCTTTCTATCCATTTCCGAACGTAAAGCAGTCTTTTCATTTTCACGTTTAAAATTTATAAAAGATGAATGAAAGTGTCCAATCGGTTCATTTAATAGAGATAAAAGTTGATCACTATTTGACACTTCAATATCTATGATTCTATATTCTTTAGTATCTATATCAACATGGCAAGCACCAGCATTAATACTTATTAGAATGGCATTTTTATTGCTATTAGCAGTTTTAATAACTAAATCACATTTAAATTTAAAATCTTGAAATTTGTAATCTTTCAAGCATTCTGTATAGCCATGTTGTTTCAAATCGTATGTAATACTTTTATCTGTCGTACATAATTCTGATTGAAATAAAGCACAACATGTCTTCTCTGCACAGTTTTGATATTGAGGAACAAGAATTTTAAAATCATCTGAAGCAATGAACTTATGATGGAGAATATCTTTTGCTGCTTCATGCAAATATAAATCATCGTTACAATGAACATTCTCATCAACATGTACAAAAATATAAGTTCCCAATTCATTAATATTTATAGTAAGTTCTTTGCCACATGCCAAACAATAATAATTATGAATATTCATGTCGACTTTGTCGTCTAATAAGTTGACTAGTATATCATTCTCATCCTTTGCGAATACACGTTCTATGTGTCTATATTCATAATAATCAGAATATCTGTCAAGATAGGTGCCATATCCAAGCATACGACCTGACATTCTTGTTTTTAATTCACAATCTCTAATCCAGATACGATTTTGAGTTTCGTTTATTATGAAATTACGAACGACATCTGGATCAAGTTTGCAAACATTTAGGTCAAGCTCTACGCAATCTATTTTGGCAGAAATAATTTTGCCTTTCTTTCTTGTATCAACAGCGTGAGTACGTTTAAATTCAATCCAAATCTTTTTATCTCCATAGTAACCAATACAATCTGGGCGCAAATTAGTCTCCTTGTCGTAATACTCAACTTCTATATTATCAAATTTTAATAACTCTCCCCGGCTTCCATCTAATCTGTCTGGTAACTGTAAACTTAAAGTTTCTTTTATGACATCCTTTGCCATCTTATGTAAAGCTGATTCAACTGCACCGAAACAATCAGCACCATTTATGTGAGCAAAATGATGAACCATTTTTAGACCCGAACCACCGTTTTTTGCACAAAGTTCACTTTTACAATGTGGACAAAAACATTCACATTCATTACCATTTGGAACGCTGTCAATGTGTACCAAATCACCTTCTTTATTTAATGCATAAGTGAGATATGGTTGTGAATTTCTATGTTTCATGCTAATATTTTTGTTTACTTGGAATCACACCCCGCACACCACCTTTAGGATTATCCACATCTCCTTTATAACGTGGTATCAAATGCATATGAACATGAAATACTGATTGGCCTGCAGCTTCATTCACATTAATTCCAATATTATAACCATCAGGATGGAAACGCTCATCTATCTTTCGTTTAACATATTGAAGCATTATATTCATTGCTTCACGTTCATGATTAGTTAGGTCAAAATAATTAGCCACATGACGCTTTGGAATAATCAATGCATGACCAGGCGAAACTGGATAACCATCATAGAAAGCAACACAAGTTGCCGTTTCACAAATGACTTCCACTCTTCGAGATAATTTACAGAATGGACATTTTTCGCCTTCTTTCCGCGGAAGTTTATTAAAATGATTGTATTGATACAATTCGTAGCTATTATTATGGACAAGGCTTTGAAAAGGCAACTTAACATTGCATTGATAAGTATATTGCTTATGAATTGCATGAAGCCGAAAACCCTCTTCTTTCAAATCTCTTCTAACCGCAAAGAAAGCAGAACCCTTTGGAGACAGCAAATTTGTAACATTCATCATAACCTCTGCTTGTGCGTAAGGTTCAAGCACATTCAACACATAGTTGCAGATAATTGTATCAAATTTACCATCAGGATAGTCAGGGCGATAATAATAATCATAACCAGTAATATCATATCCCCTCCTTTGCAATTCATCCGTATCATATCCAAAACCGCAACCAAAGTCTAGGATTTTTCCTTTCAACAAATCACGTTGGAGTAGATAACGAGTAGGCACAGACAAATCTGTACGCTTGATAGCCGTGAGGTATGGATGGTTTATTTTTTCGGTTTGCATAGAATTCAATATTTCCATGATTCAAATCCCATATTAAGAGCAATCTGGTTCATTGGAGCAAATGTTTGGAAAAAGCAGTCAAGCAAGTGTTCTCTATCCATCATAGCTATATCTTGTGGGGTATGGCCAAGAGACAAATAATCTTCCAATATTTTATCTTGTTTCCCCTTTCCTATATAAATGCGCAATGCTACTTGATGGGCTTCTGCTAATTTGGGCAGATATAAATCCAAGTCTGGTAATTTATTACTTTTTGAACTATTAATACTTGAATCTGCGGGCATTAAATTCCACAATAAATCATGAGAGACAAAACTCCAAGGGATAAAATGGTCAAGGTCGTACTCACATTCTATCAACAAATTACCAGTATATAGGCACCTTACTTCCATTCCTCCGGTTATTGCTGTATTCCAAAATCTACGTTGGGATGTTAAAGAATTTCGTTCCTCTTTCTTTATTAGTTTACTTGGAATATTAGGAACATTAGGGTTGCGGACTTGCAAGAAGTTTGTCAACCCCCAATATGCAAATGAGCTTAATATATCATAATTCTCTTTCAAATATATCAACCAAATAGGATTCAGTTCTACCCACAAAGATCCATTCTCTTTCTCGAGTTTATACAAACATCCATTTTCGAATGTTTGTGAACGTTTTACCATTTCACGGTCATCAGAAGTATCTATCCAAGGACGAAGAAAACGGAAAGGTACATTCATTTGAAGGAAATTCAGTTGTTTTCGTATCTCCGGTCGTTGGATCAATGCTTGAAGCAATATAGTTAAATCCTTCATTCCAATATTAATTGGAATATTATTCTCACGTTGTAAAGCAAGAATAGCGTCATATAACGATTCGGACTTGCCAAATGAAAGACGGAAATAGTTAACTGGATACCAAGCATTAGCAACCATCGTAATCATTATTTCCCATACATTAATCCTAGTCTTTCCTTGCTTCACAAACAAGTCTAGAATACCAAGAAACCAATAAAATTTATAGGTGGCCACAGTTTTATCAAACACCCTGTTAAGGTGACGAGTTGTCAATATCTGGGATTGAGGTATTTGCATAATAGAAAATTATTCTTTCAGTGATTGTAACACACCCTAATTTATTTAAACTAACATGAGTTAGATAAATTTAACCTACTGATTACTTATTAGCATTATTTTTTCGTGATTTCACAGTAAAAAAAAGAAAACAAAAAAACAACGCAAGATTACCATAGACAAAGTTATAGATTTTTTTCGTTTGACAGACGAATACTGCAAACTTTTTAACAAAACAAAGCAGAAATATTCTGTCAATCTGTCCAATCCGTCAAAAAGGAGATATCACCGGACAGCAGAATGAATGCGGCTGAAATCTCTCTGCTTCCTTCATAAGAAACTATGCATTCACGTCGCGCGTATAATTGATAATAGTTTGTCTTTCTTTATAATTACAATTCGTCAAACTCACGTTAAAATAAACAACCATAGGCGAAGATAGTCATTTTACCGGACAGCAATACATTCCGATCTCTCCCCTCCCCAAAAACTAAAGCGGAGCGCTCTTTTTGAGCTGCTCCGCTTTATTGCTTCTTAAGCTTGTCATTTTTTTGCGTTTACTGCCTCCAAGTCTTCGCGAAGGTCTATTTCATGACCGTCCTTGTCCAAAACAAGATACTGCAAATAAGCAATGCTCTGGGATGGCACAATCTTGAACTTGCCGTATTTCCGCCTCCATTTCCACTTGATGGAACAGAAAGGGAAACCCTTCGTGATGTACGCCTCTACATACGGGTGCACAAACAGCTTGAAGTTCTTTACGTTCAATTCATTGACAAGATAATCTATTTTGTCTTCCAGTTTATCGACAAATAAGATTGATGGTTGGGAAAAGCCTTTCCCTAAGCAAGTAGGACACACCTCTTCGGTGCTAACATGCATCTCCGGCCTCACTCGCTGCCGGGTAATCTGCATCAAGCCAAACTTGCTAAGCTGGAGAATGTTGTGTCTGGCCCTGTCGTGAGCCATATTCTCCTTCATTCTGTCAAACAGACGCTGGCGGTTCTCCGACTTCTGCATATCAATGAAGTCAATAACGATGATTCCGCCCATATCGCGCAGCCTCAACTGTCTTGCGATTTCGTCTGCCGCAGCCAAGTTCACGTCAACCGCATTTGTCTCCTGGTCTGTAATACCCTTGGACTTGTTTCCGCTGTTAACGTCAATAACGTGCATCGCCTCTGTATGCTCGATAATTAGGTACGCTCCGTTCTTGAAGGACACAGTCCTGCCGAAGCCCGACTTCACCTGCTTAGAAATTCCGAAATGGTCAAATATAGGGAGGTCTCCCGAATACATTTTAACCCGCCCGCTGCATTCCGGAGCAATAGCATCCACGTAATCACATATTTCGCCGTAAGCGAAACGGTTGTTCACATAAATATTTTCAAAAGACGGATTGAATATATCCCTCAAGAGGCTTACAGTTCTGCCCATCTCTTCAAGCAGCAACGCCGGCAACTTCTGCTGCGGTCTCGCCATTTTGGCGACCGCCTCGTCCCAACGCTTAAGCAGCGTCTTCAGCTCCGCATCCAGTTCCGCCACCTTCTTGCCTTCCGCCACAGTGCGCACAATCACGCCGAAGTTTTTAGGCTTTATGCTGCGCATCAGCTGCTTGATACGATTACGCTCTTCAGAAGACTTGATCTTCTGTGACACGTAAACTTTTTCAGCAAAAGGCATCAAAACGAGAAACCGTCCAGCAAGCGATATCTCGGAAGTTAGTCTCGGGCCTTTTGTGGAGATTGGCTCTTTAGCAATCTGCACCATAATTTCCTGCCCTTGCGCAAGCACATCCGAAATCATTCCGGTTTTGCTGATGTCTTTATGAAGCTGCATTTTATGCAGCGGCTGAGCGCGTTTGCCGTCTCGCAAAACATTTTTTGTGAAAGCGACAAGTGAGCTGAACTGCGGACCTAAGTCCTGATAATGAAGGAACGCACCTTTGTCGTAACCTACATCAACGAACACAGCATTAAGTCCTGGCATGATTTTCCGCACCTTAGCAAGGTAAATGTCGCCGACAGAAAAAGACGCGACGCGGTTCTCCCTGTGAATCTCCACAAGTTTACCCTCTTCAAGCAGCGCGATAGCCACTTCCGAAGACTGGACATCAATTACTAATTCGTTGTTCACTTTGTCTTTTTTTTATAAAACAAAGAACAAACTTAAAGTAAGATTAAGTTTGTTCAATGTCTCGTTAATCAACATAAAATCACGCAAAAATTATTTCTTTTTATGACGATTTTTCTTTAGTCTCTTTTTGCGTTTGTGAGTAGCCATTTTATGTCTCTTTCTTTTCTTTCCGCTTGGCATTTTCTTAAAGTTTTTAAGTTTTTAAATCATTTTATTTTTTAACATCCATTACGAATGTTTTTGCTGGCTTAAATGCTGGAATGTTGTGAGCCGGGATTGTTATCTGCGTGCCTTGAGAAATGTTTCTCGCTGTCTTCTCTGCTCTCTTCTTTATGATGAAAGAACCGAATCCCCTCAAATACACATTCTCCTCTTTTATCAAAGACTTCTTCACCTCCTCCATAAAAGCTTCGACAGTCTTCAGAACATCAAGTTTATCGATACCCGTTGATTTTGCAATCTCGTTTACGATATCCGCTTTTGTCATCTCTTTTAAATTTTATATTTGTTACTATATTATACAACCTCTTTCACAACGCCTAATCGCGCCTTCTCGCTTTCGGTTTGCAAATATAGATGTTTTTATCTATAAAAAAAAATCATATCGCCTTTTTTGCTAAAAATTAATACATTAAAAGCGTTCGGAGCCTCCAAATCGCCCTGCGTCCTTCCTTATCTGACTTTGAATTCAAAAAACGGAAATCAGAAATCAGAATCAAAAGCCGACGGCTCCCTCTTTCTCGGCATCAAACTCGCAAGCTCCCAAGATTGACAGCGGCGGACGCGCTTCGCCTCTCTGGTCTTTAGACAAGTCCACACCATCTATAGAGACAAGCGAACTCACACGGCTGAAGAACGTAGAGCCATCTCTCTTCAGCGGCTTCAAGACAGGCGTGAAACCTCCGTAAGACAGCGAGTCTTCAAAATTGCTCCGGAACGCCCTCTTCTGGTCTTCCGGCATCTTGTCCGCAAGCTTTTCCAGACGAGGATAAGCCACGTAACTGTTAGCGTTTACATAATAACCGCCCACAGCCTCTACCATAGAGTGATAGAACTTCAGAGAGCCGGACTCGCGGTAGTAAGTTCCCATAAGCGTGGAGTTATATACTTTCAGGCTCGACTCTCCGCCTTTCAGTCTGACAGTTCCCGCCGCATCATTTTCTCCAGAAACGCACGCATTTCCGTACATCGTGGAGTTGTACATCCTTATGTCTGCAGAAGCTCCGTCAACATAAATTGCAGCGCCGCCATCTCCTTCCGACACATTGTTCATAAATGTCACATTGACAAGTTTCACCACAGACTTATTGCCTTTGTTCTTCATATAAACACCTGCCGACATCCATGCAGAATTGTCTCTCACCACACAATTTCGCAACGTAAGCTCAGAGGTCTTAGTCACAGAAATCAACGGATTCACATCAGACTTTTTGCCAGCTCTGAAGTTTCGGAACTCGCAAGAGTCCATTGTGACAGCACCTCCGTCTATAGATATTGCAGAAGTGGAAGACGGCACGCTGTCTGTCCCTGCAAACTGTATCCCTACAAAAGTCAAGCCCTTCGTCTTTGAGTTTGAAGAGAAGATCTTTCCCTTTGGCGACGCAGCAGTGAATACTGTCGAATAGCCCTCTTCAGCCCCAACCTTCTTAGGCATCCGCACAGAGTTGTTCGACGCATTAGCCGGGTATCCGCCATAGACAACAATATTAGAGACCGGCAATCCGCTCTTCTGGAAAGCAAATCCCTTGTCGTCCGACGGAGAATAAACGCCCTCTGCCACATGTATGCTCACCGGCTTAGACTCGCCTTCGCGCTTCTTATACTCCATGGCAGCCTCTATCGCCTTGTCCACAGTTGCATAAGCCTGGTTCCAAGTCGTACCCGCATACAAGTCATTACCCCCCTTCAGAGGAGTCTTGACAAAAAACACGCCCGGTTCCTCGCAAATATCAGAAATTCGTATTTCGTTAGAAGAGATAGTGATCACACGCCCACTTGCATCCTCGCCAGTCGCCTCCAGCCAATATGTTCCTATTCCGAGTTTCTCAACATCCTTAGTTGTGGCGCCTTCCACGTTAGAGTAGTTATTCACCCACTGATATTTTGGATTTCTCAGTCCGACAACAGAAGCCACGAACGACCCTTCTGTATTCTTGTAGTCAGGACAAGCCTCGTAAGTAAGTCTGATGAACGCCGAGTGGTCCAGATCATACGCTCCGTAAGTGCTTGCCATCTCGTTGCGAGGAAAACCGCGCTGGTCTGTCGGGGTAAGCTTATGAGGAGCCCCTGCCTGCGAAACAATCTCAAGCAAGTTAGCCGGAACAAGCACTTGAGTCAAACCGCCTTTGCTCTGAAGCTTTCCTCCTATTCCGCCTCTGAAATTAGCAAGGAACGGCTTGTCATTCTTTTCAAGGTCTTTCTGGTCATCGTCCACAAAAGTTGACACTTTAGGATAATTGTTCTCATACACATCCGCACGTCCGGCACACTCAATAATAGAGTTATAAATTCTAAGTTTACCGTCTTCCTTATAGAAACGTCCGCAGACCGTAGAACTGTATATGTTCAATTCCGGATTGCCACCCACCATACGAATTACGGTACGTCCGTAATATCCGATACCATTCTGGCACGTATTGTCGTAGAACGTGGAGTTCAAGACATTTACCTTCGGGCTTGCGTTGAAAGAGAGCAATGCGACCCCTCCGCTATACTTAGTTGTGTTGTTGTTAAACACAGAATTTGCAATTTCCACATCGCAGTCGGACAGCAGCCCGATGCAAGAACCTATGTCGCCCCCCTTATTCGCAGAGAAGGTTGTATTTCGGACAATCAGAGTCGGTCTGAAGTCTGTACGTTCCGCACGTCTCTTCAGCATAGACACCGCAGTAATCGGGTTACCCTGATTCACAGACATATAGAAATTAGTTACCCAGCAGGAGTCCAAAGTCACAGACGACCCGTCAGCATAAATAGCGCGTCCGTTAAGCCAAGACTCGTTAGATATAGCCTCGCCGTTGAAACATATACCCACAAACTTGACATCCTTTCTGTCTGTCAGCTTAACGATTCTGGAGAATGTGCTTTCTGCCGTTAGCGTGGTAAGCTTACCTTCTATGTTAGCCGGGCTTTTAGGATTGCGAAGAGTAGCGCTAAGCGTTCCGTCAACCGGCTCTTCGTCATAACCTCCATAGATGGTGGTATTGTCCGGAAAGTCATATCCATTTGACGAAGCATAAGTTCCGGCGGCCAGATGTATCTCTATCGGCTGGCTCTTATAAAGGTCCGAGTTTCTGATTTCAAAAGCGACCTCTATCGCATGCTTCAAAGTCTGGAAAGCCGTACCCCACGACAAACCGTCGTTATAGTCATTACCCGTCGGCTTGACATAGAAGACGCTCGAAGAGCATCTGTCGTCATTGACAACATTGATTGTAACCTCAGACTTAGAGCGCAACCTGCCGTCGCAACCGACAAGGTCCACATAATATGTGGCGGATTCGTTTATCAGCTGAGTCGTATGCAGACTTGTCTTATTAGAAAGTTCACTCTTAACAAGCTCATTGCCTACAAACCCTTTCCTATACAGTTCATAAATAAACTGGCTCTTAGATTTAGATTCGCGGCGTTCCTTCTCTTTCAGTTCCAGATTGGCAAATATATTAGCTGAACGGCCCTGACACACAGACAAAGGCAATGCCGTAATTTCCAAATTCTTAGAAGCCGGCAGTTTGGCAATCTCCCTCACGACGAAAGGCTTAGACAATACAACCTGCCCTGCATATTTAACCTCTAAGAAATAAGCCTCTCCCTTTTTATTTGCCGCAGCCACATACTCTGCATTTGTGGCACCGTTTATATTTTTCAGCTCAGAGCCGTCTAACTTCCCGACCTTCCACTGATAAGTGTAGTTGCTGCCAGAGATAGAAGAGTGCAAATAAAGTTTAGACTTTGCGCAGACATAATCAATGCCACGCTCGCCAATAATCTCTACGCTGACACAATGGTCTGTCTTTCTCTTCACAACAACAGGCGCGGACATTGCAGAAAAGACGCCGTCGGACACCTCCGCCTTGTAATATCCCACACGATACGGAGTGAACACCTTGGAGGTCGCGTTCTCTACAGGCTCGTACTTTCCGTTAATTTCAGTAGAGTAATACCATTGGAAACCGTACGTGTCCTTAGCCAGTCCAACCTGTTCTGCATTCAAAGTCACAGGTTCGCCCATGATGAAAGAGTTCTCGCAGATTTCCACAGTGTCTGGCGACGCTGTAACTTCCGGGAACGCATACGGTGTCATCGAGTAATTGATATTGTCACCTTCAAATCTGAAGTAAACCTTATGCGTTGTGTAAGGCTCTTTTGCCTGAGCCTTCATATTCACCGGAAGCGAGAAGAACATAAAGTCCTGGTCCGCCTCGCTCTTGTTAATCAGTTTGAAATTAGGAATCGCCTCGTCGTTTGTTACGGTAAAGGACGAGACTTTTCTGTTTATCACCTCCAGATAGAAATGCACATACTCCTCCATAGGAGTTATGACAAAACTACCCCATTCCGACTTGTAATTATATCTGAGGTCGGCACCCGAAGTGTCATCCTCACACTCCGCTCCCCAATAAGGAATCGCCTTCACCGAAAACTCACAGTTCGCGCCCGGCAGCTGCACCACGTTGAACGTGCCTTTGGGAGAAGGCGCCTCGCCGTCAAGATAGACCTCACACTGCACGTAATGTTCGCCATCCGCCCAGTTCGTCCTTGAATAAGTGTCAAACCAGCGGTCATGACGTCCGGTCATTTTCTCTCCATCGACATACCAATTGTACTTAACCTCGTCAGAGCGGAAGCCTTCTGGCACAGATGCCACAAAGGAGTGAAGCTCTCCACGACAGAAAAAGATGTCGTTGCCCGACCTGAGCTTAATGGTTGGCGGAGCAAATTTGACCTGCCCCAGCACCGGCTCTACCCCAATGAAAAGGGAGTCAGGCTTACCATTCCTCTTGAACGTAAGCGAAGCCTTCTTTCCTTTGAGATCTTTCTCGAACAAGAAACCCATCTCCTTGAAAGATGTCGGCTTGTTGAGCGTGAAAACTTTGTGAGGAGTTACGCAAGGGATAGAAATAACATGCGTTAAATCCTTATGCTTCTGATCATTAACACTGAGTTTATAATCTGACCTTTTCAATACAATCTTTGTTAAAGGCAGGCAATCTTCAAGACTCCACTCCACAATTCTGGAACCATCCTCGTCTCCCTTCATTTGCGAAAACGCAACATTCACAAGAGGGTCCGGAAACAAGCCATAGAAATCCGCACCGACAGCCGAAAAACTCAACGCCATCAGCAGAACCGACAACAAGCTCCTCCTGACAAAAGAAATCCCCTTTAGACAACCAGTTAAAGTCTGAAATATATTACACATTTTTTTCATCTAAATTTACATTTTTCAACAGGGCTTCAGCCCCATTCTCGTATCTCCTATTGCACCTGCCACATCCATTATGAACACTCAAGCCACAAAGATAACATTTTTTTTGTACCTTTCAACATATTGCCTGCATTTTTTGTTAGAACGGACTGTCAAACACCCTCATTGTTATAACGAACATATATATGATTTTATTTTAAGGTGGGTTCTATAAATTCATTTCGCGGAGTTTTTGAATTAATTCCGAGTAGATTGCAGAACAAAAGAAGTGAGCAGCACGGCATCGTGAACAACTGACAAACAGCAAGTTGCCGAAACAAATCAAAATGTGCCGGAAAGTTCTTCATCCTCCGATTTATACCTTTTCAATTATAGACGACGAATTCACAGAACACACCTGAGTGCTGTGCCCAAACCTAATTTATAGAAATTGTCTGAAAAAATTGTATATTTTTATTTTGATTACTACATTTGCACAAATAAATCAACGGAAATAATAAATTAGTAACAATTATAGATTAAAATAAAGTAGTTATGTTAAAAAGGATATTGTCTATCGCTGGGAAACCGGGTTTGTACGAGTTGGTTTCGCAAGGAAAGAACATGTTGATTGTGGAAGCGTTGGAAACTAAAAAACGCACACCGGCATACGCTCACGAAAGAGTTATCTCTCTTGCCGACATTGCGATGTTTACTGAGGACGGAGAAGTGCCGTTAGTTGACGTGTTCTGCACTATCAAGGAAAAGTACAATGCAGAAAAGGTTAGCCTCAACTCTAAAAGCAGCAATCAGGAACTGTTCGACTTCTTTGCTGAAATTCTTCCAAACTTCGACCGCAACCGCGTTTATCCTACAGACGTGAAAAAGCTTGTGAACTGGTACAACACACTTGTTTCTGCAGGAAAGGCAGACTTGATGGTGAAGCAAAGTGAAGGTGAAGGAACTGAAGAATAATTTTTAATTTTCCATATTCATACATTTTTTAGATTTCACGGAACGCGGAGGAGGATTCTCTTCCGTGTTCTTTTGATAATGTGTCTAACCTTATTTCTAACAAAAAAATTAATCACAAATGGCCATAGATTCTAAGAAAGTGATCACATACGACATTGTACGTGAAAACGAAACTATTAAGGCTTACATCTCGCAGGCCGACAAGGTGCTTGCCGCAATGGGCTTCACGGAACACTCGTTCGGACACGTTGTGAAGACAGCGGAGACTGCGGCTATGATTCTCAAAACTTTAGGTTATTCTGACAGAGATGTTGAACTTGCGCGCATAGCTGGGTATCTTCATGACATAGGCAATGTGGTGAACCGCGTGGAACACGCTCAGAGCGGAGCTGTCCTTGCGTTCCGAATCCTCGACAACATGGGCATGCCGGCCGAAGAGGTCGCTCTTGTCGTCAGCGCTATAGGAAATCATGACGAAGGCACTGCATCTGCAGTAAACCCTGTGGCGGCGGCACTGATTATTGCCGACAAATGCGACGTAAGACGCACACGTGTAAGGAACAGAGACATTCCGTCTTTCGACATACATGACCGTGTGAACTATGCGGTAGAATCTTCTAAACTATACTTCAAGAACGACAACAAGTCTCTTGTGTTAGACATAACTATCGACACTTCCATTTCGGCTGTGATGAATTACTTTGAGATTTTCCTTGGCCGAATGATGCTTAGCCGCAAAGCTGCCGAATATCTGAACACAAATTTCGAGCTTGTAATCAACGGACAAAGACTTTTGTAGAGAAAGTTTATGGAAACATAAGGCAACTTCCATAAATTACAAGTGTCGTTCTAAATCACCTCGACATAATTCATGGAAGCCAACATAAGAAAAGCGACCAACACGGCCGCTTTTTTTATCATTACACCTTCAGAAGACGGTTGCTCACTTCTTATCAAACGAATCGCCGTTCCAGCTCAGTGTCAAGCTCTCACTTTTAAGTACAGAACGTAACTTCTCGTAATCTTCTTTTGCCAAATATTCTTTGTTGTTTAGAGTGACAACAATATCTTTGCCACCCGGTGTCATCTTGTACGACAAAAACAGCATATCCATCTTGTTCCTTACATAATCTTCAGTCCAACCTTTAGCAGCCATACTGTCCTTGTCAATAAAATCCATAAGTCCGACAGGCTCCATCAGTTTGATTGTCAACGGCTTGTTGTTTTGGTTGTTACAATCAAGGAACTGGATTTTTGAATCCTCTATCGGGGTTTGCACACTATTCACAACCGCAATAAACTCAACACCATCCGACTTCCTCTTGTACTTTTTTATTGTCAGACGAGCCACTTGCGACGTTTTATACTGCAAATAATCTTTCTCAAAAACTTCAACACAAATATCCTTCCCGAACGGACCTTTTGCGCAACTGTCCTTACCCTCCTTCACACTCGTCAGCAGCGACACCTGATTATCACAGCTGAAGGCCGGGAAGTACTCGCCAGGCAAAATGGCCACAGGGTCAAAAGACCCGTTCTCCGCAAAAACATTCGCAGAAAAAAATGTCACAAGAAACGTGACTATATAAGAAAAACATCTCCTCATACCTGAAAAATTTAACTACCTACATATAACAAAAACACACCCGTCAGCACACCGCAGAGCAGCACAGTCTTGACCTTCAGATTCTTTTCGTGCAAGAACAGCGCTCCGTAAGCAAACGGCACCACCGCCCCCGACCTGCGAATCGTAGAGACAACTGAGATAAGAGCGTCGTCCATCGACAAAGCTTTGAAATAAACAAAATCCGCAAGTACCAGGAACACCGATATTCCGACAATAGACCATCGCCACTGAAACGGAGTTGTGTTACTTCTATTCGGATACCACAAAAAGAACAAGACCGCAGCCATAAGAATAGTCTGATAAACAGAACTATAGACCTGCACAGTCATTCTGTCAAACTGTTTCATCAAAAACTTATCGTAAAGTCCGCTCACAGCCCCCAGCAGCGTAGCCAAAATCACGAGCCACACCCAACGGTTAGACTTCCACGACACGCCCTCTTTTAGTCCCGCTATCGAGAAAAAATAGAACGACACTATAGTCAGCGCGATGCCGGCGACCTGCCAGCCCGAAAGCACTTCCGCATAAATCACAACCGCGCCAATCAGCGTCCATATCGGCTGAGTTGCCCTTATCGGCGAAAATATCGTAATCGGGATATTCTTCATGCCAAAGTAGGCGCAAATCCAAGACCCCAGTACAATCACAGCCTTGACAAAGATATAGAGATGCGCCTCCAGATCGGCCTTAGGCACATACAGCACAGAATCTTTGAAATCCTCCGAAACAACAGACAAGACCACAATCGGCACGAACATAAACGTCGAGATAACGATCGAAAGGAAAAGCACCGGAATAACCGCATTGTCCCTCAAAGAACGTTTCTTAAAAACGTCGTAAATACCGAGAAGCAGAGCCGAGCATATTGCTAAAACAACCCACATACAGACCCTCCTTAAAACTCAAGAACACCTTTGCCCTGACGCACAATCACCGGTTCGTCGCCAGTACAGTCAACCACAGTCGAAGGCTCCAGTTCTCCAAAACCGGAGTCAATCACAACATCTGCGATATTGCTTAATCGCTCATGAATCAGTTCCGGGTCTGTGAAATATTCCAAAATATCATCGTCGTCATCCTTCACAGAGGTTGAAAGGATAGGATTGCCAAGTCCCTTCACCAATTCACGTATCACATTATTGTCAGGCACACGTATTCCGACCGTCTTTTTATTCCGGAACAGCTTAGGCAAATTGCTGTTTCCGTTCAATATAAACGTAAAAGCGCCCGGAAGGTTTTTTTTCATCAGCTTAAACGTCTGATTATCCACCTTCGCGTATTCGCTTATATTGCTCAAATCATAACAGATAAAAGAGAGGTTGGCCTTTCTCGGGTCAATTTTTTTATACCTGCAAATCTTCTCGACCGCCTTTGCGTTAAAGATGTCACAGCCCAGTCCGTAAATAGTATCTGTCGGATAAACGATAAGACCGCCGTCTCTCAAGAACTGCACAACCTTATCCACTTCCCTCTGATTAGGGTTCTCTTCGTATATTCTTATTAGCATGGAAGAATATTAATTTATTTTTTTCACAATATCAAACTTACGCGTACACAGCACTCAAGCGCAGCCGTCAGCCAAGCCTTAATACATTTTGTACGTTGTCTTCAGCACACGAAACTCAGTTCGACGATTAATCTGATTAGCCACCTCCTGCTGTTCAGGAGTTAAAGCATCAATAACAGCATCGTCAAGCACATCATTCTCTTTCAGAAACTCGTATTTGCCAGCAAGAGCCTTATCAACAGTCACCGGCTGCGTTTTGCCATATCCCTTTGCAGTCAGGCGCTCCGCATCGATTCCACCTTTAATCAGGTAGTCCACAACAGACTGCGCACGCTTGCCAGAAAGAGCAAGGTTACCGTCAGCAGACCCCACACGGTCAGTATGAGCTCCAATCTCTATCGTAATATTAGGATTATCTTTCAGAAGCTTAACCAGTTTATCGAGCGCACCCGAAGACTCTGCCGTAAGAGTAGCCTTCCCGAATTCAAAAAAGATATTGTCCAGCCCAACCGGCTTGCTTATAGACGCAAGGTTAAACTGCAACGGGAACGACTTGCTATCTTCCAGCCCGACAGTTGACACCTGTTCTTTCTGATTCAGGAATCCGCGGCAAGTGCCCAGAAGCACATACTGCACCTCCTTCTTCAGCGGATAAGAAAACGAGCCGTCCTTCTTAGTCTTAAGCCTAACATTTGTCCCATCGTTTCCGACCACACGCACATTTGCGTCAGCCAAGCCTTCTCCATCTGTCGAAACAACCTTCCCGGTTATTTCAAAAACGATGTCCGGCAATTCAAACTCCCACAGTTTATCATACCCTTTCCGCTCCTCTCTGTTAGAAGAGAAAAGGCCCTTTTTCCCTCCGGCGGCGAACGTTATACCAAAATCGTCCGCATTAGAATTTATAGGATACATCATATTCCTCACCGTCCATGAATTGTCCTGATTTTCCTTTGCGAAAAATATATCCAGTCCGCCAAACCCAGGAAGACCATCCGACGAAAAGAATAAAGTGCTGTCCTCTCTCATGTAAGGGAACATTTCATCGCCCGACGTATTTATCGACGGACCAAGATTCACCGGAGCACCATACTTGCCTCCGCTGATTTCGCTTCTCCATATATCCTTACCGCCGAACCCGCCTTTCATGTCAGACACGAAATAGAGAAACCTTCCGTCGGGAGACACCGTCGGGTGAGCAAACGTCACAGAGCTATCCTTAGACAATTCCACCTTAGTCGGCTTGCCCCATTTGCCGCCAGAGCGAGTTGCAGACATAATCTCCGCACCCAAGCTTTCACCTTTTACCGAACGGCAACGAGTAAAATACATGACCTTTCCATCACTAGAAAAAGACGGGCTACCCTCATCGTCCGGCGAGTTGAGTTCGCCATCCAGCGGCTCTATATTATCCCATTCGCCAAGCGAGTTTCTTCTTGCCACATACATATCCTTATTTGGCACACCCGTAATGTTGCTCATCTTCTTACGAGCCTGCCCTTTGATTTCTCGGGACGAAGCGAAATAGACCACATCGCCGTCGCCACCCGGATGAGCCGGACAGCTCTCTGTCTTTTTAGAAGACAGTTTATCCATCTTGCTGATTTTGTATCGAGTCGGGTTTTTCTGCCACTCCACAGCCTGCAGCGCCGCCTCTTTGCCATTCTTTGCCACCTGGCTGTTGGGCTGGAACTGCAAATAAACATCATAGTTTGCGATTGCATCCTTCGGTTTTTTATTTTTTCGCAACACCTCGGCATAATCAAGATAGACTGTGCTGTCCTTATATTTATAGCGCACCGCATTAGAGAAATACCTCTCCGCCCTATCGTTTTCATTCACAAGCCGATAACAATCCGCCGCACGGTAAGCCACATAGGCCTTAGTCGCACGGTCCTTAGACACATTAACACGAGGATAAGCCGAACGATAGATTCCGGCAGCCTTATAGTACTCCCCTATCTCATATTTTTTATCTGCCCTCTTAATCTGCTGCTTTACAGAACAAGACGACAAAAAAACGACCAATAACAATAAAAAATATCTTAAAAGCTTCATTTGAATAAACTTTATCTTAGATTAGAACGCAAAAATAGTGAAAAATTGTGATGGCAAATTTCCTTTAACAACATTTTTACATAAAAAAGATGGACTTATGAGAAAAATAAAAAATTGTCTAAACCGCAAATCAAAAGTCCGCACAAAAAAACTGCCTTGTCTCACGACAAGGCAGTTCCATCTTTTTTAATATTATGTTTACGTTTTCAAAATTATATTTTTGTATATGCAAATGTACAACTTATTTGGCAATCTGCAAATTATTTCTTTAAAATTTTCTCGTTTTTTGTCATTTTTTTCGAAATCAGCCTCAAAATATAGGTTCCAGACGGCAAATCTGCCAGATTTATGCACTCCCCGTCTCTCACACACGCCCAATTTCCAACCACAGCGCCCATGCTACTGAATACGGTGCAAGCTGCGGTTTCGCCATCCAGACCTGAAACGAAGACACATTCATCCACCAATTTCGGATAAGCTACAATCGCATCATCATTAGCCGCAAAAGGCTCAACATCTGAACACAACGCCATAGAAATGAAATCTGGTGCTTTTGACGAGTTTAGCTGACGGTACGTAGTATAATACGCAGAGTCGCCACAAATGCTGCCTTCAGCTTGCTGCCTGTCAACATACATCACGCTCCACTCCTCGCCGTCTCTTATCCTTCCGTAAGACCCATTTTTCGGATGAACATCATACGTAACCGAATCTATGACGTGCAACTCACTCTCTTCATCTTCCCAAGACAAGAACAAAGTAGAAACCGACTCATTAGAAATCTTGAATCCAAGATGCAAAGGCCCAAGATATTCCGCATTATCAGCCCAAACAACCTTAGCCTCGCCCGGCTGTATTACAGAGGCCGAATCGAAGTATTTGTCATAAGGAATCATACTTTTCCTCAAATTGCCGGCTTTATCAGTCAGGTACAGACCAGCCAAATTGACAGGTTCGTCACCACGATTCACGATTTCGATCCAGTCTGGCTTGAACCCGTAGAAATCGTCAGCAATAGAGTCGTTAGAGGAACAAATTTCGTTAATGACAAGATTAGGCTTAACACAGTCAACCTTCACGAATTTAGCCTTCATTTCCATCGGCCCTGTCAAAATAGCAGAGAATACACCCTTAGAGCCGCCATCCTTATTTGTAACACCAGCCACGGTCATACTGAACACGAAATCTGAACTTGTTTTAACATTCTGATGCACCTCTACCGCAATCTCATTGACGCCATTTTTCAGGCAACTCGAAGGGAACTCAACCGATTCGGAGACGTCATTAACGTATTCAAGAGCCGGAGTAGAGAAATCTATATCACCTTCCGGCATATTCTTACGAGCTATCTCCTTGCCGTTTACATAGATAACATAACCGTCGTCATAAGCAATCTTGGCCTTGACAGCAGCATAAGCGGAGGTGTCCTTCAGATTAAAAGAAGTTCTGAAATATGCCGTCATAGGCTTGTTCTCCTCATCCTCATACTTAAGTTCCGTATCATAAGCCGGATAGCCAAACTTACCTCTGCCGCGGCTCCATTCAGAATCATCAAAGCCCACGCTGTTCCAGTCCGAAGCCGGAGGCAAACTGTCGTAGTAATAAGCCCATGTCGCAGAATCGCTCAAAAGCGATTCGGAGATAGAAGCCGACAAAGACCAAGAGTCAAATTCATAACCCTTTGGCGGAATAGGAGCCACAGAAAGGTCCAAGTCTGCATAGTACAAGCCCTTATAAGAACTGCTGTCATAAAGTTCTCCGTTTATCAAGTACCGAGCGCCATCCACATTAGAAGAGATGGTCAGGTCCACAACTTCCCCAAGCTTAAAATACTCCTTAATATGTTCAGGAATCACTTTGCTACGTTTTTCTGCAAAAGAGTACAAGCCCTTGACCTCGTCACTCGTTTCCAGTTTTCCAGACGCGTCATAATACTCATCCGACTTCATGGCGCAATATTCATCGCTTGCCAAAGCGACCATAGAGTCTATTATCGGCTTAACCCTGTCGTAGCAATAGAACTTTTTCAGATTGAACAAGTTTCTTGTTATAAACTTCTTCTGGAAATCCTTATTGCCAAGCAGATTTTTGAAAAGCTCGCACTGCCACTCTTCCTCATTAGCCCAGTTTTTCTGTTCAGACTCACCCGAACTGAACTTTATAGTGTTCATGTTGGGGTCACAATAATTAGGTCCATAAGACTGATACAAGCCAAATCCGAAATCTGTGTCATAAACGAGCCAGCGGAATACGCCATGATTCCTTTCTCTCCAAACCTTAATATTATTACCAGGCCAGTCTGTATTCACAATGTACTGCTCAAACGTCATGTAATCCACATACTCGTCAACGTCCATATACTTTGACATTTTCGCCATATAACCAGCGTCAGACTGATTTTCGCCAGCCACCCTTATCATTTCGTTGAAATAGTCAACCGTTCCTGTTGACGCTGTGACACCGTCCTTGGCCGTAATCTCTATTACATCAAGGTCCTCCTCTTCATAGCCATAGTTAGAATAGACATAATCCTTATTTGTCCTCTCGCGCAATCCGAACAGGCCGCCATACTCGCCATTAATGTAGAACGCCACCGGACGATAAGCCTGCCGGTCCACATCCATACCGTCCAAGATAGCCTGCATAACCCCGTCACGAATACGTATTCCGTCATAATCATTACCACCGTTACGAAGCTGAACAGCCTTGAACTCCATATTGCTCTTATCTCCAAAGAAGTCTTTGTAGCCGATTAAGTTTCCGCCGCTTCCCTGCTTTTTTGAGGCTGTAATTTTAAGAGACTTCCACTTTCTGTTATCCCCTCTCGAACAGCCGCCCATAACAGCCGCCTCAAGGCTCTGAGACACCTTTACATTTCCATTCTCTATAAACTCGAAATTAACCGGACGCTTCCAATCCTGATTATAATTTCTTTTCTTGTCCACACCATTACCGCAGTCTCCTTTCCCTTCGATTCCATTCTCGCCTTTTACATAGATACCAATCTGGTCACTATAAAAATGGTCTGGTTCCGCAACAATAGAGACAACGGGCACTGTGAAACCACCGCATTTGCCATGAAAGCCCTCGTCTGCAAAGATGAACGAACCTGTAACTATTTTGCTCGGCAACGCATCATCTCTATACGATCTTGCCCTGATTACGGTATTCCCTTCCTCATTCAGCTTTATTTCACCAGAATATAAAAAAGTATTCAACGTGTCATTTATGTCAGGCTCGCTGCCATCCAATGTGTAGTAAATGCGCGCATCCCTTGTCACGCAATACAAAGTGACTGCACCAACCTCAGACTTAGAATTGTAGGTTCCCGGAGCAGCGCCGTTAAACTTCGGAAGCGCGCAAAAATTAGAGTAGCAACCGCTGTTTTTCTCGCCAGGAGTCGGAAGCATATAATTTTTGTCCGAGCCGTTCAACCCGAAAGAATAGCCAGACTCTTGCGCCTTGTAGATTAGCGCGTGAGCCTCATTTCCTTTATTGTCCAAAAGGACAAGTGTGCCGCCGTCCGAGTCAATTTTATACGGAGCGTGCGTTTTAGACTTGCCCTCCTCCTCGTCAAAAAATATCACTTTATACTTTCCTGCTTTAACGACGACCGAATCTTCAATTTTCCAGGCCCACTTCAACTTGTTTTTTGAGCCTGTGATATTTCTAAACTCGTAACCTTTAAGGTTCACGTCGGCCTCGCCCGAATTATATAATTCGAGCCAGCCTGTATAATTATAATAGTCATTAAGCAACGTCGAAACGTTACACGGCATAATCTCGTTTATTACCACGCCGGCATCTGCACTATAGAAAGCAAACGACGCGCATAAACAAAACGCCACCCTTCTTAATCTGCTAAAAAAACTCATACTGTACAATTCCTTTTATATAAATATATGCGCAAGAAAACAACTCCACGAAAAGTTATCATCCTTGTTTCGTAATTAGTCTGTATTATTCAGATGAGACAAAACTAACAATTGAAAAGCATAGTCGCAAATTTTCATTGACTTTTGTTAAAAAAACGATACAAAAAAAACACTGCGACACAAAAATCAAAATCCGATGTAACAAAAGTAGGAAAAAAAAGAAACCTTCTCAAGTTCTAAACTTGAGAAGGCGTGCAACCAAAATAGTCCTTAAATTTCTTTGTGAAATACGCCGGATCACTGAAACCCACATCATACGCGATGTCACTTATGCTCTTTCCGAGCTTGTCATCTTTCAGCATCTGAGCCGCCATATTCAGTCTGTATTCGTTCAGCATTTCGAGAGGCGATTTGCCAACAATAGACCTCGCCCGCCGGTTCAGTGTTGACTGACTCATGTTCATGTCACTTGCAAGGTCTTCTACAGAAACTCTGCTGTCCGAATACCTTTTGTCCAGAACTGCGATGAAATCTTTAGTGAACGGATTCAGAGCGGCAGGCTCTTCTATCTTTTCCTGCTTTTTAACATTTCGTTTCAGATGAGTCGAAAGAATCAACGACTGCTGTTTCTGTCTTATCTTTAACTGATTACAAACCTTTATCAGCAGTTCGGTCTGGCTGAAAGGCTTTGAGATATAGTCCACGGCTCCATTCACAAGCCCTCTCAGCCTGTCTTGCTCGTCACTCTTCGCAGAAAGATATATGACCGGTATATGGCTTAACTTCTCCGAAGAGTTCAGAGCTTTACCCAGCTCAATACCATTCATTTCCGGCATATCGACATCACTCAGAATCATGTCCGGCAAATTCTCCTCTGCCAATTTCAACGCCTCCGCTCCGTTATGCGCAACAATAACATTGACATAAGGCTCCAGTATAGCCGAAAGATTTCTGCATATCAGATAATCATCGTCAACAATCAGAATTGAGTTGCCTTCCATTAAATCTCTATCAACCTCAAACTCAACATCTTTCACTGTCTCCGTCTCTTTTATCGTATTATCAGACTTCATGAACTCAAGCGTCACGGTTGTGCCCTTGCCTTTTTCGCTCTTAACTAAGATAGAACCTTTATTTCGCTTCACATAGTCCTGACATATTCGGAAACCAAGCCCGGTGCCCTCCTCGTTATCAGTGCCTTTTGTCGATGTGTTATCTTCAGCATCAAGCAATTTAGCCAATTGCACATCGTCCATTCCCACCCCCGAATCTATCACATTCACAACAATTTTGCTATCCCTTTCAAAAGCATTTAGCGAGATGGAGCCTCCGGCTGGAGTGAACTTCACTGCATTCCCCATCAGGTTTCTTAAAATTGTGCCTAACATACGCGAATCGACCAGAGCATAATGCTCCAGTTCTATATTCTGCTTCAGCTCTATCTTTTTCTGCTCTGCCACCCCTTCGAGCAGCATAAAGACATTTTTAACAACAAGGCTAAGATTTGTGTCCGACATATTGCACACCAGCTCTTCACGTTTTGACTTAGCCCACTCCACGAGCCTCACCATCTCGTCCTGAAGCGTTTTCGCCTCAAAGCGCACTTCATCAATAAGCTGGCTCTTCTCCTCTTTAGACATCTGGTCTTCCTTGTTCTTGAGCAGGTCGAGCGAACCTACGATGGCAAACATCGGATTCTTCAGGTCATGCCCTATTACAGAGATAAGTCTGTCCTTGTCCTCCAAAGCCACTTTCAGTTCAGACGTTCTTTTATCAACCTTTTCGCGCAAGATATTTTGAATACGCACCAGATTCCGCTCCCTTCTTTTGAAGAAGAGCAAGACCACAACCGAAATTAAGACCACGAGCAACAGCTGGAACCACCACACGGCCCACCAAGGGGGCAAAACCTCAATATGCAGTTTAATAGGCTCTCCGAGAGCTTTGCCATCCACCGCGTCGCACGGCTCAACTATCAAGTCGTAACTTCCGTGAGGAATGAAAGAGAAAGCAATCTCCCTGCTGTTTGGCAATAGTTGCCACTGTTCTCCAAGCCCCTCCAATATATACCTGAACTGGCAACTCTCAGAACTCATGCTCACAACATCAACCGTAACAGATATGTCAGTCTGATTATGTTTCAGTTCTATTTCGGACAGTTTGGACAGCCTACCGTTCTTCAGCACCGAAGTCAACGGCTTCACTTTTTTGCCCAGCATATAAAGGTCAGAAAACTCGTAATGAATATCAGCGGACTTTTCAGAAGACGATGTCGGAGACAACTTAAAGAAGCCGCTCATTGTGCCGAAATAAAGATTTCCCGCCGAATCCTCAAAAGAGGCCCTCTGGTAGAAAGACTTTACAATATTTTTGTTAAAATCGCCCACAAAAGAGACGTACTTTTTTTCTTTCGGATTAAAGAAACCGATGTCTCCGTCTCCGGCAATCCAGAATCGTCCGTCCTTAGACCTCAAAATAGAACGGAAAAAGACACCAGGAATATAGTCCAGCATATAATGTTCAGAACCGTCGGCAGGGAAACACAGTACACCCTTATTGCAAACCACATAAAGGTTGCCATCGTCGTCGCACTCCGCATCATACAAAGCGCGAGGCAGATGCGTTTTCAGGGTTGACACGTCCGGCAGAAGCATAGTCAGGCCCTTGTCGTCCAGCCTCCATATCGTGTTTGACGTTATCGCCCACCTTATGCCCTTAGCGTTGCCATAAACGCTGTACACCCAACGGTCTTCCTGCACGCCCTCAGCCTTCAGCACTTGCTTGCGCCATTTGCCTTTGTTGTCACGAATATAGATGCCATCGTTTGCAGTGCCGACCCAAATCTCTCCGTCGGGCATCTGCTTCAATGAGAAAAAACAATTTATAGAGGTGTTGATTCCGTCAAACGAGGTCACAGAAACCTCATCAGTTTTCGAGTCCATGCTCAACAATCCGCCGCCCCATGTGGTCAGCAGCACCTCGCCGCTGTTAATTTTCTCAGCGCAAAGCACATTTGTGTTATTCGTCTTAATCTTCTTGAACTCCTTGAAGTCAGGTGCAACAGAATACATGCCACCGCCGTCAGACGCAACAATCAAGTTGCCATTATCATCTTCGGCAAACGAATTGCAGACAATAGAAGGGAATCCGTAGTCTGAAGAGAACACCAATTTTTCCGTCTGACTCCGGCACAGCCTCCACAATCCCGAATTCTGAGTGCCAAACCACATGTTACCATTCTTATCCTCCGAAATGGCGTAAATCTTATTAAAATCGATAGGCTCCGAATTAAACGGCCGCAGTTCTTGAAAGTTAGCGGAAGCCGACGGCACATCGTCTGTGAACCAAAGGCCGAAACCATCAGTCGCAAACCAATACCTGTCCTGAGAATCCTTAAACACACACCGCACATTTCCGAAAGGCAACTTCACGATTTCCGGATTGCCCACCCCTTTTTCGTCCAAATCAAAAACCCACAAGTCTGAAGATAAGAACGAGACCGCCACCTTGTCTTCTGAGATTGGAAGTATCATTGTAGCATACTCACACGGAGCAAAGGACTGGTTGAAATTTGCAAGTTTATTGCCAGCGCTATCAACCACAAACATAGAGTTCACAGACCCGAGCCAGAACCTGTCGTATCGGTCAACATAGGCCGCGCTCACATAATTCGGGGCGAAAGACTCGAAAGCCGGAAACTCATGCGTGAACACATCCTTGTCCGGGTCATATTTGTAGAGACCTCCGATTGTGTAAGCATAATAGACACCTTTTTCGGACTTGCAAATTCCCTTGACCTCCTTATAAGAGGAATGTTCAAACTCGTCAGGCTTCTTGTTGACGAAGCTGTCCGACTCATAGTCATATTCCAAAAGCAGTCCGTTATAGCCACCCGTAAAAATCTTGTTATTGAAAGACTTAACAAAATACACATCATCACGAATCAGCGACGGATAATCTTTCTTAGAGTAATTTCTGAAAAACCTGCCGTCGAAGCGAGACAGTCCAAAGTCTGTTGCCACCCACACAAAGCCGCGTTCGTCCTGAGCAATGCCATAGACACGATTAGACGCCAATCCATCTTGAACAGAGAAATGGTCAAACTTCGCAAACTGTTTCGCAGAAACCGCAGAACAGCTCAGCAACAGCAAAAGAGCCAATATATGTGCAAAAAATCTATTCATGTCTGACAAATTAGTTCAAAAAAGAATTTTCAAAACGGATACTTACCGTCGGCCGCGCCTTTCATTATGCCGTCCAGCAACATCTGCCTGCCTTTCACAACCGAGAAATCACCCGAACCTGCATTGTCAACCCTTTCGTAAATATCGCCCGGAGTCTCCCACAAGAAAGGTATCAAGCCGTTGTTCTTGGCCTCTCTGTTGACAAATTCGTAGTAGTATGCGCGAGAACGTTCAAACAGACTCTGATACGACTCTCCTGTCGAATGATTTCCGAAAGCCGACAAATCTCTGTTCATCACGCAATATTCGCCAAGAATCACCGGCAGCCCCTTGCCATCAACAAAGGCGGATTTCATCGCCTTGAACTGCTTTTGCACATACTCCTCGCCGCACCAGCCTTCAGGCTCTACCGAATGATTTTTGCCATCAATCACAATATTCATAAAATCCGGCTGATTGCCCCAGAAGTAATGGGCAGGCGACCAGTCCGCATCAGATTCCATCAGCGCGTAGGTGTAAGGATAAAAATGCACCTCAAACATCATGCGTCCCTGCACCTCATCTTTAGGAAGCACATCATAGGCCAAACTCTGGTCAATATCAGTGCCGGGCCCCTGTATAATAACATTCCTCAACAGATTATTTCCTCCAGAGGCTCTCACCACATCTATAAACGTCTGATGATAACTTCTAAGCACCTCCGCCCTTTTGCTAATTTCCGCCTCCTCTTCGGCTGTAAGCCCGTCGTCCTTATTAATAGACGGAGCGCTGCCAAGCAAGTTCGGCTCATTGGCACTTGCAAAAATAAGATGCTCGTCATAATTTTTGAATCTATCTGCAATCTGCTGCCACAAAGCCTTCTGCACCTTATTCACTTCATCCTTTTTAGCGTCAGTTATATTGTTTTCGAGCCATCCATTATCCCAGTGAATATTAAGAATAGCATACATATCCTCATCAACCACAAAATCGACGACTTTCTGAACTCTGCTCATCCAGGTCTCTCTGATTTTATAAGAATCAGACCCTGGCTCAATCATGTCGTACCACTGGCACGGAATCCTCACCGCATTAAATCCGGAGGCTTTGTACTGCTTGACAAGTTCTGCATCAACCTTCTTAGCCCCCCAGCAGGTCTCGCCATCCGGACACCAATCCCCATCAAACCCGTCTGAAGACTCCATGGTATTCCCCAGATTGATTCCAGCAAAAATCTTTCTGGCTAAAGTCTTAGCATCGCTCGGCATATCTGCTATGTCAACGGCTGACGAGTCTGCACTTTGTTCAGATGCGCTAAACGTAATACTGTCAATTTCCCCAATCTCATAACTGCCTACTACAACCCCTTCCTGCCAAAGAAAAATCTTATTCTGAGCAAATGACAAAGAGAGTACTAACAATGACATCATAGCCAGCATCAATCCTTTTACATTCATGTTTTTCACTTTTAGATTCAATATGATTCGCAAATGTAACAAAACAATTCAAAAAAACTACAAATTATTTAAAAAAGTGTTTGCAAATATAATCAGCCTAAGTAAAATGCTCTTCAAAATCATCTCTGCATATTTTTTTGAAGTTGCCTTAATTTTTTTTGAGACGCACCACAACAAAGGAACTTTGGACCTCCATCCTTGCAGAAATAGAGCAGGAAGACCATAACGTTAAAAAGAGCTGCAACTGATTGGTTATATCGGCAAACTTATCATGGTTTCATTCTGTTTCAGGACCTTCCTTGCAAAAAAAAGAGAAGAGGACCTGCAAAATAGCAAGTCCTCTTCTATAGAACTTTTATAAATTAGGTTGTCATACACAAAACCTACCTGCCCATCAGCACAAGCAGAATATTAACATCGCTCGGTGAGATACCCGGTATTCTGCTCGCCTGACCAATTGTTTCCGGGTCTATCCTCTGAAGCTTCTGTCGGGCCTCAGTCGATATGGTGTTAATTGTAGAATAATCAAACTTGCCTTTGATTTTAATATTCTCCAATCTTTTCAGTTTATCGGCAATCAAAGTCTCCCTATCTATGTAGCCCTGATATTTTATCTGGATTTCGGCAGCCTCCACAATTTCCTCTTTACGATTTGGAATCTTAGAGATTTCTGACTTCAAAGCCGGAATAGCCTCGGACAGCAGTTCAATAGTAAGCTGCGGTCTTGTCACCAGATCAACCAACTTGCAGCCCTCTCTGAGCGGAGCCGTACCCGCCTTTTCCAAGAAACCGTTTATGTAAGCCGGCTTAACCGAATACCCCTTGATAAAATGAATAAGCCGCTCAACCCACTCTTTTTTAGACATATACAAAGAATATCTATCCTTGGAAGCCAGTCCCAAATTGTAAGACATCGGCGTAAGTCTCGCATCCGCATCATCCTGACGCAGCAAAATCCTGTATTCAGCCCGCGAAGTGAACATTCTGTAAGGTTCATCAACACCCTTCGTAACCAAATCGTCAATCAGAACACCAATATACGCTTCATTTCTTGCAAGGACAAACTCTTTTCCTCCATGACAATTGATATGCGCGTTCACACCAGCCACAAGACCTTGTCCGCCCGCCTCTTCATACCCCGTCGTTCCATTAACCTGCCCAGCAAAGAAAAGATTTTTCACAACCTTAGACTCCAAAGTGTGCCTTAACTGAGTAGGGTCGAAGAAATCATACTCAATCGCATAGCCCGGACGATACACCCTCACATTCTCAAGACCTTTGACAGTTCTTAACGCGCGCAACTGAATATCCAGAGGGAGCGACGACGAGAAGCCGTTCAGATAGTATTCCTGAGTATCCACACCCTCCGGTTCAAGGAACAGAGGATGCTGAGTCTTATCTGCAAACGTCACGATTTTGGTCTCTATACTTGGGCAGTAACGCGGACCAATACTCTGAATCTGACCGTTATACAACGGAGAGTCCGGCAAACCCTGCCTCAAAATCTCATGCGTCTCTTCATTTGTGGAGGTGGTGAAGCAACTTTTCTGTTCCAGCGGCCTCGGTTCAAAGTCCAGATAAGAGAATTTGTGAAAATCATTATCTCCATCCTGTTTTCCCATTACAGAGAAATCAACAGAGCGTCCGTCAATACGCACCGGCGTCCCGGTTTTCATTCTGTCCGACCTGACACCCAAAGCGTTCAACTGTTCTGTAAGTCCGTAAGAAGCCGGTTCTGAGATACGGCCTCCAGCCACCTGAGTCTTTCCGCAATGCATAAGCCCCGACAAGAAAGTTCCTGCAGTAATAACCACACACTTAGCCTCAAACACTGCAGACATACCAACCTTAACACCGCAAACAGCACCATCTTTCACTATAAGTTCCGTAACCATATCCTGCCAGATGTCAAGATTGTCTGTGTTTTCCAATATAGACCTCCACTTCTCCGAGAACTTCTGTCTGTCGGCTTGCGAGCGCGGGCTCCACATTGCAGGCCCTTTAGAACGGTTCAACATACGGAACTGTATAGCTGTCAAGTCCGAGACAATGCCACAAAAGCCACCCAAAGCGTCAATCTCGCGCACAATCTGACCTTTAGCAATACCGCCGATGGCAGGATTACAACTCATCTGCGCAATCTTGTGCATATCCATAGTGACAAGCAGAGTCTTTGACCCAAGATTAGCGGCTGCAGCGGCTGCCTCGCAACCCGCATGTCCAGCCCCTACTACAATTACGTCGTACTTAAAAACCATTATCTAAAAGTTTGAAAACCGCCTGCAAATTTCGCAAAAAAAATATTAAGAATCTATTTAATTTTAACCAAAAAGTACGATTACATGATTTTTTTAAGTTTCCCAAAGAGCAAACTCACACATTTCTCATTATAACCAGAGCTATCCTCACAAACTGCCTCTTCCAAGAAACATGTAAAAAATTCCATTTTTACACATCTTTCTTGACCTCAATCACACAAAAAACACTTTTTTTGACCTTAATCAAAAAAAATATAAAAAAAACTTGCATCTTATACAAGAAAGTTCTTACCTTTGTGCCAAGCAAACAAAACAGGTAGATTTTTTTCATAGTTAAGGTTTAGGTTAAATGAGTTGAGGGAGGCTGTGAAGCTTCCCTTGATTATTTTTAGCAGTGATGCGAAAATCTTTATGATGCACTAAGCATAGAAATATTTTATTACCTTTGTAGAATAAACATAACAATCAATTAAAGACAAAATTGGCAAAAGTAGCAGAAACACCATTGATGAAGCAATACCTTGAAATCAAGGGAAAGCACCCGGACGCGATTCTTCTTTTTCGTGTAGGAGATTTTTACGAGACATTCTCGGACGATGCAATCAAAGCGTCTGAAATATTAGGCATAACCCTGACACGCAGGGCAAACGGGTCTGCCTCTTCTGTAGAGCTGGCAGGCTTTCCGCATCATGCGCTGGACACATACTTGCCCAAACTGGTGCGCGCAGGGCAACGTGTGGCTATATGCGACCAGTTAGAAGACCCCAAACTCACAAAAAACATTGTGAAGCGAGGCATTACCGAACTCGTAACTCCCGGTGTCTCCATAAATGACAATGTGCTAAATCATAAAGAGAACAATTTCCTCGCCGCTGTCCATTTTAGCAAGAAAAGCGCCGGAGTTGCCTTTCTCGACATATCAACCGGAGAATTTCTCACTGCCGAAGGCCCGTTTGACTATATCGACAAACTCCTCAGCAGCATGTCGCCTAAAGAGGTCCTCTTTGAACGAAGCAAACGAAGCACCTTTGAGGAGCATTTCGGCAACAAATATTTCACGTTTGAGCTGGACGACTGGATTTTCACGCTCGACACAGCAAACGAACGGCTCGTCAAACATTTTGAGACAAAAAACCTGAAGGGTTTCGGGGTTGACAAACTGGAACTCGGCATTGTAGCGTCGGGGGCCATACTTTACTACCTCGACATAACTCATCATCAGAAGATTGGTCATATCACAAACCTGTCTCGAATAGAGGAAGACAGATATGTGTGGTTAGATAAATTCACAATAAGAAATCTGGAGCTGTACGGAACGGTTCACGAAGGCGGAAAAACCTTGGCAGACATTCTGGACCGGACGGTTTCGCCTATGGGCGCACGTCTTCTCAGACGATGGATTGCCTTCCCCTTAAAAGATGTGAAACCTATTGAAGAGAGACACAACATTGTAGAGAGCCTGCTGAACGACAGCAACATGATGGAGGTGATAAATGACAGGCTTTTCACTATCGGCGACCTTGAGCGCATCATATCGAAAGTGGCGGTAGGACGCGTGACCCCGCGCGAGATTGTTCAGCTCCGCGTCTCGTTGGAGTCCATAACTCCGATAAAAGAGGTTTGCTCTTCAAGCGACAGCGAAGGCCTGAAACGTATCGGCGAACAACTTAATGAGTGCAAACTGATAAGGACCAAGATTGGCGACCTCATAACAAACGACCCGCCAAACATGGTGAATCGCGGAGGCGTAATCCGCGAAGGCGTAAACAGCGAGCTTGACGAACTGAGACTCATCTCACGCTCTGGCAAGCAATATCTTCTGGACCTTCAGGAAAGAGAATCAGAACGCACCGGCATACCATCTCTCAAAATCAATTACAACAACGTGTTCGGATACTACATAGAGGTTCGCAACACACACAAAGACAAAGTTCCGGAAGAGTGGATCAGAAAACAGACTCTGAAAGACGCAGAACGCTACATAACACAAGAGCTGAAGGAATACGAAGAGAAGATTCTCGGAGCAGAAGACAAAATCATAGCGCTCGAATCGAGAATCTATAACGAGTTAGTCCTTGAACTTGCAGAATACATTCCTGCCATACAGACGAACTCCAATCTTATAGCTCAGATAGACACTCTGCTATCCTTTGCAAAGGTGTCTGACAGCAACTCGTACGTGCGTCCGTCCATGAACGAGGGCGACGCCATTGACATTACGCAAGGCCGCCACCCCGTTATCGAACGGCAACTGCCAATTGGCGAAAAATACGTGGCTAACGACCTCCATCTGGACAGCAATTCGCAGCAAGTGATAATGATAACCGGCCCCAACATGGCAGGTAAATCCGCACTGCTAAGGCAAACAGCCCTCATTGTGCTGATGGCCCAAATAGGCTGTTTCGTGTCTGCCGAAAAGGCTGAAATTGGCGTTATAGACAAAATATTCACACGTGTCGGGGCTTCCGACAACATCTCTATGGGCGAATCAACCTTCATGGTAGAGATGAACGAGGCCGCAAGCATAATAAACAACCTTTCGCACAGAAGTCTTGTGCTGTTTGACGAATTAGGCCGAGGCACCAGCACATACGACGGAATCTCTATAGCCTGGGCTATCGTGGAACATATACACGAGCACCCTACTGCAAAGGCAAAGACACTGTTCGCCACTCACTACCATGAACTAAACGAGATGGAGAATTTGTTTAACCGCATCTGCAACTACAACGTGTCCGTAAAAGAGGCTAACGGCAAAGTCATCTTCCTGCGAAAACTCGTTAAAGGCGGAAGCGAACATAGCTTTGGTATTCATGTAGCCAAATTGGCAGGACTTCCGCACAGCGTAGTGTCCAGAGCTAATGAAATATTAGCGCAGCTTGAAAAAGACAACAGGAAATCCAGCACTTCCGAAAGCAATAAAACAAACGAGCCAAAGAAGAGCCAACTTCCAAAGGAAGGTTATCAACTTAGTTTCTTCCAGATGGACGACCCTGTGCTATCTCAGGTTCGAGACGAGATCGTAAATCTGGATGTAAACAATCTGACTCCTATTGAAGCTCTCAACAAGCTTAACGAGATAAAGAAAATTGTGACTGGTAGGTCAGAATAAAAAAAAGCGTCCTGAATCAGGACGCTTTTTTAAATCCTTATAACTTTCCCGCTGTCCGTCTCCCTAAATTTGGCCAGAAATAAAATCTTTTTAGGTCTCTCAAACTTTGACAAGCGCCGAGCCATATCACTTTGCAATTTCCGCAGCAAATCATCAGACAAAGGCGTTCCCTCTATTTTCAGCACAACTATCTCCCCGAACTTGACATCAGGCTCCGCCATCACATAAAACCGACGGTCAATCATTCCCCTCAAACTATCCTCAACCACCTCCGGATGCACCTTGACGCCACCTGTATTAATAACATTGTCAAACCGTCCCTTCCAAACAAAAGACATGTCAGAAATCAGTTCAGCCACATCATTCGTCACCACATTCTCTTCCGACAAATGCGGAGCAGAAATCACAAGACAACCACGATTGTCCAAAGAAAAGCGCACTCCACTCATCGCAGTATAAACTGGCCTTGTTTCCCTACCTATCTTAGACAAAGCGACGTGAGACACAGTCTCTGTCATGCCGTAGGTCATATATGCATTCACTGGCAAGTCCGACAGTTTTTCCGCACAATCTCGAGACAAAGGGCTGCCTCCAACAATAAGATTCTCAACCATAGACAAAGCTTTCCGGCCTTTAGCCGACGACAACAGCTGCTGAACTTGCATAGGCACCATCGCAGCAAGAGCGACAGAGCCCTTCCAATCAGGCTCAGAAGACGGCTTTGCAACAACAACATTCAATCCACCAGCAATGGCCCTCACCAACATCATTTTACCTGCAATGTAATTAACAGAAAGACATAACAAGATGGAATCTCCAGCCTTAAGATTAAAAAAAGAATTAGTAAGTTCTGCAGAAGCCAGCATAGCTCTCTTTGACAACTTTATAGTCTTCGGGTCTCCAGTAGAGCCAGAGGTTTTGCCAAGGATAAAATCACGCTCGTCTGCCCAATCTTTAAAAAACTGGCGCAGTTTTTCATCCTCCTCATCAGACGACAAAGCGTAGCACCAGCTTTCATATTCGTCAATCCTATACTTTTTGCCATTCAAGGCAATATATTTATATATACTTTCCATAAAAAAATGCGGAAGGTTTAACCCTTCCGCAAAACAAATAAACTAAAAATTCAAACCAACATGATATTATTTAATCTTCACGACCTCAATAGTGCCACTCACCACAGAACCGTCTTTCAAGCGAGTGTCATAGAAATAGACACCTGGGTCAACCAGCACACCATCAATCTTACCGTCCCAGCCATCTTCACCTTCAAAGACCTTCTGTCCATAGCGGTTGAATATCATTACAAAATAACCCTTCATAAAGACATCGTTCAAGTTGTCTATTGTGTAAGGCGTTATTGCGCTCGGAAGTTCATCCAGCACCGCAATCTCAACCACATTACTTTGAGCAGCCGGACAAACGCTATCCGTAATCAGCACATAGTAATCAGCCGTGTCAGAGACAGAAGCCAGAGCAAACTTATTCGCATCCACATCAAAACCATCTATCGTCACGCCAAGAAGTTCATCCTTGCTGTCATCACTATCCACGCAATCATCATCAACCTCACCATCCACACTAAACGCATCGAAGCAAGACATACCGTCAGACTTTCCGTTCACGCGGTACCAATAGTAAGTCTTCGGCTTGTAGTTAGTCTTCACGATTAGAGAAGCACCATCACCGCGCACCACACGAGGCTTGTCAGTCGGCAACGTAGTCAGGATAAACTTGTCTGCATCATATCTTGTGTGAACATCAAGAACAATCGAATCGTTAGAGTAAAGCTTATCTTCTCTCCACAACTTCAGGTTCTCCTCACTTCCCGCCGCTAACAAGCTATCTTCAGTTGTAGCCTTTAGCATTTCGCAGAATGCGAACAAACTATTCTTAGAGTCGCTCTCACCACATTCGTTCTTCGCATAGAACTTCAAAGTCCTATATCCACCCGGAACCGGCTGATGAGCGTGATACAACGAATCATCAAGCAACCAAGCCGTACTGTCAACCACACCGCCTCGCTCGTCTATACAAACACCATACTTATGGAAGAACGAGTTAGGCCCAGTAATCGCGATAGAGTCGCCCTCACACAACGCAACCGTATCTGCATACAACGATATTCTCGGACGCTCTACGAAATCAAAGTAAGCCGAAGCCGTATCAGAACAATACGCTACCGTATCCATACCAACGAACACATATCTGCCACTCTGATTATTGCTAACTATCTTGAGCAAGTTTTCACGTTCCTGACTTGACATGTTGTTAAATCCTTTACTATAATAATAAGTTGTAGGATTGTTACTTAAAATCAAGTTTTCCTCTTTTATCGAATCTTTATAGTAATCAATAAACACACGGCTGTCAACAGACTGAATCTTGCCAAAGATAATACGTTCTAGTTTACCAGTTACGCTAAAGACCCCCTTAGAGTTGAGCGATGTCGTCTCCGTGATACAAAGGCTCTTGTCCTCTGCCTCCACTTTAACTATCGATTTACGAGGCGAAACACGAACCACGAAGAATGTATCTACCGAATTATCACAATTGTCAAAAATCCTCAACTTCACCGTTGTCGTTTCTTTTATCTGAGAACCTGCCGGCGGAGTCTGAACAATTGAGATGCGAGATGTCTCGTTACAATTATCAGAAACCTTATCTTTCAGTTTTGATTCAAAATCAGGAACTGTAAACACGCACGAGCCTGCCAACTCTGCCAATGTAGTATCTCTGAAGAAAGCATCCCATGTAACCGTAGGAGGCACAGTATCTTTGATGTAGATATATCTTGAAACACTGTTGCTATTGCCACACTCATCAGTTGCAGTCCACTTGTGCTCTATTTTGTAATTGTAATATTCGCAAGATGAAGGATCCTTGCTTCTGAAGTTAGTAACAACAGCCTTTATCTTCATTTCTCCTGCACAATTGTCCACAGCTGTAAGCTCTTCTGGATCTGGAATCTCATAATTGTCACAGCTCAAAATTATATCTGCAGGATTAACATCGAAGACCGGAGCCACAGTATCATGAACCGCAAAGTTCTGCACACAAGTACTCTTCACATCACGAATATTATAAACATAGTACGTACGTTTAACCGTCATGTTGCAAGTATCTCCCGCAAGAGTATCCGTATATCCGAACGAGCCTGGTTTCATGTACTTTTCGTCATACGGCAACACTGTCGTTGCATTACCCTCGGCAAGAACCGCATCCTTAAACTCTTCATACGAACCATACGGTCTGTTTTCCAAACCTGAGTAACATCCGAAAGTCTTTCCGTCCAAGTTTTTCGGACAATTCATATCGCCGCCACTCATTTCGCCAACAATAACCGTTTGGTCACAATACATCACATTTCCAGCGTGGTCTTTATAAGTCCATGTGATAGTTGTCTCTCCTAAAGGATAGTTGTCTGTCAATGCCTTGCCATCCGAACGTTTTGAATCAACAAGCACTTCTCCACAAGGGTCTTTGAACAGATTTATGTTTCCATCGAGCGACAAGCCTGACTTTACAACTTCATCTTTCGAAACAAATGCATCTGAAGTGCTAATTTCCACATTAATGACACGCGGTTCTATCAAATCACATTTCCAATCAGACGGCAACGTCGTATCATGAACAATAACATTTTGGAAACAAACAGTTTCCACCAAACTGTAAGGACTTACAAACAACCACTTAATCTTAGTTGTTCCTAACGGATAATTATCTTCAAACGTTCTTCCATCTTCACGAGACTTGACTCCCGGAACAGGGTCGTTTGTACAATAATCTTTTGCAAAATATTGGTCAAACTCGACCATGTCTGCTGTAACATCACACTCATCCACTTTTGTATAAACATTGATGTCTTCAATATCGCCACAGTTGAACACTGGCGGAGTAACACTCTGCACAAGAACAGTCTGCTTGCAAACCTTTGCCGAAGTACTGTAAGGCGAAGTAAACGTCCACGTAATAGTAGTGATTCCGGCTGGATATACCGCACTCAAAGGCAAATTATCAGAACGGACACCAACACCCTTCGCTATGTACGACGGATTACAGTAATCATGAGCTTCCGGAATATCAACCTCTACTGCGGTTTCACATACAGACACCTGATCTATTGGAGCCTTTATAGTATCCAATGAGCTACAGTCAAACACCGGAGATGTGGTATCTTTCACAACAATTTTAGAAACACAAGAGTCTATGTCGCCGTAACCATTGTCAAAGAACCATGTCACAAGGTGTGTTCCCGTTGGAAATTCCTTTGTCAACTCATCTGGCAACTGATTAAAGTTACTCAAATGAATGTTCACATATTCATGCACAACCTCTTCTGTAACATTACCTGCATCATCGTAAGTATTCACTATCTTTACAGCCACCTTATCTATCTCATCATAAGTGTTAACCAACTCATAAGTCTTGCTTATTGCAGTAGGGAGAAGAGTTATAGAATCCACATTCGTCACTCTCACAACCTTACTTGGATAACCCTTTACACCCGGCATATCCTTAGAAATTGGATTAACATGGTAACTATCGTACTTTTCTGGGCTATAAGGCTCGCCAGTCTTATTGTCTCTCACCTCCAAGAAATAAGGGAAATTCGCAGTCGGCACATCTCCAAGATTCAAGTTCAAATCCACTTTACAAGTTCCCTGAGAAACCAGTTCCTGATCTATTGACTTGCTGCAATCCGGATTAGGAGCATACTTGCTTGAGACAGTTATACGCTGGTCACACACATTTTTATTACCTCGCTCGTCCGTAAACGTATAGATAACATGAGTTACACCCACATAGAACTTATAGCGATTCAGTTTTTCAATCAGACTCGCAATACCAGCCGCATCACCTTTTCCGCTTATTCTCACATTTTCTTCAGCCCCATCCTTCTTGCCCGGATCCACAAGTTCTATGTCAATAATAACTTCACCGCCGCAATTATCCACAGGCACAGGAATGTTAAACTCGCCAGCCAACGAATATATCACACCAACCGCATCAGCTCCACCGTCAGGATTTTTACCCGACGCATATTTGAACACGACTTCCGAGTTCAACGCATGCTGATTCACCTTAACATTATGCTCTGGCAAGTCTCGGCAATCACCTCTAGGGCCTTCCTTATCCTTCAGTATGAAGGTCTGGACACATTCCGCATAAGTCGTGTCACTCACAGTAACTCCGTTAGCTCCATCCTTATAGAACCTCCAAGCCAAATCATAAATCGCAGAATCCTTGTCCGGCTCAACAACAAAAACTATATCATTCATCTTTGTTGTATCTATCTCAACCCACGGATTGTCAGTTCCTGTCAATTTATAGAAATAACGCGGCTTCAACACTTTTGTAGAAGAGCACTGGTCTTTTGCATAAGGCACACGCGACGCTGACAAGTTCTTAAGGAAATGACCAAGACTCAAACCGCACTTTTCAGGGTCCATTCCGACCTCGCCAATCAGAGGGTCTTCAGGACAGTTGTAAAGATTTGGTTTAATATCATCCAGCACTCTTACAAGCTGAATACAATATGCCACATTACCGTCGAAGTCATAGAAGCCCCACAATATGTAGTTATTACCAGATTCATATTTGTCGTTCAATGCAATCTTTTTATCAAAATTGGTCAAGTCAACATTAGGCTCGCCTCCATCCTTTCCGTTAAAACGGCCTAAATATGTACCTTTTATCACACCATCAGAGCCATTCCTGTCCTCCAATTCCGGAGCTACAAGAGTTGGCAAAGACTCATGCAAGCCAGGAACAGCCTCACACGAACCGAAATATGACAATTTTGTGCTATAATCGTCTATAAGCTCACAATCTATATTAGGCGCTGTTGTGTCCTTAACAATAAACAGAATGTCACAAGTCCTTGTGCTGTCACAACCATCCTTAACAGTATATGTTGTCCTTATGGTGTCACTCTTCAGACGAATATCCAACACACTGCTTTCTATCAGACCTGCCTTGATAGAATCTGCAGTGTATTTACCTAAACTGATTGTCTGATTTGTACGCTTGCCTTTCAACTCAATAGTCAGAATTGGATTAGGGTCGCAATCTGCAGAGAAATCAGGTATAGGGAAACGAACCAAAGTGTCGCTCTGCGTAGGGCCAAGTATAAAGATACGCTCATTATCTTTGATACTTTCGCAATTAATCGAAGGGCCAACAGAAGGACGCACTTTATAAGTATTCGCAGTATCAGTCACGCAACCGTCTTTCGAAACCGACACACCTATTTTCATGGACTTCTCTTTCGTAGGGTCACAACGGTCTGCCACCGTCTCTATATCAACAGTTGCAGTGTCCGAGGTTCCAGAAGCACCAGACCACACAAAAGTGTATTTATCTGCAGGATAACCATTCGGAGAAGCTATATTAGCCACAATCTTTTGGAACTTATCCGCAGGGCACAATTCCTTGTCAGTTTCAGACGTGCCGGGAGCAAAATAGTTTCCAAGAAGTTCTAACGATACTGCAGGTTTTTCTCTCAGAGTGAGATTTACTAACAGCGTATCTCCAATAGCATCTGTACTTGGATAAACGCCTAACTTTATATCCCCCTCTTTGTACTCTTTCATGTTTTTGTTGAAAGTGAATATAACAGATTCGCTATGAGTACCCGTAGTAACAATAGACTTAATACCAAAAGCCTCGTCTGCCGCATTATAATCTATTCCATTGACAGAATCTCTCAAAAACCAGTGGTACTTAACTTTAGGATTACTGTCTATTTGCTTCTCCGGAACAGTATATTGAACCGTAGCCCCGTCCGCTATACAAACGTTAGTTTTGCCCTCCACGCTCTTTACAGGCACAGGTTTGCAAGACTGCCCCACAATAAAGAACTCAAACTTAGTTTTTGGTTCTCCATTAATAAATTCTCCTTTACCATCACACACATAATACAAAGTCTTGCCAATCTTATCAATCAGCACTTCCATCTGGCTCTGTCCCCTAAAATGAGTCTGCTCCATCCATGCCCCACCTTCATCATTATATCTGAACCAACGATAGTCTGCATCTTTTGCAAAACCTGCTGCATTCGCAACTGCCGTATCTCCCTCACAAACCGGATTTGAATTGACACACACATTCTCAATTTCTGCACTGATGTAGTCAACGGCAAGCACAGGGAGACAACCTCCACTTTGTCCTGTTACAAATTGTTCGAAATACGGATCAAATGTAAATTCTGTCTTTCCATCAGGTCGGGCAGGGAAACTTCCGTAAAAAGTCAACTCAAACCTATACGCATGCCTACCTGTTTTTTTATTGTTCACATATCTCTTAAAATCATATCCTCCAATTGGCTTTCCAAAATCTATTTGAGCAACATCTCTACTGTCGGAAGCATTAAAAATCAGTTCACCAGTCTCGTCATCATATATCGAAACTTCCAACATATCATTTGTTGATGTTCCATGCCCCGTTCGAGTCATTATCTTAGCCGAATTATCTATAAATGGGGTACATCCATTATCAGGGAAAACAAAATATAACCTCGCTGTAAACCTGTAAGATTTACCCCAATTATCCTTAGTTGGGAATACTAGTGTGAAAGGGTTGTTTTTAAACTCCGTGTTACAATAATAAAAATTAGACTCTAAATCCTCCATATTTTTTGGAGAATATCCAAAATCTTGCGTTATGGTATAAGACGCCCCATTACCTCTAAAACCTATTCCTGCTTCTGTGAAATGATGATATATATCATTTGGTACTTTTGCTCCTGTATTTGACGAATCCTTCGGTGTAAAGTCCGTACCCAAGTAGTATTCGCCTGTTGTGGTTGTATGACACCTATCCGGACAATCTGTTTCCAATTTCACCGATACAGAGCAACGTTCTGCATATCCTGTCAAAGAGGCTCTGAACAAAGCCGTTTCCTGATCTGGCATCACAACTACATTCACCGCAGCAGAACCGTTATATTCAGTAGAGCCGAGAGGTTTCCACTTCATTCCTGTCTTATCTTCATTGGGCACTTCCACCTCCCATGCTATATTGCCTGTATTGCCTGGGAAACCAGTGGCAGTCAAGACTATAGGCATATCAGGACAAGAAGATTGAACATCAGCCGTCAAAACCAACGGCACTGGTTCTTCCGTCTCTCCTCCCGAACTCTGATTGTCATCTTGCGCAGATGCAGAAACCGCCAACATCGTTAATACTGGAATCAAAGCAAAACAGCGATACCTCCTCAACATTGTCATGTCAAGAACACCTCTCATACTTCCATATATGTAGCCCAAAACGGACTTAATCTCAGATAAAACCATAAGGTTTACTTTTAGTTTATAATTTAATCCAAATATCGATCTCTTGTTTTTCACAACTTCGCATTAGATTATTGGCAAAATTTATTTTACAAATTAAGTTAGGTAACTGATTTGCAGTTGTCTAATTTACCAATAATTTAGTTCTCAGCAAAAACGTCACAAATATAGTTTTTTAAAATCTAATATTCCAACTATTTTGCAACAAAAACGCAACAACATCACAAAAAACACTCTTTTTTTGTTAATTTTATTAACATTTGAGAGTTTGCAAACAAAAGAGAGGCCAACCCAAAGGCCAACCTCTCATTCAATATGCAATCTTTATATTTTACAAAAGATACTGTTCACTGATTGACTCACCTGCATAGACACGTCTGATAGTGTCTGCAAAGAGTTCCGCGATAGAAAGCACACGAGCCTTCTTGCACGACTTAGTGAACGGAATAGAGTTTGTGAATATAAGTTCAGTCAAGCTAGACTCGTCCACTCTGGAGCTTGCTGGGTCAGACATAACGGCGTGAGACACGATAGCGCGGACAGAAGCTGCTCCGGCGTTAGTCATAATGTCTGCGGCTTTTGTCAAAGTTCCGGCAGTGTCCACCATATCGTCAAGGATAATAACATTCTTGCCTTCAACATCGCCAATTACAGTCATCTCGCTCACGACATTAGCCTTTTCACGGCTCTTGTGGCAAAGCACCATAGGGCAGCCAAGATACTTCGCGTAAGAATTAGCGCGCTTAGAGCCTCCGACGTCAGGCGAAGCCACTACAAGATTTTCAAGGTTCATAGACTTCACATACGGCAAGAAAATAGATGATGCGTAAAGGTGGTCAACCGGCACGTCAAAGAATCCCTGAATCTGGTCTGCATGCAAGTCCATCGTAATCAGGCGGTCTATACCAGCCGTGCTCAACAGGTCAGCCACAAGCTTAGCCCCGATTGCCACACGCGGCTTGTCCTTACGGTCCTGTCTTGCCCAACCGAAGTAAGGAACCACTGCAATAATTTTGTAAGCCGAAGCCCTTTTTGCAGCATCTATCATAAGCAAAAGTTCCATAAGATTGTCAGCGTTAGGGAACGTTGACTGAACAAGGAACACATAGTTGTCACGGATTGACTCCTCGTAAGAGACGCCAAACTCTCCGTCTGCGAACTTCTGGATATTCATCTCGCCGAGAGGACATCCTAAATTTTTACAAATCTCTTCCGCCAAATACTTAGTACTTGAGCCTGAGAACACTTTGAAAGGGTGGTTGTTATCCATTTTTGAAAATTTGATTTTCTGTCTGTGACAAAGGAACTGCCAGAATTTTGCAGAACAAGCAAAAGTTCCGCCAAACCAGCCAATTTCCAAAATTTCTGCAAAGGTAATACTTTTTTATTAAAACAACATCAATTCGACGTGTTAGACTTAATAAAAATAAGGCAACTTTTATAAATTACGATTTTAAAGGTCTATATTGCACCAAATAATTTGTGTGAAATTAAAGTGAAACACGGTTTTTCTTTTTAAATTTTCTTATGACGCAATGCTGCAAAGTGATTTGGTACTGCCTTCCAGGCAGACTTTCGCCATATCAGTTTTCTCCCGAGACTTCGTCACGGGTTACCGCCGCTTCGCTTTGTACTGCCTTCCAGGCAGACAACTTCTATAAATTACGACTTTTATTATTTTTGCCCTAAATCTTAACCGCAGCCTTCAAGGTCATCCAGACGAAATAACGAAATTCAGAAAAGAGCCTCGGTTTCACCTTACCGCCTTGAACTTCATTGTTTCAACAAGATGTATAATATCCTCTTTCACATACTCCACAACCGGAGCCAGCGAGTCTTGGTTAGGCACAGTGTTGAAATAGAGAGCTCCTCTGAAAAAGTGGTTCACACTGTCCGTCAGCACAAACTGCACCGCCGACGCTGTGTTTCCTTGCAACTCGTAAAGCATTCCGTAAACCTTTCTCTCCTCATCCACATAGGGCTGCTCTGTGATATTGTCCGCCTTCACAGTGTGCTTATAGACGAAAGAGCGGGAGTCTTCCGAGATTTCCTGAAAATTACCATTCACTTTTTTGTAACTGCAATAAATTCGGCCGCGGAAATCAGGATAGACCACATCGATCCAGAAAGGGTCATCCTTACTCTTTTTCTCCTGAATCTTAGCCACATCGGCATACTCAAAGGAGTACGGATAATCTTCACTCTCGAACGTCACGTACTTTTTTTCCGGAAGTTCGATTCTAAAGTAACCGATAGGCTTCGGCGTGTAACTTTCACAACCCGAAAGCGACAAAGCCGTCAATATCAGCATGAAATAAATCTTAGTTCTCATAACCTTCTGGTATTTGCAATTTCACTTTTTTAATTCGTCTGCTATCGGCAGAGACAATCTGGAAAACGTATCCGTTATATTCGATTTTCTCCCCTACCACAGGAATTGCTCCTTTTATCTCAAGGATAAGTCCGGCAAGGGTATCAGCATCCGCCTCCACCTCTGCGAAGACCTCTTTTTCTATCTTGTCAATCTTGAAGAAATCTGTCAAAGCAAGCTTTCCCTCCAGCAAAAAGTTGCGGCTGTCCAGAACCGTATAAAGTTTCTGCTCGTCGTCATGCTCATCGCAGATGTCGCCCACAATCACCTCAAGTATATCTTCAAGCGTGACGATTCCAGACGTTCCGCCAAATTCATCAACCACGATTGCCATGTGAATATGTTTGCTCTGAAACTCCTTCAGCAAGTCGTCAATTTTCTTAGTCTCCGGCACAAAATATGCGGGACGGATCAGTTTCTGCCACTCAAAATCCTTGCCTTCGCCCAGATACCTCAGCAGGTCTTTTATATAAAGCACGCCCTTCACATTGTCGATAGAGCCTTCATAAACCGGCAGTCTGGAGTATTCCGAGTCTCGAATAAGCGCGAGCACCTCTTCGTAATTGCTTTTCGAATCCAAGTCAACCACATCAACGCGCGGCTTCATAATCTCGTCGGCAGAGATATTTCCAAACTCCACAATCCCCTGCAAGATGCCCTTTTCCTCTTTCTCCTGCACCTCGCTCAAGCTAAGAGTTTCAGACAGTTCATCTATAGATATTACATGATGAGCCTTCAGGTCAAGCCTTCTTCTGACCACTGTGGTCGCCTTCATCAGCAACATCGCCACTGGTGAAAAAATTTTCGAGAAAGAATTTACTATCTTCGAATACGAATACAGATATTTAAGTTTTTTATCGCTGTCTTTCAGTTTAATCGGAACAAGTTCGCCGAAAAAAGTCAGCAGCAGCACTGCCACAAACGCAGAAGCGACAAAAACCGCCGCAGCCGGGAACTCAGAGAAACAGCAAACACCAGCCATGCACACAGACACACAGATCAGGATAGCCCAAAGGAAATGCCCCGTCAGGACAATAGCCATAGACCGTTCCGGAGTCTTCAGCATCTTTTTCAGCACTTTGAACTCACTGGCCTCTGACTGGTTTATTTTCTCAATTTCCTGCTTAGACAAGGAGAAGAGAGCGTGTTCGAAAAACGAGAACACAAAAAACAGGAAGAGCAAAGCACAAGCCGCCACTCCGCACGACACCAGCAACAGAGCCAGACGAGCATTCGCATCCGGCACCGCATCAACTATAAAATCTGATAAAAAAGAGTCCAAATTAAACGTTTTAGTAAAACTGACAAGGACGGATTTTTCCGTCCTTGCAAATATAGTAAAGAGTTAATGAATTTTAAAAACAAAAGATACAAATCTTTCGGCTTAAGGCAAATTACCAACGATAGCCCACAGTCACAAATATATTATGGTTTTTCAACGAAGGTTCTTCGCCTCCGTGCTTCTTCATGAACTTTTCCTCTTCAGCCGACACATTGTACATTTCTGTCAGGCCGATAGAGTAACCTGCCGATATAGACCAGAAATCGTCTGTGTCATACCCAAGTTTAAAGCAAAAACCGAAATCGAAGTTATTGTAAGCTGCATCTTCCTGCTCCAGTTCCGGGTCACATTGGAAGACCGAAATCTTAGTTTCAGTCGCTGAGCCGTCCGGTCCCACGCCCTCATAAGTTGCAGAGCCGTAGATGCCGAAACTGAACATTGGCGCCACCGAGATAAACGGACGACCCTTGCCCATTCTTTTGCTAAACTTGACGTTTATCGGAACATCCATGTAAAGCAAGCTCTCGCCAGGTTCCTTAACTCCGTACACACCAGCGTAGTCATACTTGCCACCACGAAGCGACAGAATCATTTCTGGCTGAATTGCCAAATACTGCCCTATCGGGAACTCCATATTCACGCCGACCTGACCGCCAAGCCTCATTCCGCCGCCCTCCATATTGGTACGGTAACCGGCCATGTTCAAACCAGCCGTAACACCGAGCGAAATAAGCCTAACCTCCGGTATGGCAACTTCCGGAACAAGCGAGTCTCTTGTATTGAGCGACTCAATAGTCGCCGTATCCTTAGGCACTACAGGCTGAACGTCCACAATCTCAGCTGAAACATCGCTGATTTCAACAGCCGGTTCGTCTGCGACCACTTCAAGTTCTTCAACCTGAGCATGGATGAAAGGCATAGAAAGCAGCCCCATCACAGCAAAAGAAATTATCTTTTTCATTAATATTCTGTTAAACTATTATCTTAATTTAAATCTTATTCTGACAGAAAATCTCGTCCGCCACCGTCTCCTCTAAAAAACTCAGCAAAATTCCACATCGTCACAAAACTACGCGGCATCTCTTCAAAAACACGTCCGCAGCAACATCAAGAGACCTCCGCAACCTGAACATAGGATTTCCTAAAATGACGAGAGAATTAACTATATCAGCCACACTTTTCAAACCACAACATTTCAAGAGCCCAAAAATATCATTTTATTTGCAAAATAACAAACTTATTTTTCAACTCTCTGAAAAAAATAATAACTTTGCGTTGTGAAATATGTTTATTGTATGTACAAAAAGGTGTTATTGTCTGTATTGGCGCAAGTTATTTTTATTCTGTCGGGCCTCGCATCAGACACAACGAAAAGTGAATTTCTAAGAAAGCTGAACTTCAAGGCGGAACACGGAATCGCGCTGAAGACTAACGACTTCATAAAATCAGAAGAATTTCGTCAAGGCTACGAAGCGTACTCGCTCAAATACACCCTTCAGCCAAAACATGACGACTGGCTAAACTACATAAATCACGACTCTTACAACGGTGTTGGCATATACTTTGCAAACCTGCGCGAAAAGCGCATGGGCTATCCGTTTTCCATTTTCCTTGTGCAGGGAGCTCGTCTTGCAAGACTTCACAAACGATTCACGCTGAATTACGAATTCAACCTCGGCTATTCGGCAAACTGGAAGACATATAACGCATTTTCTAATCGGGATAACATAACCATAGGCACAAGCGAAAACATACATATCGGAGGCTCGGTCTTCTTCGACTGGGCTATGAGCCGACGTTTCAACCTCCGTCTTGGCGCCGGCGTGACCCACTTCTCTAACGGAGCGTCAAGGATGCCAAACAAGGGGCTGAACCTCGCTGCCGGCTTTCTGGAGCTTAACTACAAGCTGAATGAAGACGGATATCCTAAAACTCCGGAGACAAAGCCTGTCGCTCCGCCTTTGCGCAAACGCATAGACCATGAGTTTTTGGTGACATTCTCTTCCAGACAAGTCTATTACAGCACCACAAACACAGGGCTGCCTACACAATACCTCAATCAGAAGTACCGTGTGCTTGAGACAAGCTACTCACCTATGTTCGTAAACAGACACAAATACAAATGGGGGCCAAGCCTGAACATCCTTTACGACGAGAGTTCCGGCTCTTATGCGCGCCGCGAGCTGAACGAACTGGACGGTTTTTGGTATGACCGCGTGATAAAAGGAGACATGAAAGAGCGCTTTGGCGTTGGCATCGGGCTGAAAGGGGAGATAACTCTGCCTTACGTGTCTTACTTCGCCAACCTCGGATACAACGTGATACACGGCAACGAAAGAGACTCGCGCTTCTATCAAATTTTAGGTGTGAAGGCGGACATTGTCTCTAACATCTTCGGCACGTTCGGCATACGTGCGACACGCTTCAGCAAGGCTCAGTTCATATACTGGAGCTTAGGCTACACCTTGCCGGTTTACCGAAAGGAGAAGCCAAAGGCGTAACGGCAACTCACATAAGGCGAGTTCTATAAATTAGTCTTGAATTTGCTTTCTCTGGAATCTCCACATCTGATAAGAGTTGATAAGGTTCTGCCAAAGCACATACGATGCCGGAGCCACAGCAACCATCGGGTCAAAGAAAGTTTGAGCCATCCATATCACCAGAATTGTGTTCTTCTGTCCTAAAGACTGGCCTCCGGCAACGACGTTGTCAAACCTCCTGCCTATACGCCTGCCGGCCCAAAACTGCAGCACGCAAACCACCAATGCGCCAAACGCAATCAGAGCCGCCCTGAGCTTGTCTTTCGCATCTAAGCCAAGCAAATCCTCTGTAGTCCGCCCCATAAGCAAAGCCAGAGCCAAGACCCATAGCCAAAAAGAGATGGTCTGTTTGGTCTTCAGAGCCTCATGAACCTTAGGCGTAAATTTAGACAAAACTATAGCCAGCAAGAACGGCCCGATTAGAAGCGGCATGACCTTCTTGCAAATAATCACAAAAGCCTCAAAAAAAGAGAGGTCGCCAGCCACCGCCCCGTGCGCTCCGATTAGCGACAAAATCAGCGGAGCAACCACCGCCACCGCCAGATTGCTTGTTATGCTGTACGTCACCAAACTGGCCACGCACCCGCCAAGCAAACCCGTTATCACAGGGGCTGACGTTGCCGTGGGCGCAAGGATGCAAATCATGGAGCCTTGAGCCAGCTGCACGTCAAATAGAGCCAAAACCGCATACACAAAAAGGCAGCCAAACAGCTGAACAACGCCGAGCCACAAATGAATCCGTTCAAAACGGAGCTGCCGAGGCGACACCTTGCAATAAGTTATCAGCAACATGCAAAAAAGCATATATTTAGTAACCCATGCCACCGGGGCAAAAACAGGATGAGCCAATATGCCCACCATCATAGAGATAAAAAGAGCGTATGTCTTTAACTTTTTCAGCACGATATAAAAACTTAAGGTGAGTTCTATAAATTCACCGTTTATAATTAAATAAAAGAAACTTCCTTAAACGCATACCTTCGCAACTCTCCGTTATCAAGCCTTAGCAGGAGTGTGCCTATAGGCTCCACATCTTCAATCTCAGCATGAAAAGTTCCTGCCGCATCCTGATACGGATAAAAACCGTCCTGGCGATAAAGCCTTTTAAGGTAACTCTGGCGCAAAGCCTCCTTTTCACCACGACGAAGCATTTCGTAACGCCGCATTATCTTCTCTCTCAAAACTTCGAGAGCCGCCTCCAAATCATAATGTTCGCCAGTGATTTGACTCACCGAAATAGGGTTGGGTGCATCTCCCCTGAAAATTGTCTGGTTCATATTAAGTCCGACCCCGGCAACAACGCTGCTAAGTTCTCTGCCGCAAACAGCATTCTCTATCAGTATTCCGCAAACCTTAAAATCCATCCAGTAAATATCATTAGGCCACTTGATAGACACCGCGCCTATTTTGCAATAATCGTCAAGAAAATCCACAACACCCAACGACACGACCTGAGAAATAAGAAACTGCTCCCTCACAGGAAGGAAGTCCGGGAAAAGAGCCATGCTGAACGTGAGATTCTCACCCGAGTCAGACTCCCACACATTTGCAGCCTGACCACGTCCCGCCGTCTGATTTTCGGCAAGCGCCACAAAACCGTCTGCAAGGGCCGCCCTATTCGACGCAACAAGTCCGCTCAGATAATCGTTAGTAGAGGAGACCTCTTTCAAAAAAACTGCATTTTCCATTATCTATTAACTTTAGATTGAACAACTTTAGCTCCACGTTCCACATCAGAAGTGACCCATATATTACCACCAATAACAGCCCCCTTGCCAATTGTCACACGTCCCAAAATTGTAGCGTTAGCGTAAACAATAACATCATCTTCCAATATAGGATGACGCGGCACATTTTTCACCGGATTCCCGAACTCATCAAGTTCGAAGCTCTTAGCGCCAAGCGTCACACCTTGATAAATCTTCACATTATTTCCGATGATAGCAGTCTCTCCGATAACGACACCGGTACCATGGTCAATCGAAAAACGTTCGCCTATAGTTGCGCCCGGGTGAATATCAATGCCAGTCTCCGAGTGAGCCATTTCGCTAATCATGCGCGGAATCATAGGGACACCCAGTTCCAACAATTTATGCGCTATTCGATGATTCGAAATAGCCCTTACCGCCGGATAGCAAAGAATGATTTCAGCAAAACTCTTTGCCGCCGGGTCTCCATAGTAAGCCGCCTCAATGTCCGTCATAAGCACACGCCTCAATTCGGGCAGGAACTCAACAAAGACAGACGCTACCCGCCTCGCCTCAGCCTTCTTGTCTGCCAAAGAGCGCTCCTCTTCTGTGCAACCGAAGCACAAACCGGCCAGGACTTGCTCTTCAAGCAGAGCCTGCAACCGCTCCACATTCACGCCTATGTGATACTTTATAGTCCGACGGTCAACCATCGGATTTCCGAAATATCCGGGGAACAATATAGACCTGCACAAATCCACTATTTGCCTCAAAGCCAGGCCCGAGGGGAACGGCTCTCCGTCTCTATTCTCATGATAAACACTCTTGAAAGAGTCATATTCCGACAATTTATCCACTATAAGCATATCTCTCTATTTCTTAGTATAAAAATATTACCGCGCTAAAAAACAAAAAGGCGTCTGCGAGAACCACAGACGCCCCTTTAACATTTTTTATTGACGAATCAAAGTGAAGTGACCAACATAAGTTTTGCCGATTTCCTTGATTTCAATTTCGTACCAATAGTCTGTCGAAGGCATCAACTGTCCGTTATAAGTACCGTCCCAACCATCAGCAGAACCTTTGTATTCGACAAGCAGCTTGCCGAATCTGTCAAAGATTTTAATCTTTGCATCCGGATAAGCTTCCGAAAGGCTTGGCACTGTGAACAAGTCGTTCTTGCCGTCGCCGTTAGGAGAAATCACAATAGGCACGTTGATTGCAGGAGGAATAACCTCGAACTGAACTGAAGACATACAACCTATAGTATCCCTCACGAACGCAGTATGAACGCCATAACCGACCATAGTCTTGATAGGGTCTCCGCTGACCTGAACATTATCATCAATCCACATAGTGAAAGGAGACTTTCCGTAGAAAGGATCCACCACGATTTCAACATCCTGATAATTCACAGAATCCACAGACGAGATCACCGGATTAGGAGAAACCTCTACAGAATAGTAGTCAACCGCCTTACAATTTCCACGAGTCATATTTACCGTATAGTACGCGTAACCTTCGGCAGGAGAAACGTTTATCGCAGCGCCAATCTTTTCGCCGATGAAATCATTTTCTGCAGTCCATACATAAGTGTCAGCCTCGTAAGCTTCAGCAGACAAGTTAGCCGAAGCTTCCTCGCAAATAATAGAGTCACCGCTAACCTTACCTTTAAGAGGTTCTTCAACAGTAACAAGCACCTCTACCGGCTTTTCTTCGCAGACATCGTAAGAAGCCACTCCCTTCACGTAATAAGCCTCCTTATGGTTTGTTCCTCTTTCAAACTCTTTAGAAACTGTTACTGTATAAGAGTCACTTGACTCCTTCACAATATATCCGTCCTCGTTGTCCCATTTAATCACAGTACCCTGAGGAGACACAGTCAAAGCGACTTCCAGCTCATCTTCTCCGTTACCGCAGAAGGCCAAGCCTGTAGGCTCTTTAATCACTATCGGAGGCAACACATTGATAGTCTCTTCAAGAATTATAGACTGAGCATCCACACCCTCGCCGTTTCTGTATTCAAACTTGACAGTATAAACAGCAGTATCGGCAGGAGAAACCTCAAGTTTCAATTTACCTTCAGAAATATCCCAACCCTGAACTTTACTTTCTACACCCTTAATTTTCTCAGTAACAGTCAAGCTGCTCTTTGCAGGATAGTAGAACTTACCAGTTCCAGTTGTGTCAATCTCCAGAACTTTAGTTTCGCCGTAACACATATCGTCAACAAGGTCTGTAGTCATCTGCAAACGAGCGTCCATCCAAACCTTTACAACAGTATCTGCATCGCAATGCTTAGAGTCAGAAATCTTGATTGTATATACATCGTCACCCTTAACTGTCAAATTATACAAAGGCTCTGTGCTAACCTCATTGCCACGCTTGTCAATCCACTTGATGCTTTCCACGTTTCCGTCAGAAGGCACATCAAAGCCGATAGCCAGCTGCAAAGAGCTGTCGCGACGAAGCACATACTCATACTTCTCTTCCGCAGAAGCTCCGCTTATTTCCGGAGCCACACCAAACTTGATGTAAGGCCTTACTGTCAAAGGATCTCCCTTAGCAATCTTACCCGCAACCTCACAACCACGGTTTGTGACAACATAGCTGTAAACGCCGCTGTGCTCAGGACGCGCAGGGTCGAAAGACCAAGAAGAGCCAGAGACTGAAGTAGTGTTCACACCATCCTTCAGCCACTCTATACTCACCTTATCCTTTTCAGGGCACTCAATGTCTAACGAAGCTGAGAACGATTCATTTTCACAAATCAGCATACTTGTGTTATCAGGAGTAACCTTCAAAGGCACTGCCACAACAGTCACATCAACAGAAGTTGGACACTTGTTTGTGTAAGTCACAGTATATACGCCAGACTCAGTAACTGTCGCGTCTCCGGTATCATACTCTGCGCCATCCTTAGTCCATACAAAATCACCTTCAGTCTTAGTCATACTTGGAGACAAAGTCAATTCGCCGCCGCAAGTATAAACCTTAGTATTAGAAAGGTCAGTCGCCTTCAGCTTAACATTGTTCCAGTCCTTATTATTAGCTTCTGAAATTAAAATATTGCCTTCGATAGGACCGTCTCCGATTGTGACCTCATGCTCGATAGTCTGCTTGCAGACACCGCCAACGCCAAACACAGCAGTAAGCTCGAACATAAACTTGTCTCCAGCCTTGCCATTCATCACTGCAGAATTAACCTTCTTGCCTTCAAGATTATCTCCGTTAGTGCTTGTCCAAGTATATTTAACATCAGCATCTGAACCATCTTCAGAATTAGTTTTAGAAGAAGCCTCAAGCTCGATTGACGTGCCCGGACAAGTTGTTTCAGACGCAATAATCTCTACATTTTCCAACTTATCTATTGTAACCTTAATATCTTCCATATCAGAAATACATATTTCAGTTGATGATGGCACAGTAAACTCTCCGGTAACATGGTAAAGACCAGACTCATACACATTAGGGCTACCCATCAGCGAGTTATCCGCATAATAAAATTTTGTTACAAGCTCCGGAACATCAGCCGACCATTCGTAATAATCTGCCAGCTTAGCGCTATCAGGATAACAGATTCCGCTTGCATCATCAGTTGTAAGCACCGGTTTTGCATATGTAGTCACATTAATTTTAGACGCCACAGACACAGCACCGGACTCTTTATCTCTCTGAGCAACATAGTAAGTTCTCACAATCTTCATCGGGTTACCTTCACCCTTAACATCAGCTGGAACTTCAACGTCCGGCACAGGAGCTGCATCCAAAATGTTATCAGCATCCTTTGTAGGAGTCTTGTTCGGTTCGCCATCAAACCACACCAGCTCATACTGGTCTGCAGGCTTAGCGCTCTCGTTAATCTGAGCAGCCAAAGCAGTGACTATCTTAGATTTTTCACAATAGTTTATATCCTTAACAATAGGAGCAGGAGTATCACTGATGTTCACCGTAACCTTGACAAGCTCGCTCAAACAGCCAGTCGTATTGTTCTTCTGAGCTACATAGAAGAATTCCTGACGGTCGTCTCCAGCCTGGTCAGGGTCATAAGAAGGAGCCGGCACAGAGCTCAACTCTTTCTTGTCAGCATCAAACCAAACAAGCTCACAATCGTCACTTGCCACTATCGCGTTAGGGTCTTTAGTAACCAAATCATCAAACTTGCCATTCTTGACATCAGTCTTCAAATAGTTATAAGTATAAGACTTTTCAGAAGCCGGCACTTCAGTTTCATTCGTTGTCACAACAATTTCAACAGGCTTACCATAACAAGTAGCCCCGCCCTTACTAGGCAATTTGAAGTATTGACGAACCCAATAACTAACATCACCAGCCTTATTTGTTGCAGGAGTTGAAGGTGTAGCAGATCCAGTCACACCTTCAGCCGGCTCTTTTGCGAACCATTCCAATCCGCTTGACTTGATATAATCACCATCCTCAACCTCTGTAGCTTTCAATATTTCTGCCTCTTCTCCAATACAATACTCCAATTTAGTGTCAGTTTCTGGCTTTGCCACATCATAAACAGTCACCTTAAACTCGCTCTTCTCACTCTCCGCGTTAGTCTTTGTATTCAGCTGACTTACGAAATAAGGGTAATCGCCTGGTTCTGTTTCCGAGAACGAAGGAGCCTCGTCAGAGCCGGTGCCCTTTTCCGCATCCGCAGAAGAGTACCATTTAAGCGTATAAGTAGCGTCAAGAGGAGTAACCAGCCCAGACAAGTCTGCGATTGACATACCAGTACACAACGCAGTGTCGCGAACAGCAGGAACCGGAGCGTCGTTCACAATAACAGTTACCCTGCTAGTATCACTTTCACAACCATCTTTAGACTTCTGCGAAACCCAATAGTAGAACGTGTCCGCAACAGAAAGGTCCTGCTTAGGAGCTTCGTCCGAGCCTTTAGTCAAGTTCTCGTCTTTGTACCAAACAAGTTCATTGCCCTCAGTAGCCGTAGCGCCACTTGCTATAGATTCAGACGCTCCATCTTCTTTCAAAAGAGGAACAACCTTTGTAGCCGGCGCGTCTGGCACTGCATAAATAGTAATTGTGAATTCAGCCGGTTCGCTCACACAACTTGTCTTGTCATCAGTAACAACAACACTGTAAGTATGCTCTCCAGCCTCCATCTCGTTGATGCCTCCTACAAGGGCAGACAACTCAATCTCCGCATCAGAAGCGTCCTTGATTACAAAAGAGTATTCAAGAGCCGAGAAATCAAACGTGCTTTCAATTTCAGCCTTGCCGGCATCGTCCAACTTACCAGCGCAGAACGGCTCGATCTCTATTTCCGGCACAACAGGCACTGTGTCCGGCATCACCACAACAGAGTCAAACACATAACATGCAGCCGCATCAGACTTCTCGTGGTCACGCACCTTCACGTAGTAAGTTTTCTTTTCGCCCGGAGTCAAATCCTCCCAAGCCACAGTTATAGCAGACTCAGTTGCTTTACCAGTAACATCAGACTTGATAGCCTTGTCGTCATCTGCGAAATCAGCTTCATTCTCGAACCACAATATGTCAAAAGCCGCATCAGTTTTTGTTGTGTTTTTAACATCGCTCACAGCAAGCTCCACAGACGAACCTTTGCAAAGATGCACCATCTCATCATCTGCGCTCTTTTCTACAGACGGAACAATTTCCACATACTTGCCGTTTGCATTCAAGTCTGGCTTGTTACATGGAGGACAACCGTACTGAGCAGTAAGCATGATACGTCCGCAGTCGTAGTCAGTAAGTTTTCCAAATGTGATATTAGTATAGCAAGACTTATCTGCTCCATTGGCCTGAATCGTATAGCTGTTAGCTGTAGCACCCATTGCAAAAATACCAAACCCCTCCGAATCTTCTACCGGAGTAACAAAATCTGGCATATTCTGTTTACTTGCAGGTGTATCATAAGTATAAATGTTGCAATTACCTTTGAAATTCATACCCAAAATATAACGAGTTCCTCGAGCAATACCGGTCAAACGAACGCCACACTCAACAGTCAACTGATTTGGTCCGTCAGAAGTTATTTCAAAAGTCTGAGCCTTTCCTGTCCAAAAAACTTTATCTGGGTAATACTTCCCGTTATCATCTTTTGCCACTGTATAAATAACAGGAGTAGCAGAAATTTCTGAAGTTCCAGAATACCCCTTCGCAAATATGTCAAAAGACTTCAAATCAGAATCAGAATACAAATCCAAAAGGATACCATAACTCTGGAACGAACCAGCATCTACAGCTTTCTGATTTTTAAACAAATACGTTTCAAAAGAAGTCAAATCTTCCAACCATACGGTATAAGTTGTATCTTTGCTAATGTCTCCAGAATTATCATGCACTTCCGAAGCTGCAATCTTATCACCAGTTACGCAAAAACTGATTTCACCTCCACCTCCTGTAGTTTCAATAATTTCCAATGTATCTTTCGAATCAACAGTAGAAAACGCTGCGAAAGTCACATTTTGCTTTGAGTTATAGAATTTGTCATTCACAACAGCCTCAAAACAAATATTATCACTTGAAGTTGGCTTCAATGGTTCTGCCACACAATTCATTGTAGTTACAATTGTGTCAATCGGCATATTCATATCAGTAACCTCTATTTCAATAGAATCTGGATCACAAGCATCACAAGGAATATTTACACCTACATAATAAACGATAACCTTATAACGTCCCGGTTCTGTAATTTCTATCGCAGCTTTGTTATAAGGGTCGCTATCATACGATTTGTCATAAGCCGGAGTTCCTTGATTTGACAATACCAACTTAGATGTATTAAGCAATTCATCATTTAAGAACCACTGTACATAGTAACGATCCTCTTTACCTTTTGGAATAACAAATCCGCAATCCAGTTCTATCATTTCACCAGGACATTTCAATCTATCTATCATAAAGACCTCAGGGCATCCATCTTGAATTTCACAAGGGATGGTTTCCAACTTAATCAAACAGTTGTAAGTTTCCACAGACTTATCTCCAGTTCCAGTTTGACCAAGGTCATTCAATCCCCAAACATAAAATTCATCCTTATCATTAACCATGAAATCAAAGTTATCTCCACGAGAGATGCTCACCGCATCCTTCACAAGCTCACCTGGTTTACCTGACGCATCACAATATCGAGCCAATATAGGTTTCACACCTTGTGACACTTTATAATCTGCAGGGATGTTAGTCGCAGGAGCAACACCACCATTATCGTCGTTACAGCCCCAATACACCAAATAACCCTCTTTTGTCACAGCAGCACCATGTCCACGACCACCAATCACCTCTTTTACATCTGTCAAATACTCTTCACCTGAAATTGTTTCATATTCACCAGAACAAACCCTCAAAGCACCATAATGGTTCAAACCGGTCTTTGACTGTCCAGTTGAGCCTCCCCAACCTCCATTACCCCAAGACCAAACATAACCATCTCCTGTAACTGCAAAACCACAAACGTCACCTGCTGCAGACATTCTAATATCCTTCAAAGGCTCTCCGGTTTCCTCCATAACAACAGGCACTGCATATGTAGTTGTAACATTTCTACCAGACCCATTCCAAGGTCCAATTCCGTACAAATTACCATCTGCATCACGCAACAAACAGTTGTCGTCACCACCAGAAATGTGAGTGATATTTTGCAAATCATTACCAGCCTTATCCTTTATGTAGGCAGGAACAGCAGCTGCAGCACCTGTATTTGGATTCCAAGAACCATTACCCCAACCTACAACTCTTCCATCGTCCATAATAGCAAATCCTGAATTAGTAGAAGCTGCAATATAAGTAACACCACCTAAATAATCACCGCCAGGCTGCCCATCTTCTGTGTAACCAGGAGTCTCACCTTTTAATACAGGCACCGGATATTTCACAACAGCACTCGCTGTATTCGCTCCCTGTCCGCAACCATGCTGGCTATCTTCTCCCCATGCATAAACCACGTTATGACATGAAAGAGCAAGGTTAAATGCACCAGACCCTGAAGTTACCATGCTGAACGTAAGATTTCCTGTCTTTACTCGCTGAGGAGAATAAACGACTTTCGCATCTGGAGTATTGCCAGGCACATCAGGGTCTATACCTAACAATGGCCCCCCAATTACATCGCTGAAATTGTTACCCCATGTATAAAGATAACCTTGAGCGCAAATAATCAAACCGTGGTCATTTCCACCAGATATTGTTTTGCTCTGTGGATAGGCCTCTATAGCTATACTCAGCAATAAAAGCCATAAAATATAAAATCTTTTTTTCATAATAAATTAATTTCTAATCAATAGCCCTATAATTTATATACCATAATATTTGCAGACATACAATCTGCAGTCTGCAAATTTACAAATCAATTTGATTTATACAAATAAATTATCTAAGTTTCGGCTAAAACTTGTTGTTTTTTTATTCAAACAAATGGTTTTGAATAGAAAAAGCGCACTCTTTTTTATTCCAGAGTACGCTTGGGATGAAATATTTTCATTCTTTTTTAGTATCGTTTAACTTCGGACGGCGAAATGCCGAGCTTTGCTGCTATCTCTTCGTCTGGCAAGTTCAGTGACTTCAGAAGGCGGATGGAGGCGGCTAGCTGCTCTTGCTGGTCGGCAAGCTGCTTGTCTTTGTCAGCAAGTTGACTTTGCTGGCTTGCAAGCTGCCTATCCTTTGTCTCCAGCTCTTTTTCCTGACTCGCCAGCTGACTTTGCTGGCTTGCAAGCTGCTTGTCCTTGTCCGCAATCCTGCTCTTCAGCTCCGTTTCCGTCTGCTCCCAGCGCTCAAGGACGGTCTGGAACTCGTCCTCCAGGTCCATGTCCTTGCAGACGCTCTCGTCGGACTTGGCATAGACAAGACGGTTGAGCACGTAGCGGTGGTCGCCGACGTAGGAGCTCTCGTCAACGCTGAGCTCGTGGGTGCTGCCGTGGGTCTGGGCCTGGTCGAACAGGGTCAGGAGCTTGTCTAGGCGGGTCCTGACGGACATCTTTGTCAGCTTGGGAATCTGGACGATGATCATGTCGTGCACAAGCTCGTTGACGAAGTCCACGTCGCGAACGGCGCGGCCTATCGCCTCGCCGTGCTGGTCGAACATGCGCGGATAGACGTACGTGACAGGCTGGTCAAGCCCTTCGACGTTATGTCCAAGCAGATAGATGTTCACCATGTGCAGCGGCTTGTCTCGGAGCGGACGGTCCTGGATGATGAAACGGTTGTCCTCGCTCTGGTACTGCTGGGCAAGGTACTTGCGGAAGCGCATGACCTCGGTCGTGAGCCACGCCTTCTGAAGCTCGATGTTCACGTTCTCCACTGTGCCGTCCGACTCGCGGACCTTCGCGCCGAAGTCTATGCGGAGAACAGTGATGTCGCTGTTCAGCTTCTTGACGTAGTCGTTGTTGCGCATCGTGACCTCGACAACCTCGCGCTGGAGCATGTCGGACAGTATGACGCACGCCGCGCGGTGGTCGGACATCAGAAACTTGAACACCGAGTCGTATATGGGGTTTGCTATTATTGTTGCCATAATAAGTAGAATTTTTAGTCTTGCAAAGATATAAATATTTGCGGCTTCAGCACAAACATATCCTTTTTTTAACAAAAATTAAGGACGCAGATTTATCTCTACGCCCTTTTTTTATAAAGTTCCTACTGTCTAATCAGCGTGAAATGTCCCGTATAAGTTTTAGAGAGCTCCTTTATCTCTATTTCATACCAATAGTCGGTTGACGGCATCGGCATACCATTGTACGTTCCGTCCCAAGCTCCAGCATCACCCCTATATTCAGCAAGTTTCTTTCCGAATCTGTCATAAATCTTTATTTTAGCATCAGGATAAGCCTCTGAAATTGCCGGAATTTCAAATGTTTCGTTTATTCCGTCGCCATTAGGAGAGACTGCCACAGGAATACTAAGAGCAGGAGCCTTTACTTCAAACTCATATTTATCAGAACAGCCCACATCATCAACCACATATGCTGTATGTTTGCCATATCCAACCTTCTCTTTCAACGGGTTCTGACCAACCTGCTGCTTATCATCTATCCAAATACTGAACGGAGGCGTTCCTAACGATGATGCTAGAACAACCTCAACATCCTGATAATTAACAGAATCAACCTTTTCTATATGAGGGACAGTTGTAACCTCCACAAAATGGTCTAAAACCATAGAACAGAGGCCTCTTTCCATAAACAATTGATAATAAGTATCATATTCTGACGAAATCGAAATCTTTGCAGACTGTTTTTCTCCCTCAAATGATTCTGAATACCACACATACCTGACCGCGTCGAATGAAGATGCATCAAGTTCAGCCATTGACCCTTCGCAAATTCTGTCCGCACCTTCGATTCTTCCTTTCAGGGCTTCGTCAACCTTTAGGTTAACAACAAACTCACGGTCCTGACAATCTGCATAGGACGCAACAAGAGTATAAGTTTTTGTGAAAGAATGACTCTCAGACTTCTCATAAACAGCCTCAACCTTAATGGATTTTGAATTAGTCAATCCGCTCACTATCGAAGCATCAGGCTTCCAGCTCAGTTTTGCGTCTGCAGGAGACACATTCATTGCCGATATTTCCACTATATCACCTTCGCAAGCCCTCAGCCCTACTGGAAGATCAATCAACACAGGCGGAGCCACCGTCAGTTTTTCTCTCCTCACAATCCTCTGTTCGTCAACACCTTCGCCCTCTCTATATACAAATTCAACTATATACTCAGCATCAGACTTTGGAGATATTGCCAAATTTAGTTTTCCATCTTTCAAATGCCAGTCATACAAAATTTTAGAGTCCACATCCGTAAGTTCCGTAACCTTCAGCCGCACCTTATCAGCAAAAACGAATCTGCCCGTACCTGCCGTGTCAATAACAAGAACTGCGTTATCTCCATAACATATTTTGTCTTTAGCAATTCCATTGTTCGAATCTAAAATTACAGTATTTAAGGCCAGCCTTGCATCAACCTTAACACTTATAGACTCTGAAGCACTGCAATACTCCGGATCCGACATTTCAACATACAAGTTTCTGTCTCTTCTTACATTAAACGAAATATCTTTACTTCGCGAAATCGTCTTATTATTTTCAATCCACGCAATTTCAGCAGGCAAGGACTCCGGTTCCTTCATAGTCAATTTGATAGCCAACAGACTATCATAACGTGCCACATACTCATTTTTTTCTGCAGCAAACTTAATATAAGGCCTAACCGTCAAAGGCTCGTTTCCTAACTGACTTTCAACAACGCAACCTCGAGTAAACACCTTATACCTATAAATTCCCCCAACAGTTTCGTCCACATTGTCAAACTCTATTTTATTCGATGAAATGGCTAATTTTTCATCATTCTTATACCATTCCACAACAGGCTCCGCATCACACACAATTTCAAGTTCAGACTTAAATGTGTCACCTTCGCAGATGGACATAGGCTGATCGCTCTGCACAACCTTTAATGGGTCAGAAACAAAAGAGAAGTCTATAGACGTTTTGCACTTATTTGAATAGCTAAGTCTGAAAGCATGAGTGCCACGCTGCAAATTCATCACCATCTGTTTGCCAGACCCAATCAGTTTGCCATTTCTGTCATACCATCTAAAAGCGTCTCCATCAATTTCATTTGTATTTATAACTTCAGACGCATCAACTTCAACTTCATTCCCGCAACTATAGAACTTCATACTATTGCTGCTTGCTGTGAATCTTTTTGGAGATTCCGTATTTCCCTCCTCTTTAAAAACAAGCACACCGTCAACAGCGCCATCTCCAATAACAACCTTATGGTCAACAGAATCCATGCATGAACCAGACCTTGCCAACATTGTAAAATGATATTCCTCGCCAACCGTGCTACCCAATTCAGGCGAAACAAACGTCAAAGATTTAATTGTGTCACCGTTCGCATCAGCCCAATAGTAATCAACATTATTTGTTGAATACGCTGTTTTGCCAGACAATTCCACAATAGAATTAGGGCAAGCGGTCGCCACACCGTCAACAGTCACACCGTCAAGCGTATCTATTTGCACCACAATCTTTTCAAAATCGGACGAGCACTCTTCATCGTTCACAGGGAAATAACCTCTCACAGAATATTCGCCAGACTCGCCTACAGCCTTTTCGTTCACCACTTCATTGCCGCCATTTTCAACATACTCAGCCTCAACCTTCATAAAGACCTTGTTGCTCACGTACCACTGTTCAACAAGATTTATTGTTCCCTCGCAAACCGGAGCCGGACGGTCAGTTTTCAGACGCGGCTTCGCATACACTGTAACCTTTATCTCGCTCGGAGCGCTCACATTATCTTCATCATTAACATTGTATTGCGCAACATAGTAGGATTTGGTCTCCTCCACCAAATTCGGGTCGCTCAACTCCGTCGAAGGCACAATCTCATCCACAATCTCTGCACCACCTTCTGCCGGATTTTTACTGTACCAGATCAACTTATAGTCCGACTCTTCATACGGTTCTACGAAATTTATACTTGCCACCAGAGGTTTAGCCTCCGCATTTTCACAGTAGAACACAGGCTCCACTTTCGGGCGAGGAGTGGAGCTGACTGTCACCACAACCTCTTTCAAAACACTTTCGCAGCCATCTTCGTTCTTTTGAGAAACATAATATCTGAAAACCTCATCCACACCAACTGGCACATCCGCATTGTACGGCGGACAAGGCGCCTTTGTTCCATCTCCTATAATATTTTTATTCTCATCATACCAGACAAGCACATTGGACTCAGTCGGATTTGCCACATCAGGGTTCTGCTTAAGCAAATCTGCAAAAACGCCTCCATTGTCTGCCCCTTCGCTCTTTATATAATCAACGTCAAAATTACCAGTTGGAGGCAACATTTTCGCAACTGTTACGGTGAAGGACACTGTATCTCCGTAGCAAACTCGCTTATTGTCCATTGTAAAGCTTTGCCCTACCGAATAATTGAAAACCTCAGTCTGCCCTACGTTAGTGCTGACCTTCGGCACAGAGTTTTCCTGAATACCCTCGCTATACCAGACAAAGCCATTTGCGTAATAATAATTCTCCTCGTCAACCACGCTGACAGCGGCAAGTTCGGGAGACTCTTCATCTGCGCAATACCTCAAATCTTCAACAGAAGGTTTCTTGACATCATACACATAGACAACGAGTTCCTGCTTTTCACTCTCAGCCCCCGTCTCCGTATTTTTCTGACTTACATAAAAAACGTTCTTGCCCAATTTCGTTCCGTCAAAAACAGGAGGCACCTTTGAACCGCTGCCCTTCTCCGCTGTTTTAGAATCATACCAGTAAAGCTCATAAATATCAGACTTCTTTGTCACCAGACTTGCCAAATCATCAATTTCATCTCCATTGCAGACAGAGGAGTCTCTCACCTCCGGCTTTGGAGCATCGTTCACCGTCACAACAACCCTTACGCGCTCGCTCTCACACTTAGTAGTTTCATTAATCTGACTTGCCCAGTAGAAGAAAGAATCAGCCACGCTTCTGTCTTGTTCAAAAGCCTCTTCCGAGCCTATGCCACCAACAGCATCCTTATACCAAAGCACCTTATGTCCGCTCAGAGCAACTGCAGCTCCATCAATATACTGAAACGCGTTCTCCTTCAGCAAATCCAACCCCGGAGCCTCAGGCGCGTCAGGCAAAGCATTGACCGTAAACAAGAAATCAGAAGAGTCTCCAACACAACCCGACTGCAAATCTTGTGGCAAAAGTCTCAAAGAGACATCACCACCCGGCAATGAGTTCAGAGTTGACCAGTCAAACTCCGCTCCGTTCAAATATGCTGCAACAGAAAGCGTGTCTGTTTTGAATTTATTCTGTATTCCTTCAATATCCGCAGCCTGCAAAGAACCTTCACAAAACGGCAGCACTTCAATCTCCGGAACCAAAGGAACTTTATTCGCCTTTATTTTTATACTATCATATATCCAACAGCCTGCAGAGTTCGGGTCTTCGTTATCCCTCACTTTCACGTAAACAGTCTTCGTCGCTCCCTCCGGAATATCCTTCCATGCGATTTTGTACGACGACAACATAGTATTCAAATCCTCTTTCAGCGCATACTCGTCAACCATTTTTGCGTCGTCGAACCAAAGAACATCAAATTTAGCATCAGCATCGCTTGTCTGCAACGACACCATAAACGTCACAGCCTCACTTTCTCTGCACAAATGCACCGTATCTTCTTTTACAGATTGCGAAGATTTAATTTTAAAATAATCGCCATTAGCGTTCGCATCAGGTTTTTTGCAAGGAGGGCACCAATATTTTGAAGTCAAAGCAATACGCCCGCAATCGTAAGATGTAAGTTTGCTGAAAGATACATTTCCGAAAGGTCCAAAGCCAGAATAGAGCTGAGTTCCTTGACAAGCTTGCTTTACAACAAGCACGCTTCCTGTCAAATTATCCTCAAACGGATATGAATTTGCAGACGACATCATCTTGAGATACGCCTCACCTTCAGTTTCCACACCAAAGAAATACATCGTTCCTCTAGTATGTCCATCCAGCTTAATATTTACAGGTATAGAGAAAATCTCACCCGCTTGCGGAACAACAACAGAAACAGGCTCACCTTTTGCAATAACATTATCCAAGTCTGCCACATACTGTCCCTGAGCATTTTTAGCGGCCCCGTAAACCACTGCATAAACAACATTTTCCTTTTCTCCGTAATGTGTTCCGAGATGCACGTCAACAGAGTCTATCACAAGGTCTTCAAACGCAATGAACTGAGCGGTGACAAACTGGTTGCAAACCTCCGAGCCTTCCGTAAAGCCTTCCATCACCGAGCCGTGCTCTTTCGTTGCATCCTCTATCCAAATCGTGTACAAAGTGTCGTTCTTCACCTTTTCTGCCGTCACATTATTGCCTGTAACACAGAACGATGCGGCGGGACTGTCTGCCGAGCATCTTATTGTATCCAATGCAGTGCCACCCTCTTCTGAAGCGAAGACCAGAAATTCGCTGTCTTTTGCATATTTCGACTTAAAGCCAAAACAGACCTGATCTGCAGCAACCGGACTCATCGGACTTGCCACACACGAAAGAGGCTGCAAAGTATCCACTGGCATATCCTTAAACTTAACAACCACGCTCTCTTTAACAACCTCGCAACTATTACAAGGCACATTGCCAGATATATACTCAATCTCAACGCTGTACTCACCATCTTCCGCAACCTCAATCTCCGTTTTGTTAAACACGTCAGCAGCACGTTCTGCCTTTGATGAGTTTTTAGTCGTTGTATTCAGCAATTCTCCGTTACGGCGCCATGTGAAGAAGTAACGGTCTTCCTTACCGATAGGCACAGTAAACCCGGAAGAGAGAGTTAGCGACTTGCCTCTGCACAGGAACAGTTCATCTACCATAAAGGCCTCCGGACAAGCGTCCTGAGTTTCGCACGGAATCTCCATTTTTGTTAGACATTTGAAAACTTTGTCTTCTTTTCCAACTCCGCACTGCCCGTACTGATTCACGCCCCATGCATAATACTCGTCCTTCGCGTTCACCATAAACCCAAAATTGTCACCACGAGCAATCTTCACCGCATCCGTCACAGTATCGCCGTCACAATATATCAGAAACTGAGGTCCAGTCTTCGAAGTGCTTACTCCTTCAAAATCATTTGCGATAACCCCACCATTATAGTAAGAGTCGCCCTCCACATTGCTATTTTCATTTGCACAGCCCCAATAAAGCAGATAACCTTCTTTAGTCACTGCCGCTCCGTAACCTTTACCGCCGATAACCTCTTTGACATCAGTAAGATACTCTTCGCCCGACTTTGCCTTATAATCACCCGAAACAACCTTTTCCGCAAAAGCGGTAGCCTTGTCTCCGTTAGCATGGCCGGTCACACCGCCCCAAGCTTTTCCCCACGAATAGACATATCCGGTCTTTCCATCAACAGCAAACCCTGCGACATCGGCAGCAGCAGACATTTTAATATTATCAATAGGCAACATAGTTTCCGCATCAAGCACAGGAGCTGCCACCGTCAACGGAGCAGCATATTCAGCCGGAGCCTCCTCTGTTCCGTCTCCAGAATCGCCACGTCCGTTAATACCGCCAATAGAATAGACCATTCCCATACCGTCGCCGTCCTCATCCACAAGGAAATAACAATTATCATCTCCTGCCGCTATATGTATAACATTTTTCAGGTCATTTCCTTTATAATCTTTGATGTAAGTCGGCAATTCGCAAACGCTCTGGGTCCACGCTGCCGAGAAGTTCATCGCGCCGCCCCAGCCAACAACACGGCCGTCGTCCATCAGAGCGAAAGAGGCTGCCGTTGACGCAGACACAAAGACCACGCCGCCAAGATAATCGCCACCCTCTTCGCCATCTTCAGTGTAACCTTTGGTTTGCCCTTTTAGCACTGGCATAGGTTTTTCAATCACATTTGCTGCAAGCGAGCCTTGCCCGCACTGTCTGTTCTCGTTATCGCCCCACGCATAAACCACAGACTTGCAAGAGAGAGCCAAAGCCGAAGCACCAGAGCCTGCCGTCACTTGAGAGAACTTCAGATTATCAGTCTTCACGCGTGATGGAGAGAAAACTTTATCGGCGGTAGTATATGTCGGGTCTTCCGGGTCAAGGCCTAACAAGCCCTTCTGAGTAGAGCTGTTATTCAACCCCCACCCATACAAAAAACCTTCCGAGCAAATCACAACACCGTGCGTGTTTCCTCCAGATATAGTCATACTTTGGGAAAAAACTTCAACCGCCAAAGCAGAAAGAAATATGCATAATATATAAAACTGTTTCATAAACCCAAACTCGTTAAAAATCGCCACGTAATCCTTATATATTTGGAACTAACAAAGTTATGCAAGTTTTTGATATATGCAAACAAAACCGCAAAAAATTAAAATTCGGCACAATCTATCGTCTTTCCTTTTGATTTGCATAAAACTCAGGAAAATCTATGTCGGACCAGTCGATTTTACAATCGCACGCAAAAAAGGTGGCGCGACAAAGCCGCGCCACCTGCTCACATTTATTAACTGTCAAAATTATTTGCCAAACAACTTGCCAAAAATACTAGTTGCAACTTTCTTCAAAGCACCCTGAGCCGCGTCTGACTTTCCTACTGCCGAGATCACTTCGTCGAGGTCCAAATCTTTCAATTTGTCTATAATAGTAGGAAGCATCGTTGTGATAGCGCTTGTGACTGCAGGCGAAAGGCCTAACTTTTCTGCCACACCAGACTGGAAGATTTTTGACGCTAAAGATGTAATCGGGCTTGAAGACGCGCTTGTAGCACCGGTCACAAGCTCTGTGATTTGCTGTATTCCTCCAGATTTCTGCGCTGTCTGCTTTACGCTGTCAAATATAGAATCTGATATTCCGCCCAAGACTTTATCTTTGATATTTTCCGGAATTTCTATTTTACCAGCAACTGCTTCGGTCGCAAACTGTTTAATCAAACTTGAAATATCTGCCATTTTCAATTTATCTTTTTAGAGTTATTAAATGAGTTTGATACAAAGATAGCAGAAAAAGCGTTAAGTCAAAACAAAATCGTTATGTTTTACAACATTTTCTCACAAAAAGCAACTGCAATTTACAGGAACACACATAGCCGAAAGTTTGTCAAAACAAACCTCCGACTATGTGTTATGCAATAAAAAACAGAGACAATAACGGAATCAGATGCCTCCGTTCATAGCTTTTCTTCTTTCTCTCTCTTCTCTTGCCTTCTGTTGCTTACGGTACGTGTCACTATTGTCACGAGCAATAGTCTTGATTACAGTGATTGTATCAAGAGTAGGGTCAAATTTTTCCACATACATTGTGTACTCGTAACCCGGATCATAATAGAAGTTCTTGATAACCCCGCAGAATGGCTGCCACTCTGTTTTGTCCTTCCTCTTATAACCTTTCTTCACCTGAAAGCAACGTCTGTGGTCTTCTGTGATAATCTTTTCCCCTGAAACTTTCATAAATTCCTGCGGAAAAGCAGAAAACGCAAAAGAACCCAATATGGCACAAATAATAAGCTTTTTCATAACTTATAAATTTATATTAATCTTCTCTAATATTTTTCTTTTTAGCTCTTATCTCTCTAATTCTTTTATCCGACATGGACGAAGCAACGGGTTTGATTACCTTCATCGTGTCATGAGACGGATCGAACTTTTCCACGCGCAGCAAATAAATTTGCCTGTAATCTTCGTTGAAATCGAAATTCTCAACAACCCCGCAATACGGCTGCCATTCGGACTTTCTTTTCCATGCATCTTTCACCTGAAAGCAACGTCTGTGATCTTCCGTGGTAACCCTCTCTCCCGAAACATAAACGTACTCCCACTCACAACAAGAAACTGCAGAGAGCACAAAACAACCTCCCAATATGGCGAATAATAAACCTTTCATAACTTACGTCACTATTTCAAGATCTCATCATTCCAAAGATATTCACTCAGCAATCGCAAAGATAAAAATAAAATTGTGATTTTGCGTTTTATCTGTTTTTTTTTTTAGCATTCACCTCAAAAAAAAGTTTTCTCACATACCTTTTACGCAAAAAAACAAAGAGGCAAGTCTCCCTGCCCCTTTCATTTTGAATTAAATTTGCTTCAAAAACAAATACAATCTGAACACAATTAAAGGCTTCCCAACATTTGAATTAAGTATGAAAACTGTTCTGTTAAAATAATAAAATAAACTAAGATAAAAGTCCTGTAATATATTAAAGGTTTCATTTGACGTTCTGATAGCAAAACTCAAACGAAAATCCATCTGTACCCGAAAGTATATAGAAAGAACAAAGACACCCCAAAATTAAAATTAAAATAACAACCTTACAAATTTAGTTCCTCACGTTGCAAAGGTATAAACATTTATCAAAAAAAAGAAATCTATTCCACATTTTTGCTCGAAAAAAATTGATTTTCATCAAAAAATCAGTCTTTCTGACCCATTTTCAAGCCATTTTGCAGCCTTGCGCCTTGACTTCCGACCTCCAGACGCACGGTCGCTCCGCAAATCAGCGGAAAATTCAGGTCTTCATGCCCCACCGGGAAACCGAAACAGACAGGATAATCATAATCAGAAACCGCAGCCGATATAATCTCCTCCACCGAATCTCCAAACGACGTATCCACGTCAATATCAGACAAATGACCAACTATCAATCCTGAAATATTAGAAAAGACGCCTCCCAGCCTGAGATTCTGCACCATTCTGTCTATATGGTAAGCGCGTTCGCCTAAATCTTCTATAAAAAGAATCTTACCTTCCGGATTTATGTCGAAAGGCGTGCCTCTCAATCCGTAAAGAACAGAAAGGTTTCCGCCAACCAGCACGCCTTTAGCCTCGCCAGTTCGGTTAAGCTTGTGAGATTCTATCTGGTAGTTCACCGCATCAATGCCAAACAATGTTTTGCGCAACGCGTCAACCACCATCGGCTGATTATCCATCTGAGCTATCGCCTTTGCCATTATTCCATGAACAGAAGCAAATCCGTTCGCCTGTATAGCAGAATGCAAAGCTGTTATGTCGCTGAACCCGACAAGCCACTTAGGGCTTTTTCTAAACTTTTCAAAATTCAGTTTATCAAGAATGCGGACAGCACCATAACCTCCTCTGCTACAGACTATAACGCGCACTTCGTCATCATCCAGAGCGTTTTGCAAATCCTCCAGCCGCTCACTGTCCGTGCCAGAGAACCTGCCGAACTTACCTTTCGCATGATGCGCTATGCGCACCTGCAAACCCCATGAGCGCAGCACGTCCGCCGCCCCGTCTATCAAAGCAGACTCAATCGCCCCCGACGGAGAGAGTATAACTACCTTGTCGCCACCACGCAGATACGGAGGCATGATTATATTATTTTCCATAATAACCTTAAATTAAATGACAACCGCAATATTCGTGAAAATTATTCACACAAGCAACATTTGCCATAAAAAACTGATCTGCAAAAACAAGCTCATATTCCCTCCCTGCTATCCCTGAAGGCTAACAGCAGCAGATAAGAGAGCACAAAAACCGCCACTCCGCAGACAGACGCAAACACCATGCTGCCACACACATACTGCAACAAATCCGCACTTACAGACTCTAACGATATGTTGCTGAAATCAGGCTTGTCCGGTCTGCCCAGCAGCAACCCTCCTGTGTAGTAACTGCCGTACAAGATAAAAGGGATCATTGGCGGAACACTTATATTCGACGCAAAAAAGACAAAAATCTTGTTAAGCCCAAGCCAATGAGCAAGAGCAAGAGACACCACAATCTGCCATCCCCATATCGGCACAATACCCATAAAAACACCGAAACCCAAAGCCGTAGCCATCTGGAGATTCGACTCATCGGACTCTGTTATGTTCTCTTTTATGAATTTTTCAATTTTTTTTTTTGAAAGCGACCTGAAAAAGTCTCTCGGTTTAATCCACAGAATAGTGACAAGCACAAAAATTGTGTTCAGTATGCTAATTCGTGTAAAATCCTGCAGCGGCCTAAAATGCGAGACCCTTTCGCCTGCCGGAGCATAGAAAACTTTTATCGGGAGCGGCACCAGTTTCACGCCGCGCCATGCGGCACGCACAAGCACCTCCAGCTCAAATTCGTACCGTCCAGTCATGAAAGTCATGCCCTCCAATTTCTTAAGAGGATAACAACGAAAACCGCACTGCGTATCCGACAAGTCCTGCCCAGTTTCGAAACGGAACCAAAAATTAGAAAACTTATTTGCGAAAGTGTTCTTGCCAGGCATATTCTCTTGATTAAAGTCTCTCACACCAACAATAAAAGCGCCAGGCTCTTTTTCCAACGCATCCGCAAAAGCCGGCACATCATCCACAAAATGCTGACCATCTGAATCCATTGCGATTGCATAGTCAAAACCATTTTCAGCAGCAAAACGCAAACCGGTCTTCAGAGCCTCACCTTTGCCCCTGTTCTCTTCGTGCGTCAACACCGTTATGCCCTCGATACAATCCAGCACACTGGCTGTAGAGTCTGTCGCCCCGTCATTAACCACAACAACGTCAGAACAAACACCCCGCGCCTGTTCCACAACAGAGCGTACCGTCTGCTCATTATTATACGTAGGAATAAGAATGCAGCATTTCAGTTGCTTTAATCTATCTTTAACATCCATACTTGTCTGTCTCAAATTTCCTCTTTATTAATTCGTGCAAAAATAATTTTTTAACTCTAAAAAATCATAAATTTTATGACAAAAAGCCCAAAACAGGACATTTTATGACCCAAATCAAAAAAAATTACATTTTTTTGACAAAAATCACGTAAAAAATTTGGAGATTAAATAAAAAAGTCCTTATCTTTGTGCCAAGCAAACAAAACAGGTAGATTTTTTTCATAGTTAAGGTTTAGGTTAAATGGGTTGAGGGAAGCTGTGAAGCTTCCCTTGATTTTTTTATGCTTTGCACATGCGTACAAATCCGCAACAAAAAAACGACTGAGGAATTTCTATTTCTTTGAAAAAGCGTGGCAACAAACATTTTCGAGTGAGTTATCAATAAAATGGAGGCTTGCAGACACATCTTCCCCTTGCCCCACAAAGCGACTTGAGGCAATACGCTGTTATTCCGCAAAGGGAAAAAGTTATCCGGATTCTTTTTTGAAGAGGCTGGCATATGCGGGATTGGAGGTATATATGTTAAGCACGTGCTGCCTTGCCATGCGGACCCATTTCGCAGGGACGGAGACGAACTTGAAGACGAACGCCTTGACTCGGCTGGCGACATTTAGCCCGAACTGCCCGATGGCGTTCGAGATGTCCTCCACGCACGAGCCTCCGCAGAGGTAGGCGCACATGAGCGAGCGGAAGATTTTGCTGTAGCCGTTGCGTGTTATCCGCAGACCAAGTGTCGAGTCTATAGTTTCTGACAGGAGAGCGTCAAAACGCTCCATGATTGGAAATAAGCCTCCGAAAGGGGTGATTTTGTCGGATTTTGTTCGTATATTTGCCATATTATGTTTCGTGTCAATAGAAAATTTGTTTTTTTATTGCAACACTAAGATAAGTGAATTTTCTGACACGACAAAAACCTGGGTAACTTTTTGTTGCTCAGGATTTTAAAAAAGTTTTATTAATGTAGTGTTGCGGAAATAAGGATGGAACTAAAATTTGCGCATTTTCTCATAAAAATGGTGGTGAATTTTCTATTAACCTTTATAAACTAAAAGAAATTAAAGATAGCTATGGTGAATTTAAAGGTGAATATGAATTTGTGCAATTTGCTGAAGATATGGTAAAAAATGTAAGTCAAGATGCTATTACTGATGTCTTAAAAAAAGGTGTTGATGCTTTTGAAAATTTTATTGATGAAGATATATTAGGTAAAATTAAAGAATTTGAGGAGCAATGAGAAAAGCATTAGAAAAAATATTAATTAAACTTCTGAAAATATTAGCCATTGTTAATTTTTTTATTAACCCTATTTGTTTTTATTTTGAGTTATATGATTCACTGACTTTTTTGTCTGGGGTAGATATAGCTTTTCTTGTTTTCTTTCTGTGTTTATGTATTTCCTGTGTTTTTGTTTTGATCCTTATTTGTTTGGATAGAGTTAATCCATTGTGGATTATATATTTATTTGTTTGTCTTGAATCTCAGTTATTAATTGACTGGATAGGACGAAAGACATGTGATAAACCCTGTGTGACAGTCGCCTTTGTTTCATCGAAAATAGAATCAAAAAGCTCGAAGTATAGATATAGGACTACCTATTATTATTGGTTTAAAGATGTGGATGGAAAGGTAATAAAAGGAGAAAGAAATTCCTCTAAAAAATTTCATCCCAAGGATACTTTTTTAGTTGTTTTTAACGAATCAGACTTATATCCTCATTACAGTTTTAAAAATGCTCCAACCAAAGAGGAGATAGACAAATATATAGATGGTCCGAAAAGAATTTCA